>CAZCAU010000042.1:0-12966 GCA_964496855.1 uncultured Desulfurococcales archaeon
GTAGCTAAGGTAGACCCTGTGAAGTGCAAGGGTTGTGGAGCATGTGCTGCCACGTGTCCATCAGGAGCTATGCAGCAGAACTACTTCACAAATGAACAACTTAGAGCAGAGTTATCAGCTCTCATAGGGTGAGAATCATGACGGAGAGTCCTGGCTCAGCCGGGTTTGAGCCTAAGATAGTAATATTCGCCTGCAACTGGTGCTCCTACGCAGGCCTAGACCTAGCAGGTACCTCGAGGCTCAGCTATCCTCATAATGTTAGAGTAGTGAGGCTAATGTGTTCTAGCAGAGTAACGCCAGAAATGGTGTTAATGGCACTGGCTAAGGGAGCAGACGGTGTACTCATAACTGGTTGTCATCCAGGAGACTGTCATTATATCAGCGGCAACTATCATACCATGCGCAGATACTTCTTGCTGAAGAAACTACTAAGACAACTAGGTCTCGAGGAACGTGTGAGGCTAGAATGGATATCAGCTAGCGAGGGCGAGAGAGCAGCTAAGATAATAACAGAGTTTGTTGAAGAAATCCGGAAACTCGGCCCCATAAAAGCTTATCTCAAATCCTAGGAGGTGGCATGATATGTCTGAAGGCAAAAAACTCAAAATAGCCCTATATTGGTGTGCAAGTTGTGGAGGATGTGAGGAAGCCGTAGTCGACTTAGCCGAGGATTTGTTAAAACTAGTGGAGATCGCCGACATAGTGTTCTGGCCAGTAGCTATGGATTTCAAGAAAGAAGACGTAGAGAAAATGCCAGATAAATCAATTGATATATCATTCATTAACGGCGCTATAAGGCTCTCAGAACACGAAGAGATGGTTAAACTACTACGTAGGAAATCGAAACTAGTAGTAGCATTCGGTAGTTGCGCACACCTGGGCGGAATACCCGGACTCGCAAACTTGTGGAGAAAAGAAGACATATACAAGTACATCTACCATGAAAGTCCCACAGTAGAGAACCCGGAGGGCATTGAGCCCCAGGAAGAAATCAAGACACCGGAAGGCAAGCTCAGGCTACCATCATTCCTAGAGTATGCTAAACCCCTAAACGAGGTAATAAAAGTAGACTACTATATACCTGGGTGCCCGCCAACACCTGATACTATTCGAGAAGCATTACAGAGATTGTTAGATAAGACTCCGCCAGCACCTGGTACAGTACTAGCTGGTACTAGGTCGTTATGTGATGAATGTCCATTAAACAAGACAAAGCCTGAGAAGATCAGAATAAAAGACTTCAAGAGACCACACGAGGTACAGCTAGATCCAGAGAAATGTTATCTGGCTCAAGGAGTACTATGCTTAGGTCCAGTGACTAGGAGCGGTTGTAAAGCACTTTGTATAAAGGGAGGAATGCCGTGTACTGGGTGCTACGGGCCATTAGATGACACTATTGATTTTGGCGCTAGGGTAGTGTCTTACCTGGCATCGATCATCGATATTGATGATGAAGAAGAAGCTAAGAAGTTCATTGAGGAGAAGATAGTTGATCCTGTTGGATGGTTCTATAGATACTCATTGCCGGCCTCGCTTCTAAAGAAAAGAGTTACTAAGAGGTGATTAAGACATGGCACGCGAGGTAGTTATAGATCCTATTACAAGACTTGAGGGTCACGGCAAGATAGTCATATTCTTAGACGATGAAGGAAACGCTATCAAGGCATACTTCCAGATACCAGAGCTTAGAGGATTCGAGAAGTTCCTCGTGGGCAGGCCGGCTGAGGATGCCCCACAGATAACTTCTAGAATCTGTGGAGTATGCCCCACAGCCCATCACATGGCTGCTACCAAGACGCTCGACGACTTATACAAGGTCTCGCCACCGCCAGCAGCTGTCAAGATAAGAGAACTAGTCTACAACATGTTCATGCTAGAAGACCACGCACTACACGTCTATATACTCGGTGGCCCAGACTTCATAGTAGGACCTAAGGCTCCTAAGGCTGAGAGAAACATCCTAGGCGTTATAAAGAAGGTTGGCATGGAGGCAGGGCTGAAAGTCATTAAGTCGAGAAAGATGGTCAGAAAAATGATGGAGCGTATTGCTGGCAAAGCAGTACACCCGGTATTTGGATTACCTGGTGGGATAGCCAAGCCCCTGGACGATGAGACTCTAAGAGATCTCAAAGAATTGGCGAAGACTGCCCTAGACCTGGCAACATTTACCTATGACGTCTTTAAGAAAATAGTATTATCAAATGAGGAGTATATGAACCTGATAAGAGACGAGGCGTTCACACATAGAACCTACTATATGGGACTAGTAGATGACAAGAACAGGGTAAACTTCTATGACGGCATGATAAGAGTTGTTGATCCCAAAGGACGCGAATACGCGAAATTCCACGTAAGAGACTATACCAAGTATATTGCAGAGCATGTAGAGCCATGGACCTATGTTAGGTTCTCTTACCTGCGTGGAGTTGGGTGGAAAGGATTTGTTGATGGCGAGGATAGCGGCATCTTCGCGGTAGCGCCATTAGCTAGGCTTAATGCTGCTGATGGCATGGCTACCCCAATGGCACAGGAAGCGTACGAGGAGATGTACGAGATCATGGGTGGCAAACCAGTACATAGCACACTAGCATTCCACTGGGCAAGAGTAATAGAAATGCTGTATGCTGCTGAGAGGATAAAAGAGCTAGTAGAAGACCCTGATATAGCAGACAAGCATGTTAGAGAACTGCCGACAGAGACCCCAAGCGTGGGGATAGGGGTAATAGAAGCACCGAGAGGAGTACTTATACACCACTACGAGACGGATGAGAAGGGGATAATTAAGAAGGCAAACCTATTAGTAGCTACACAGCACAACGCCGCCAGGATAGCCTTATCAGTGGACAAAGCCGCTAGGAGCTTTATAAAAGGAGGAGAAGTAGACGAGGGCTTACTAAACATAGTAGAGATGGCCTTTAGAGCATACGATCCATGCCATGCATGCGCAACACACGCAGCTCCTGGCTCAATGCCGCTAGTCCTGTACTTCTACGATAACAATGGCAACTTATTGAGGAAGGTAAGGCTTGGACCAAAAACCTAATACACTAATACTTTTTTTAGGAAACCCCTTATTCTCAGATGATAAGATAGGGCTTGTCTTGGGAGAGAAACTCCGGGATCAGCTTGTTAGCCTGGGTTTGAGCGTAGAGATAGCTGTTAAGACTGGTTTTGCCATCATAGACTATATGGAGGGCTATGACCGGGTAATAATAGTAGATGCTATACATACTGGTAAGCTGAGACCCGGAGAAGTAGTCGTGTTACCAGAAGACTCTATAAAGGGTACTAGTCTCCTCATACCACATTACACGGGTATACCCGAAGCACTAAAAACTATGAGAGCACTAGGACTATCAGCTCCTAGAAAAGTATTCCTCATAGGAGTAGAAGTAGTTGACCCATACACTATCTCAGACAAGATGACGCCAGAGATTACTGGTAAACTAGACGAGATCATAGAAGATGTAAAAAAAGAGATAATATCGTTATTAGAGCTATCCCCATAAATACAATCCTTATTCCAAGTATTACTACTGTTAGCGTGTTTTCAGGAGTAAAATAATGGCTAAAAATTAATTTTCTATTTATAGACATCATAGCTAATAGACTACCAATTATGCCTAGAAGGGGCTATGGGTTGACTAAGACAAGTAAGGCTGTCTTCACAATAGTAGCACTCTTAGTACTAGTGATTATAACGATAGTTGCTAGTATAGCCTTGTACTCGTGGCTAACAATCCACTCATCACCATACCAGATACAATTCTTCGACATAAGAAAGATAAAAGTAGATGCTCACAAGCTGGAGGGAGACCTGCTAACCCTCTACATAAGAAATACTGGTAACACGACTGCAACAATAGATACTATATATCTTATCTCTCCTGATGGCAGAGTCTACGTCCTAGAACCAGCTATAATCAATTTAAAACCTAGAGAACTTAAGATTATAACAATATCTATAAGAGATGTTCCTTCAGGTCATTACATAGTCAAGATAGTTATGAAGGATGGATCAGAGTACCAGTACTCTATGACTATCCCCTAACTCTTAGAAACCTCTTCTAAAAGTTTACTCACCATTGATACTACGTATTTAGCATAACTTAATGCTTCTTCGGCGTCTTCGCGAGAATAGAGTTCTTCTGGCGGAATCATGGCTTCTTCATCACCGTACATTGCTAATTCTCTTTCCTTTCTCAGTTTCCTAGATATTGATGCGAGTTTGTCTGCTATTTTTTGAAACCATTCTGGAAACCTGTTTCTCTCCCTCTTTAGTACAGGTCCTACATCATGCCATTTAGGCGGCTCTACCCCCACTAGTCTTAACGCGGCTTTGAGCGCTATACAGCTTCTTGGCATTGACGCACAACATAGGGATAATTTCCCCTCTCTCTAAAGCCTCTTCGGCATGTACAAGTCTTTCACAAGCTTGTCTCATGTTAGATTCAGCTAGCTTTAAGCTATTCAATGACAATCACTTCCCCGAACTTGTGGTCTTTCTTTAACCTCCAATACCATTTCTTGCCAATCCTGACTCTCTCAGCGCCGAGGTTTTTCAGAGTCTTGGCAAGCCTATCAAGTATTGACTCGAAGAAATTGTTTTTATCATAAAGTATTACAGAGTCCTCTACCATATCTAGGTACAGCGGCGAGATTTTCGACGCCTCTATAGGAGTCTTAATGATCGGCGAGAAGGATATGAAATAGCCCCTCTCCATCAACATATCTAAGTCCTTCTCCAAGCACTCTTCCGCTCTCTCGAATAACTCTATCCTAGCAAATCTTCTACGAGGCAAATCCTCAGCCACAACCACGAGATCTACATCACTATCTCTCCTATAATCACCTCGTGCAACGCTTCCGTATACTACCACGGAGTAGAGCTTGTCGCCAAAGACTTTCTTTAGACATTCTAGGAGCTTTTCAAGCAGAGATCTGTAGGGCTCGTCTAGGTGTTCTAAGCCTTTTCTCCACGTGATGGCAGCCTCACCTTATCAATCGGATTTATCATCATTACCTAGGTTACAATCGCTACTGGGTCAAAGGGGTGGCTAAATGAATTATCTGGTAATTCGTTAATAACATTGACCCTGTCAGCACCGACTTAACATTCTTGCAACTTGCAAAGACCTTTGTGACTCTGATCCCTAACTACAAAAATATTACCTAGATGCTCTTCTCGTTTGAGAATGTAATCTCTAGCTTCTGCCAAGAGAGGTTCCCATCTAGGCCTAAGTTAGAATAAAGCTTTTATTTGGTACACCTAGTTCTATAGACTGGTACACCCAGGTGCATACTCTTACAGTAACAGGTGCAACCCTGGTAGAATACTGAAGATTACTTAGAGCAAAACGTGGAGGAGAGACACTGTGCATCACGAATTCGTGACATTTCCGTTCACAGCAATAGTCGGGCAGGAGTTAATGAAGAAAGCATTACTGGTCAACGCGATAGACCCTACTATTGGAGGAGTGCTGATAAGAGGGGATAAGGGCACCGGGAAGTCAACTGCAGTACGAGCACTAGCAGATCTGCTTCCCAAGATAAAGGTTGTTAAGGGCTGTCCCTTCAACTGTCATCCCGAGGACTTAAGACTCATGTGTGGATCCTGTCAAGAGAGGTACAAGAAAGAAGGTAAGCTGCCATGGATTGAGAAAAAGATGACTATCGTGAACTTACCCTTATCAGCTACTGAGGATATGGTTGTAGGCACACTTGATATCAAGAGAGCTCTAAAAGAAGGTGTTAAAGCATTAGAGCCAGGCATCTTGGCTAGAGCAAACAGGAATATACTGTATATCGATGAGGTAAACTTGCTTGATGACCATCTTGTCAACATCATCTTAGACGCGGCAGCCATGGGCGTTAACATTGTTGAGAGAGAAGGAATATCTGTTTCCCACCCATCACGCTTCATACTCATCGGTACGATGAATCCCGAAGAAGGCGAGCTAAGACCACAGTTGCTCGACAGGTTTGGTTTATGCGTAGAGGTGAACGCGTTAACCTCGAGGGAGGATAGGCTCAAGATAATCGAGTACAGGAGAGAGTTCGATGCCGATCCCTGGGGGTTTAGAGAGAAGTTCAGGGAGAAGCAGGAGAGGCTTAGAAAGAGGATCATATACGCCCAGGAGATACTCCCGAGAGTGAGCATATCCAGGGATATGCTTGAAAAAATAGTTGAGATAACAACATCGCTCGGGATTAAGACTCATCGCGCCGATATCGTGATGGAGAAGACTGCGAGAGCGCTTGCCGCGCTAGAGGGGAGAATGTATGTTACCGAGGAGGATATTAAGGAAGCCGCTCTCATGGCTCTACCTCATAGGATTCGGCAGCAACCTTTTGAGAGAGGAATAGCTATCACGAGGGAGACCATAGAGTCTATTCTGCGATCAAGTTCTGGGGAGTCTTCTGAGTCAAAAAACGTATCGAGACATGATGAGGAGGTTTTCGATTTTGATAAAAACGCTAGAATGAAGAAAGAGATCCTCAAACTAGATGTCATGGGGTTTCTGCAGGGCAGGGATTTTCCCCAGGTCGAGGGTAGTAGAGGCTTATACATTAGGGCAAGAGAGAGCAAGAACCCGAGGAGCATAGCTGTTGATGCTACCTTGAGGAAAGCTGTGAGAGAAACTGGTAGGTTAGAGGTTTTACCCGAGCACTTGATGGAAAAGGTGAGAATTGGTAGCGGGAAGTCTCTCTACATAATCCTACTCGACTCCTCGTCCTCGATGAGGATGGAGAGGAAAATAAAGTTCGCCAAGACGCTCGCATGGCTCTTGCTCAAGCAATCGTATGAGAAGAAAAACAAGGTTGCCTTGATGGCGTTTAAAGGCAATAATGCACAAGTCCTAGTCCCGCCTACAAGAGACGTCCTCAAGGTAGAAGAGGCTCTCGAGAACCTCCCAACGGGAGGCAAGACGCCGCTCACGCCCGCACTCTATAAGGCTTTCCAGATAGCCAAGAGGGAGGCTAAAGCCAGACCCATAGTCATCCTAATATCCGATGGCAGAGCCAACGTTTTCATAAAGGATAATCTTGAGGAGGATCTTGCATTCCTCCGAACGTTCGCTAACAATGTCGACCTCGTGGTGGTGAATACCGAGAATAGGAGCAGGAGTATCGGTGTTCTTGAACAGCTTGCTGAGATGTTTAATGCTCCACACTTCTACTTAGGGGATGTATTATGAGGAGAAAGAAGATACTGGCTTTAACTACTATAAACAACACCGTGGCTTTGAGAGAGGCGGTAGAGAAGATACGAGAAGAGTATGGCAACATAGTAGAGGTCAAGAAGATATACTTTGATGATTACGAAGACCCGGATGCTCCTCTCGAGCCTCTCGAGAAGGAGATCGACTCATCCGACATAATACTTGTCGATATAAGAGGAGACACAAGGATTAGTAGAGAGCTACCAAGAATGCTTGAGAACAAAAACAAGACTGTTGTCGTCCTTGTTGGGGGAGGACAGCATATCCTCGCGCTTACGAGGATGGGCAAGTTTAGGGGAGACATACTCTTCAAGTCAGGAAAGGAGAGAGAATTCAATGTTCACACTTATATCAAGACCAAGAAGTTTTCCGAGCTAGTAAAAAAGCTGGGCAGGCTCGTGCCTGTTGGAATGCTTAGAGATATGAGAAACTGGGTTCTAGCCCAGGAGTACTATGCTGAGGGCGGCGTGGAGAACCTGAAAAACCTCCTCTTGTTCCTGCTCAAGAACTATGCAGACGTTAGAGAAATAAAGAGGATCCCACCGCCAAAGCCTCAGCCTCCCTACGGGTTATACGTGCCAAAGCAAGGTATCTGCGTGGATCTTGAAGAGTATAAGAGGAAGATAGGGTACGATCCCTCAAAACCAACAGTTGGGGTTCTGCTTTATGGTGGAATGCACTTCGACGATACCAAGCCAGCAGCTGACGCGCTATACGAGCATTTGAAGAACTATGTAAACCTCATCTTTGTTTTCTCGAGAGTCGAGTACAATATTGAGGCCCTGAACAAGTACATGAGAGATGTAGACCTCATCTTGAACTGTCAATACTTTAGAATCCATGGAGGCCCCTATGGCGGCGAGCCAGAACCAACCTATGACTTTCTGCAGAAAACTGATGTCCCACTTCTCTTAGGGCTCAGATCATACGAGACAGATATAGAGAAGTGGAGAAAAAGCAAACAGGGCTTAAACCCCTTAGAAATAGTTATCGGGATAACTCTTCCCGAGCTCGATGGTGCAATTGAGCCTATTTTCATCGGTGGGCTCGAGAGCCTCAACGACCCGGTCTTAGGAAAGGTGAAGCAGGTAAGGATCCTTGAGGACAGGATAGAGAAGCTTAGTAATAGGATCAAGAAATGGATTTCTCTCAGGAGGAAGCCGAATAGCGAGAAGCGTGTTGCCATCATTATATACAACTACCCGCCGGGCGAGGACAACCTAGGAAACGCTGGATACCTAGACGTGTTTGAGAGCCTAAGAGTCTTCCTAGAGAAGCTGAGGGAGAGAGGATACAATGTAAGCATCCCCGAGGAGAACTTAAAGGACCTTTTCCTTTCTCTAGGCGTTGTCAATAGCCCGAACTATGTACAGAAAGCAGGGATAAGAATCCCCGTAGACAAGTACGTCTCCTGGTTCAATACCCTCCCCGATACTGTTCGGGAGGAAGTAGTGAAGCGTTGGGGAGAGCCTCCCGGCAACATAATGGTGGATAAAGACCATATACTCATCCCAGGCGTGATCCTGGGCAACGTGTTCCTGGGTGTGCAGCCTTCGAGAGGTGTGCACGAGGATCCGGATAAGGCGTATCACGATAAAGACTTGCCACCACATCACCAGTACCTGGCTTTCTACCTATACCTGCAGAGGGAATTCCGTGCAGACGCGATAATACACTTCGGGATGCATGGTACACTAGAGTTTATGAAAGGCAAGGAGGTTGCCCTATCATCAGGGTGTTTTCCAGACATTCTCATCGGGGATATGCCGCACATCTACTACTACTGGGTAGGAAATCCATCAGAGGCGACGATTGCTAAGAGGCGCTCCTACGCGATATGCATATCACACGCATCACCACCCATGAAGACCTCGGGGCTCTACGAGAGATATATCGTGTTAGAGGATTTGCTCAACCAGTACGAGGAGAACCGGGATGAGAAAACCCTGGAGATGATCAAGGATCTTGCAGAAGAGCTACACCTGCCCACCGAGCCGAGAGAGCTAAGGAGAGAGCTGTACCGGATGAAGAGAAGGCTTATCCCTTACGGACTACACGTGATGGATAAGAGACCCGGTAGAGAAGAGCTTGTTGACTACCTGCTTGGAGTGCTACGAATTGATAAAGAATACCCGTCGATACTGAAGCTTATAGCAAAGGAGGAGGGGCTCGAATGGGAGAAGGTGAAAAACACGAGAATAGCGGATAAGATAGAGGCAAAAGCTAGAGAGATTACCATAGAGATACTGGAAGGTAAGGAGCCAAGGTGGTTGCCAGCGGGATACACTAGTTTTGTGAAAAGCATCGTGGATAACATCCAGAGATCAAGAGAGAGCGAGAGCCTTCTACGTGCTTTGGAAGGAAGGTTTATCCCTCCGGCTCGTGGCGGCGACCCCATCCGCGATCCCGACGTGTATCCATCTGGCAGGTCAATGTACAGTTTCGACCCCAGGCTAATACCGACAGTCGCTGCAGAGGCTAGGGGAAGGAAAGCAGCAGAGCTACTTATCGACTCCTACCTAAGGAAGTATGGTAAGTACCCTGAGACTGTGGGTGTGGTTCTATGGGGCTTTGAGACTATGAAGACGGGAGGCGACACCATCGCTATGATACTCTCGCTACTAGGGGTGAGGATAAAGCATAAGAAGAACCCATGGTTCAAGGAGCTCGAGGTTATACCACTAGAAGAGTTGAAGAGGCCACGGATAGACGTTGTGATCACTATCTGTGGCATCTTCCGCGATACTTTCCCAACACATATCGACTTGCTGAATAGAGCTATAAAGATGGTTGCTGAGCTTGACGAGCCTCCTGAGATGAACTATGTAAAAAAACACTATCTCCAGAGCAAGAGGGAGCTAGGAGACTTTGCTCTCGCGAGAATCTTTGGGCCATCGCCAACAGAGTATGCAACCTCCATGAGGACACTGATAGAGAGTGGTAGCTGGAAGAGCGAGGAGGATCTGGTTAAAAGCTATGATGATAGCATGTGTTACGCGTACTTCAAGGGGCGAATCGAGAGAAACGAGCAAGCATTCTCTAAGATCTTGGAAACAGTCGACCTGGTGACGCAGGAGAGGGATAACACGGAGTACGAGGTCATAGATCTCGACCACTACTACGAGTTCCTCGGCGGATTATCGAGGAGCGTGCAGGACAAGAAGGGGAGAAAGGCGGAAGTCTTAGTCGTGGACTCCACTGAGGAGGACGTGGTTGTAGAAGATCTAAAGACCGCTATCGAGAGAGCCGCGAGGACGAGGCTTCTTAACCCGGTCTGGATAGAGGGTATGCTAAAGCATGACTTTCATGGTGCACAGAAGATAAAGGATCGGGTAGAGTACCTGCTGGCATTCGCGGCGACTACGGGTAAGGTTGAGAACTGGGTTTTCAACGAGATCGCTGATAGATTCATATTTGACGAGAAGATGAGGAAGAGGCTGCAGGCAAACAACCCCTACGCGACGGTCAAGCTCGCCGAGCTACTGGTGGAGGCTGCGAGAAGAGGATACTGGGAAACAGGGGAGGAGAAAGTGAGAAAACTACGGGATATCATATTGGATATGGAGGGTGTGGTCGAGTAATCGTCGGGAAATATACTATGGTGGTTCAAGAGCCTCTAGAATATCATTTACGCTTATATGTGTTCCTTTAACCGTAGGCCTCCCACCACGCCTACCAGGAACTACCTCAAGCCACTTATACCCGGGTAAATCAACCATTTTGAATCCCAGAGCTCTATTTATGGGTTCACTCCTTATTCTCCCCTTTTCATCACTATCTGTATTATCGCTAATCAACTGCACGTCTGTGGAGGGGGTTCTCGGGGTGGCAGAGAATCGGGTAGGGGCTCGCGTATACTTCTGCTCGTCTATCTATATCATAGCAATCTGAGACTATCAGTTTATGTAGCTGTATGGGCATCGATACTTCTTTGTATAGGGGCGTCTCTGTTTATTTAAGGCGAGGAGTATTCTCATGCGAGACCTTTCTCATCTAGGATGTCTCAGCACCAGAAACCTTCTTCATCAAATCCGTTTATCTAGCTATCATCATTTTACACGAGCATGTAGAGCCCGACAAGCACGAGTAGTAGTCCCGCTATTACTGATAATTGTTTATTGTATCTTATTATTGTTTTCTGAACCTTCTCGTAGTTCATGGAGTAGTAGATGAAAGCCAGCACCAGTATGAGGGGGGATATGAAGACCAGGTTGTATACTGCTAGTAGTGTGTAGGCTATGATCTTCGCGTATTTTGATGCCAGACCAGCGAATACAACATATGGACCGGCCGAGCATGGTAGTAGTGTGAATGTAATAGTTGCTCCTAGTAGGAATGAGAAGAATATCGATGTACTAGCTTTTCTTACTAGGCTGAATACCGATGACTTACCAGCAATCCTGGATTTACCAGCAATACCTGATACTAAGACCCATGTACCAAAGATTATCGCTATTACTGAGAACGTCTTTGAAGGAACACGGGCTAGTACTGCTATTAGGCCTGCGCCTAACAAGTAGTAGCCCGTGTATACTGCGACTAGAAAAGCTGAGCCCGTGTATAATAGCAACTTCTTCTCTCCCTGGCCAGCTGTGGATAACGCTGTTGCTGTTAATAACAATGTGTAGACGTAGATAGCGCAAGGGTTTATCGCATCGCTAAATGCTAGCGTAAAGAGCATTACCAGGTCCGCGGTGCTAACATGTGATACTATGTATGATAATAAGAGTAGCAATGGTATAACCACCACTATTATTGAGAATACTAGTCCTCTCCCTGACTCAGACCTCATTACTAGCTTCTCCCTTAGCAGTATATACTCAAGGTACTCTTGGATTAGATAAAATAATTATTTTTACTTCACGAGAAAATAGAAGAAGATAGTGCTATTTAATAAATACCTAGGTAACAGGTGTATCATATACGATGTCATTGAGAATACCCGGCCTCGTGCTCCTAGCTATAGTACTTGCATCAATAGTCATTCACGCCTCGAGTTTTGATGTTAATGGAAGACTAATCTTCATTTATGGGACGCACAAGTGTCCCCACTGCTGGGAGTTCTACTCATGGATACAAGAAAACTATGATCCCGAGAACTACTATTTCTGCGATGTATCTGAGAATACTGATTGCAGCGCATACTATTATAAGTTGCTTAGCGATACAGGGCTGCCAGGAGTGGTCCCTATCACACTCATAATAGAGGGTGGGCTTCTAAGAGCAATATTGATTGGCGGATACAAGGACAAGGAGTTTATTGATAGCTTGTTTTCACTCGATGTTAGTAATAATAGGGTGAACGTGTACGTCTCGGGCGAGCCAGTAGGCTATCTGGAGATACCTAGGGATAAAAACGAGGAGTTTCTTTTGCAACACATACCGTTAAACACGGGTACTACTACTACAACAACTAGTGGTGGAGAACATGGTGGCTGGAACACATATATGTTGCTGGCGGTGCTGGGAGCAGTATTCATAGCAGTAGTCGTCTTGTTTGCTAAGAAGAAGTAGTGTTTGTGAAATAAACTATATTAGACCTATGTATTATCAAGGCTATTCTAGTACCTAGAATAATGGTGAATGAAGCTGGAGAACAAGAGTATTCTAGTACTTATATTAATTGCTGGCATTATTCTTGCTTCATCCTACTTATTGTTAAAAGAAGCGACTCTTACAGAAGAGGAGACCACCATGAGTAATACCCTGCATGGCAAGACCTGTTTGACGACTACTCATGGTA
>CAZCAU010000043.1:0-12530 GCA_964496855.1 uncultured Desulfurococcales archaeon
CCGGCAACTCTGGCTGCCTCAGTGAGACTATACTTGACGGTTCTGCGTGGGTCGAGGCTTGAGTCCGGGTTTTGGAAGACTATCTGTAGCTCACGCTTTTTTCTACGTAGTTCTCTGGGTTTTAGAGAATAGAGGCTGACACCATTAACGTATACCTCGCCCTTGGTGGGAGGCTCCATGCCTATGATCACTCTGCCTAGAGTAGACTTGCCGCTACCGCTCTCTCCTACGAGCCCGTATACTTCTCCCTCCGCTATGCTTATAGAGACGTCTTCTACTGCGTGGACAAAGTTCTTTGGTTTACCCAGTAGGCTTCTACCTACTGGGAAGTATTTGTAGAGGTTAACCGTGCGTATAAACACATTGCTCATAACTATCACCTCCGGGAGCTATATAAGTGGCATGCTACACGCCTACCATTAACTTCTACCATCGGGGGCTCGGCTGTCTTACATATACTCATTACTCTATGGCATCTCGGGTGGAATCTGCAGCCCTTGGGAGGATTCAATAAGTTTGGTACACTGCCAGGTATTGCTTTTAATTCTCCCTCAGACTTGTGTATAAACGGCACGCTCTCTAAGAGCCTGAGAGTGTATGGGTGTAGCGGGTTCCCTATGACTTCTCTAGTAGAGCCGTACTCGACGAGGCGGCCAGCATACATGACAGCTATTTTATCAGCAACCTCGGCAGCTACTCCTAGGTCGTGTGTTATCAGTATGAGGCTTGAACCACTCTTTATTGAGAGGTCACGCATCATCTCTAGTATGAGTGATTGTATAGTGACATCTAGCGCACTGGTGGGCTCGTCAGCTATTATGAGAGAGGGTTTTAACGCGACAGATATTGCTATGACTACTCTCTGCTTCATACCACCACTAAGCTGGTGCGGGTAAGAGTCGTATCGTGCATGAGGATCGGGTATGCCTACTGCTTTTAGCAACTCTATAGTCTTCTCACGTGCTTCTTTTTTCGAGTAACCATGAGCAATCAGTATCTCTGCTACTTGGTCGCCTATCTTCATAACAGGGTTGAGCGCGGAGCTGGGGTCCTGGAATATTATGGAGATCTCTTTGCCACGGATCTTTCTCCAC
The DNA here is from genome assembly GCA_964496855.1 of uncultured Desulfurococcales archaeon. GTDB lineage: Archaea > Thermoproteota > Thermoprotei_A > Sulfolobales > CAZCAU01 > CAZCAU01. Next base: position 1,095 of record CAZCAU010000043.1, read on the forward strand.
TCCTCGCTAGACAAGCGTGCTAGGTCTATGCCTTTAAACACTATGTTGCCCTTAGCTATTCTCCCGGGTGCTGGCAGTAGCCCTGTTATGGCTAAGCCTAGGGTAGTCTTACCACTCCCGCTTTCACCGACAATAGCTACTCTCTCACCCTGCTCTACGCTAAGATTGACTCCTTCAACAGCATGCACTATTCCTCTCAGAGTATAGTAGTGTATAGTGAGATCACGTATCTCTAGAACCTTCACGGCTAGACACCCCTCATACGCGGGTCAAGTGCTTCTCTAAGAGCGTCTCCGAGGAAGTTGAACGCTAGTATTACAAGGAATATCGCTAGTCCAGGATAGTATATCACGTGTGGAGCATAGAATATGTATGCCCTAGCAGTGCCAAGCATTGTACCCCACTCGGGGTGAGGCGGTGGCACGCCGAGTCCTAGGAAGCCTAGGCCCGAGGCGAATAATACTGCAATTCCCAGGTTTAGCGTAGTCTGTACTATTATTGGTGACAACGTGTTTGGCAACACGTGTCTGAATATAACCACTGTGTCTCCAAGCCCTAGTTGTTGTGCTGCTTGTATATACTCTAGCTCTCTAACCTGTAGAGCTGAGCCGCGTACAAGCCTAGCATATATTGGTATGAAGTATACGCCTACAGATATTATCACATTCTTGGCACCAGTCCCGAGAACGGCTGCGAATGCTAGTGCTAGTAGGAAGCCTGGTAGTGCTAGTAGTATGTCTGTTATCCTCTGTATGACGTAATCTACTCTGCCGCCAAAGTACCCCGAGATAAGCCCTAGAGGCACGCCTATTAGTGCTCCAAATAGTGTGGCTCCGACAGCTATGCTGAGAGTAAGCCTGCCGCCATGCATTATTCTAGACAAGATACACCTGCCCTGCTCATCAGTGCCGAGGAAGAACTCCTTGCTAGGCCCTTGTAGTGCTCGTGATAGATCAGTATCATAAGGGTCGTGGGGGGCAATCCATGGTGCTAGGATAGCCACGAGTGTAAACACTAGGATTATCCCTAGCCCTATTGCGCCAAGCTTGTTCTTTACAACTAGTCTTAGAGACTCTGGCATCTTTACCCTCACTGCTCTACGACCTCCGCCCGCCTAGTCTTATCCTCGGGTCAATAATAGTATAGATGATATCTACTGCTAGGTTCACGAATGCGAATAATAGCGCGAAAATGAATATAGCTCCCTGGACAACAGGATAGTCTCTAGAGAATATCGAGTCCACTATCAGTCTACCCATACCTGGCCACGCGAATATAGTCTCAGTCAATACTGCTCCTCCGAGCAGGTTGCCGAACTGGAGACCAGTGATAGTGACTACTGGTATAAGCGCGTTTCTCAATACATGTCTCCATAATACTTCTCTACGCTTAAGTCCTTTCGAGATAGCCATTTTGACATAATCCTGGTTCAACACGTCTAGTACGCTAGACTTAGTCATCCTCATAACGAATGCTATGAGGTAGAGGCTCAGAGTAATACTAGGCATTATAATATGCTTCCAGCTACCATAACCACCTGCCGGTAGCCATCTAAGCTTGACAGCAAATAATGATATCAGTAGCAGCCCTGTCCAGTATACAGGCATAGAGACTCCTATGAGGCTAGCACCAGTAACAGCCATATCGATAGCCGTGTTCCTGCGCAGTGCTGCTAAGATCCCTAGCGGTATACCTATGACTATAGACATTACTAGGCTGACAACAGCTAGTATTATGGTATTCGGCAGCCTAGCCATAACCTCGTCTATCACAGGAGCCTGGGTCCTAGCTGATATGCCTAGATCTAGTGTTAGAAGCCTATACAGGTACGTGAAGTACTGTATATAAATCGGCCGATCAAGACCAAGCTGGTGCCTAATACGCTCAACATCTTCTTCAGAAGCCATAAGCCCGGCTATCACACGGGCCGGGTCTCCTGGAATAGCATGAAGTAAGATGAAGAGGATGGTTATGACTCCTATAACAGTTAAAAAAATACCAATTAATCTTTTAACCAGATAGCCTGCTAGTCCCTCGTCCATCTCTTTTCTTCCACCCAGCTACTTAGTGATATCAGCCTCTGTGACATCAAACTTCTCTATCGGGTAGACCTTGACATTCTGCACATAGTCTCTGTAAGCTATCACGTATTTCTGTACATACAGGAATATCCATGGCGGGTCATTCCATAGTATCTCCACAACCTGCTGGTAGAGCTGGTCTCTCTTCTGTGGATCTGTTTCTTTCCTAGCCTCGTCTAGTAGTTTGTCAACCTGAGTGTTATTGTAGAATACAAAGTTGAAGCCTTTGGGCGGCATTTGTGATGAGTGTAGTGTCGGGTATAGCATGAAGTCTGCATCAAGTATCCATGGCCCCCATCCTATTAGTACTAGGTCGTGCTCTGTCTCGTTAAGAGGCTTGAAGAGCATTGCTACGAATGTTGGCCAGTCAGGAGTTATTAACTCGACCTCTATACCTACTTTTGCAAGCTGGCTCTGTATAGCCTCACCTACTTGTCTATCGAATAGGTATCTGCCGGTAGGTACTAACATCTTGAGCTTAAGCCCGTTCGGATACCCTGCCTCGGCTAGTAGTTGTTTTGCTTTATCAGGGTTATGCTCGTACACGGGCATCTCATGGTAGCCGAAGAATCCTGGAGGCATTACGGATTTCGCCACGCTTGCTAAGCCGAATAATATGTTCTTTACAATAGCTTCTTTATCAACAGCATAGTTTAGTGCTTGCCTAACCCTTGGGTCTTTTAATGCTCCTTTCTCTAGTATACCCACCATCATGTACCTGGTGCTGTCCTTCTTTACCACTTTTATACCAGGAGTACTCTCAAGCTTAGGAATGTCTGTTGCAGGCGGCAGGACTATCATGTCGACGTCCCCGGCTAGAAGCATTGCTTCTCTAGTCTGCGCCTCAGGGACTATCTTGAATATTATCTTGTCTATCTTAGGTTCTCCTCTCCAATAGTTCGGGTTCTTGACTAGTGTTACGTGGTCTCCGCGTACCCATTCCTGGAACTTGAATGGCCCAGTACCTATGTCTCTGGGCTCTGTAGATATCTTGTCTCCAAGCTTCTTAACAGCATTCGGGGAGACTATGCCTGATATGGTTGTTGAGAGTACTCTTACAAATGGCACATAGGGCTCCTTCAGTACAAATTTCACGGTATATTCGTCAACTACTTCTACGCGCTCAAGAGGCTTAAACCATACTCTTATAGGTACTCTCACAGACTCGTTTAGTATTCTGTTCATGAAGGTGAAGCGCACTGCTTCTGCGGTAAGTGGTGTGCCATCCTGGAACTTTACGCCTTTTCTAAGCTTGACGGTGATTACTTTACCATCTTCTGATATCTGATAACTCTCTGCAAGCCATGGTATCAGGTTACCGTTTTCATCTTGCTTGAATAATGGTTCTACCATGAAGTCCACGATATTAGATATTAGCGTAGTAGTCTGGCCAGCAGGGTCAAGAGTATCAGGGTCAATACCTATAGCGATAACTAGTACTTTTTCCTTACTCGGGGCAGGAGAAGCTGTCGTAGTGGTCGTAGTAGTTGTAGTCGTAGTTGTTTCCGTAGGCGCGGGTTTCCTGATAGCTAGGTATGCGGCTGCACCAATTATCACAGCTATTACTATTATGATTGCTATGGCCTGTGTTGTAGATATGCCTCTCATACCCACTTATTCTACACCTGTAGTTTTCTTTAACTTGCATATAAGCGTAAAACAACTAATATTTAAACATGGTTTTTTATATGATAAAACATTATAGATATCATAGTTTCATGTTTTAAATCAAATAGTAATGGGCAATACAATACACTCTTATTATTTAACGAATACATGAAAGAATCAAATAATTACTCGCAATAATATCAAGATGGATTACTAAGACACGTATGCTTGAAGCCTTATCCAAGGAGCACTCTCTGATACCACATACCTCTTTTCATAACTAATCCTACGGCTAAGATTTTTACCAATAGCTGATATAGTGTACAAGCCTTGGGGTACAGGTATCTTTACTTTTTCCAAAAGTACGGGTTTTGAAATCTCCCCTTTCTCTATAAGCCATGCAGTCTCAGGTATAATAGTAATGATGTTGCCGCGGATCTCGGCACTAATAACACTATCTATAAAGACTCCTCTCTTAGTCTCCTCTATAATCTCTCTTTCCCTCCAATCGCCAGGCTCTACTACTAGATTTGTGTGTAGAGCTTTTGGTTTATGGAATAACCCATACGCAGAGCCTGGTTTAGAATTCTCGAGATAAGCTGTTTCGAGAGTATGTAGATTATCGACGACAACACCGTTTTCAACAAGAGTTCTCCTAACAGTTTGTACTGCCTCGTCATCAAAAGCCCGGGATGCAGGACTAGTTGGTTGATAAGGATCATCTCTGACAATAATGTCTTCAGATGTTATCCTGGTATTTCTCCTAAAATGCTCTGGCTGATCAGCCTCAAGTAGATGTGAGATCTCGTGAAATAATGCTGCACTAGCTTCACTAGACAACACGGTATCTATTCTTCCCCATTCTAACGGGCTCATCTGCTTAGCTTTGAGCCCAGCTAATGCTCTATTAACAGCCCGATCTACCAGTTTCTCCAACTCTTTACCACTAAGTGCGGCTGGGCCCCATATCCATGAGTACATTACTGATCCAACACTCCTCTTTCCACCAGCTACTATCTCTGCAAAAACGTATAGCTCACAAGCAGACTTATACTCCTCAGCTACCCCACTCGAATGCTCTATCTTTCTAATAGTCTCATAATATGTTGCAATAACCTCGCCGCTAACACCTTTCTCCTCCAAGAGCCCGCTAGCCCGGCTAATTATCTTGAAGAGCTCTTCTTCAGGACTACTACTATGCTGTCCGAGCATCACCTTACCATTATACAACCTAACAGATTCTAAAGACTTTGGCTTTATATGAGAAGATATTCTCTGAAGCCTATGTAGAAGCTCATCCCACTTCATACTACTAGGTCCAGATATTATGATCCATCCCCTAGCAGTATTCTTCCTAACAGCTTTGACACTGCTTCTAGAGTAATTAGATTCTAGAGAGCCTCTCCGCCAAGCAACCTCCCATACCTTTTCAGCATATAATACCCTATCAGTATAACCCGTGTCCACAACTAAGCCCTCCAGAGCCTACCTAGACCCTGGAGGAGGGCCTCCGAGAATATCTTAGATAATCCTAATCCACTTAATTAAGTTAACACAAGTTACTCGAGGATAAAGAAACAATAGTTTAAAAGCTACTTCTTCTCACCAGGCTCGAGCTCTCCTATATGCTCGGTCTTCTCTACTTCATCCACATGCGCGTCATCAGAGATCTCGGCATTCTCCACGTATATTATCTTCTCTATCTCGGCATTCTTCTCTACTCGTACATTATATGCTTTTACAAGAGAGACCTCAGCGCCCTTCTTAACAACAACGTTTCTCGCAACTACTTCTTCTACTTCTGCATCCTTGCCGATCTCTACTTTCTCAGCAATTATTCTCGAGTATACTCTGCTCTTCTTAGAAATAACGACTCTATTAGCACGTATAGTCTCAGAGACGACACTACCAGAGATAATAATGTTGTCAGCATTTATCCAGCTAGTCTTTACAGAGCCGTTAATCTCTAAACTACCCGTCTTTATAAATCCTGATCTTAGAGACCCGCTTATCCTTGCATCATTACTAGTCATGCCATCATCAATACTCATAGAGCCGGAAACCTCTATCCTACCAGCTTCTACAGAGCCTCTAACCTTAGCACTACCAGATATTATCAACTCGTCCTCGACTTTTAGATCACCATCAACAAGCATGGATCCACTTACACGTGCTCTTTCAAATACATGGTTTCCTCGTAGCTTAATACTCCCTCCTACATCCAGCTCGCTCAATACTTTCTCGCCACTACACAACTATTATTATATCAACTTATAAGCAGATCTCACAATTTGTGATATATGGATGGTGCATGTATTGGCTAAGCAGAGATGCAGACATGATATTACTGCTGATATATTAGAAGCAGTATCAATTGGTAAGAACAAGCTCTCACACATAGCATTATACTCCAGGCTACCAATTGATAGGGCCAGGATACTAGTAGAGGATATGGTTAGAGCTGGTATGCTATATTATGATTCCGAGAAGCGACAGTACATGCTGACTCCTAGAGCATATGAGTGGCTATACATGTATAGATCATTAGAGAGAATATATAGCCCGCCTGCTACGACACAGAGGTTAGAGAAGAAGCGCTGAACTAGTTACACCCAGCTTCTCTAAGTACTTCCTTTACTAGTTCCTCGAAATATTCTTCCTCGATATAGCCGGGAACACCTTGTACTGGCTTACCCTTATATAATGCTATAGTAGTCGGAGTTGCCATGACATAGTATCTCCATGCAAGCTCGGGCGCGACCGCAACATTTACTCTTGCGAAAACAGCTTTGCCGCGATACTTTGATGCTATCTTCGTGTATATTGGCGCGAACAATTCACAATAAGGGCACACTGGGGAGTAATAGTTTATGAATACTACCTTACACGTCTTTATAAGCTCCTCTAATTCTGCCTCGCTCTTAATCTCATAGCCAGGAGGGTAGTCTCTTATACAACACGCACTACTCCTAGCTGAAGCTGATACTAGCGTCTTACTCATTATCTTCCTAAGTAGTTTCTCGACTTCTGGATCTCTTATACTAGTATCTCCTTGCAACTCTTATTATCCCTCATCTTCCTTCTTGATAATGATAGAAGTATATAAAACTATTCATAAACATATTTGACCCATATTATAAAATCTTCAAAAGATTTCATTTTTTATATACAAAATTATTTTAATCCAAACATTCTACGTATATACGATTTCAAAGCCCTAGCAGTAACTCCTATAACAGTGCCTATCCTACCCTTTATGAAGTTCATGATAAGCCTCCTAGGTTTTAAGTAGAAGTACTTGTACGCCCATACCAGTAGTTCTGCAACCTGTTCTCTTGTAAAACTCCATCCTCTCATCACGGGATAAGCAGCCGTATAGTAGTCCCAGTCATGTACCTCTATGAGGCCTTGCTCCTTAGCCATGTAGTATAGAGGTGTTCCTGGGTAAGGTGTTGCAATACTGAATTGTGCATAATCGGGTTCGAGCCTGTCGGCAAAACGGACTATGTTCTTCATGTCATCAATGGTATGCCATGGGAACCCTAGTATGAAACTACCCACAGCATTTATTCCTTCCCTTTTCGTTAACTCAATAGCTTTCTCTACTTGTCTACGAGTTATCCTCTTCCCTATCCTATCATAATCCTCGTCTCTATACGATTCTATACCATAGTAGATTGTTTTACAACCATGTCTAGCCATTTCTCGCAACATGTCTCCTGTGACACTGCTTACTCTCGAACTACAAGACCACTCGATATCGAGTCCTCGGCTCTTAATCTCGTTTATGAACTCGTGAATCCACCTAGGTATGAGTGTGAGCTCGTCGTCTGTGAATATTATTGTTCTAGTCTTATACTTGTTAATGGCATACTCTATCTCATCAGCAACTAGACTGGGGCTGCGAATCCTGTATCTTCTCCCCCATAGATAACTAGTAACACAATAGATACACCCATAAGGACATCCACGACTAGCTATTACGTGTATTATCTTTATCGGCTTGCCAAGCCATGTATACCTATCCATAGGTAGTAAGTGGCATGCAGGAAATGGTAATTCGTCTAGGTTCTTGATAAATGGTCTCTGCGGAGTAACAATTATTCTCCCCGTATCGTCTCGGAAAGCTATCCCTCTTATATCACGTAGATTGCCGTCTCCCTTCTCGATGTATTTTGCTAGTTCTAGCATTGTGTATTCTCCTTCACCTATGACCACATAGTCTACGTCATGGTTCAAAGCCTCCTCGTACATGAATGATACATGTGGCCCACCCATTACTACTGGAAGATCCGGATAATGCTCTTTGACTTTAGATGCAATAGCATAACCAGTCTTAACAGAAGGTGTTAGTGCAGAAATTCCAAGGATATCGGGTTTCTCCGAGAGTATAGTTTTAACAATATCATTAATACTCATGTCAAGAGATGCTGCATCAAGTATCTTGACTTTATGACCGTGGAGCTCTAGCACAGCAGCTATGTATGCGAGGCCGAGGGGAGGCGCGCGTATACCAGCTACTTCCTGGACCTCGAACTTCCTTGAGCCTGGGGAAGAGACTAGTAATATCTTCATGAGTTTAGATCATCCATTATGTATAATTGTTGCATCGTCTCCATTAAAACTTATCCCAGGTCTCTGACTAAACAACTATATGAAAGTAAGGCATTATTGTTTTTTAGACTGATAATTCTTTATACTCCCCAATAGTTGCAGTACCATACCCTATGAATATCATCTTATCAGGCTCCAGAGCCCTGAGTGTCTCAGGCCTATTAGTAGCTATTATTAGTGTAATCTTGTTCTTCCTAGCCATTGCTGCTAGTTTCCTAGCAACTCTTTGCGCCGTCAAGGCATCCAAGTGTGCTGTGAACTCATCTATTATTATCAGGTTAGGCCTTGATGCAAGCATGCTTGCAAGCCTAGCTCTCTCCTTCTGTCCCGTGGAGAGCTCAGAGTACCTGGCTCTATAGAATACAGCATCCGATAAACCCACAGAATTTAGTACTTCTACAGCTGCGGCGGCATCTCCAAGCTTGGCTGTCATGTGCTCAAGGAGTGTTTCCTCGCCAAATTCCGGCTCATGTTCTCCTGGCAAGAGATATTCTATCCTGGTATTACTTGGTAGAGATACCGAGCCGCTGGTTGGACGATACCTCTCATCATTAATGCCTAGTGCAGCACCAACTATCATTCTTAGAAACGTTGTCTTCCCAGCACCCGACGCGCCCACGACTGCTACTATCTCACCACTCTCAATACTCAAGTTCACATCTTTGAGCACGTATCGCTCGACAACACGTCTTTCCACGCCAAAAGCTCTGAGCACGTCTTGGAGGTTCTCAGGGAGCCTGGATATGTCTAATACGCTGGAATAAGTCTTGCTTAGATTATTTACCACGATCCGACCGTTAAGAGGCTCTGACGACTTATACCTCGGCTTATAGAGCCTTCCCTTGTGAAGCTGTGCTACACTATCTTTCTCTAGAAAAGAATTTATCCTCTCCTCCGCTTCTCTGGATAACGGGTACATTAATACTGGTCTACCACTAGCAGTATCCCACATGTACTTGAAACCAGCTTTCTCGAAGAACGGGTTATAGCGCGCCATTTGTGCAATAGTTTCTACCACGTGTTTCCTCTTCTTCATCTCAGGTACTCTGCGCTCAGCAATCCACTCCACCACTGCCTTGACAGCTAGTACTCCTATACCATCCCCTCTATAATCAGGGTGAACTACTACGCGCGCTATTCTCGCAGCAGCTGTATTAGCGTTTCTCAATGCTTCTTTAGATATCTCGTCACCAACAATGCTCCGGGCAATCATTCGTGAGCGATAGAGCTTGGCTAGTTCTCTATACCTCTTTATAATCTCTAGCCTCCTACTATAGACTCTGGGCCAGAATGTTGGGTGAAACCATTCTCTCGGAAAAACTTTCTCACGTATAGCTTTCTCAATATACTCTCTACCATTAATCTTGACGAGCCTATTCATTAATGGTATAGGTGTGTCAACACGTACATAACCCACAATACGTGGCTCAAAAGGCTTCTTATCTACTAGCTCTAGGACTAGGAAACGCGATGATGGTAGACTACCACGGATCTCGTGTAGCCTAGCTGGAATCTTGTGTTGAGGACACTTGGGTTGAAGATTAGATTCGAAATACGCGCCGCAAACAGGGCATCTCCACACAGCCACTATCTCTTCTTTACTTGCATAATGGTATTGCTCTAGCCCAGCAATCTCCATGTAGTCTTGCTCAGTGATAGCCTCACGCGCTATAATACTATACTCGTAAATAACGTCTCCACGTAGCAAGCTGTATCTTGGCAGGGTATACTTCTTCTTCCAGGGAGGCCATACTTTTACACGGCCATCCCATAACCTGTACAGCTCGTAATCATTATAAGAAGCTACGAGCACATCGCCCACGGGCTCTGGCTCAGATACAAGCACAACCTCTACTTCCTCGCCTTCGTTAAGCCAGTGAGCTATGTTTCCAGGCATTAGTAATACTATTCTCTGATCCTTATAGCTAACCTCTATACTGCCACGCCACCTATACCCTATGCTTGGAACATTCACTCTTACTATCTTTGCTTTAAGAGGCACACTTACAGGGAGAAGATTCTTCATGTAGATATTCCTCACAGGATAAATAAGAGTACATGGTATAAATTCTATGCTTTCTCCTCCCACAACCTCATTATATCGTCTACAACATAGACATCACTAATACAAGTCTCCTCTTTATCACTAACCAGGCGTACTAGACACTCATCTTTCTCCACCACTTCTCCTATAATAGTAGCTTTAACCCCGATAGACTCTAGAGTTCTCAGAGCCTCACCAGCTTTGTTCGGAGAGACTGTTGCTAGTAATGAGCCAGAGCCAAGGCTTCTAAGAGGATCAACACCCATTGCTCTTGATAATATAATAGTTTCTCTAGTCACTGGTATTTTTGAAGCATAGGCTATTATACTAGTATTAGAAGCATAGGCTATCTCTGCTAAACCCCCGATTATACCGCCTTCTGTCGGGTCATGCATTGAGTTAACAAGCTTTTTCTCAGCTAGCAGTAGTGCCTCCCTAACAACACTGACTTCCCTAGCATATCTTCTCGCACTACTAATTATTGATTCATCAATGCCCTTCTCTAAGAGCTCGTCGGCAAAATCACTTGCAAGCACAGCTGTGGCCTCGAGGCCTGCAAACTTAGTCATTAATACGAGGTCCCCCGGCCTAGCATTCCGGGTAGCAACAAACGAGTCTTGATCAGTAATACCGATAGCAGTTACAGATACAAGTGGACGATCAATACCAGCAGTATACTCTGTATGCCCACCTATAATTGAGACACCGACTTCTCTAGCAGCATTATCCATGTCATTAAAGATCTTCCTTATACTATCCTCGCCATAGTCTTCCGGCAACAATAATGTTGTCACAAGCCATCGTGGTCTCGCCCCTGTCACCGCAATATCATTGCACGGGATATGGATAGAGAGCCAGCCTAGTAGTTCTTCAGACCCGGTAATAGGATCAGGATGAACAACTAATACCCTGCCATTATCTAGAGAAACAACTGCCGCATCCTCACCTATTGCTGGGCCAACAATAACATCAGGATCATCTACTCCGAGACTCTTATAGACTATGTTTTTTAAAAGCCTGGGATGCAGCTTGCCTGTCACGACCATTACCTCCGAGACAATCACGTGTTCTTTTCCAAGAACAATATAT
>CAZCAU010000044.1:0-12306 GCA_964496855.1 uncultured Desulfurococcales archaeon
GAACTAGAAAAGCCACGCAAGATAATAGTATACGCAATACTGCCGAGAAAGGAAGCATATAAGTAATGGCAAACCACATTCTTGCATATCCTATGAGTCAAGATATCTTAATTGATATACCTTCTGATAATCGTTTCGGATTACAAGAATATCTCTGATATGAATCTGTGTATATTAACACGTTCTCACACGGCGGGGGTCCGGGGTTCAAATCCCCGCGGACCTGCTCTACATCTTCCTGGAGCTCGAGCATAGCTAAACCTTAATTATTACTTAAACTCTTCTAGAACCTGGTTGGCTAGTTTGAGATACGTTTTCGGCCCTGTACCCTCCCGTAGGCTTGGACGATCCCTAGGAGTAAACAATATTCCTCCTAAATACTGCTCATATTCATGTATATATTGCCAGCTAGGTAAAACACCCAACCTAATTGCTCGTAGAAGAATCTTCTATTCATGGCGTGACATCGTTGAAGAGATTATAAGCGTCGTGAGAAAAATAGGTGAGGAGAGTATAGATTATATAACCTTCGTACCTGACGGTGAACCAACATTGGACATCAACTTAGGTATGGAGCTTAAGGAAGTAAGAGAGAATGTGAATACACCATTAGCTGTTCTAACAAATGGATCTTTACTTTCAAAACAAGATGTCAGAGATGATCTGCAAGAAGCGGATTTAGTCTCAATAAAAATAGATGCAGTAAGGGAACAAACATTTAAGAAAATAAACAGACCGCATCCTAGCCTTGCACTTAATACAGTACTGGAGGGTATAAGGGATTTTTCAAGAGAGTATAGGGGTAAAATCATTACTGAAACAATGCTCGTGGAGAACATAAATGATGAGCTGAAGGAAATAGAAAGTACAGCTCTCTTCATAAAAAGCATAAATCCTTATAAAGCATACATAGCTATACCTATAAGACCTCCTGCCGAGAAATGGGTTCGTCCCGCAAAAGAAGAAACAGTGTTAAAAGCATATACGGTGTTCACCAAGCATTTGGGAGAAAACAGGGTAGAATTATTAATAGGTTATGAAGGCCCTGACTTTAAGACTATAAGAGATCCTATCGAGAGCATTTTGGCAATAACATCGGTTCATCCAATGAGACTAGATTATGTCTACGATTTCCTTGAGAAACACGGCTTAAACCCTGGAGAAACCATAGAGAGGCTGGTAAGAGACAAGAAAATAATCATCTTAGACTACGGTGGACATAGATTTGTAATGAGAAAGATGATAGATAGATAAAGTCAGGATTCTTTCATATGGGTATGAGGCAGATAAGAAATTAATCCTATCTAATTTAAAGACGGTCTTATGACAAAACATAGTCGTAGAGGGTTAAAAAGTTTTAATAGAAGTATTAGGATTTGTATGGCGGCTTGATAGTGTTTTGTAGAGGTTGTTGTAGCAGTACTTAATACTGACGTCACGTGTTATATCTTATCAGTAGCCGGAGGTAGGGTTTATGCCTGTAGAACCCGTTGCTGAATGGATTAGGAAGTATGGTGTTAGGTGGAAGCTTATTAGGGCTTCAGGGAGAACTACCACGGTAGATGATGCAGCGAGGTTTTTAGGTGTGGATAAATCTAGGATAGTTAAGACACTCATAGTAGTAGCTGGTGACGAGGTGTATGCAGTGGTTATTCCTGGGGATAAGAGATTGGATATGAGAAAGCTCACAAACCTCATCGGGGTTAGGCCAAGGTTAGCTAGGCCAGAGGAGGTAGTTGAGAAAACCGGGTACACCGTAGGCGGGGTACCCCCTATTGCTCTCCCTGACAACGTCAAGCTAGTTATCGATGAGTCTCTACTCAGACACGGTAGAGTCTATGGTGGAGGAGGAGAGGATGGGATACTGCTAGAATTCAACCCTAAGGAGCTTATAGAACTGGTAAAACCACTAGTTATGAGGCTGACAAAATAGCTTTAATTACATCAATTCAATAATTATACTTCTATTTAGCGCTGTTTGTGACTTTAGACCCTGTATTGGTTTACCTTAGGAATTCGATAACCGGGTTAGTACACGCTCGCCAGTTTTGTCTTTGATATATAGACTGTATAGATGTACTGTTGGCAGGGTAGACAGGGAGTCATGATCCAAATCCCCATAAGACAACCAAAAACAGTTGTCATTAGTTTCAAGCTAACTAACAACTCTTAGAGTTAAAATGTATTAAATTATGTCGGGATAAAGATTGATGGGCTTTTGAGCTCTCATTAGGATTTGAGAGATAAAAAGATAGGCAGGCTAGGGCAAAACCATCTATAGCTATTGCTTCAGATACCATCTAGTGGGTAAGAGTTCTCTTCGTGAAGGGATTCTAAGCGGTTCTTAACGGGCAGGGGGCTGTTGAGGCTCTGGGCTGAGGCTCGCATACTGTGGTAGTATGAAGGTAGAGAAGCTGGTAGCTTGCCTGGTCTATTAGCATAGTAGCTCTAATTCTATGCTCACTAGGATCATGGGATAGTGGTATACGAGTGCTATCTTCTTTTTTATTATAGAGGCTTTATATCTGGTTAGTATATAAAAAATTAAAACCGGTATGAATTAAAAGTGAAGAGCATGTGCACCTGTATAATTATGGAGGATACCCAGGATGCTTAGGCCAGAGGTGCTACAGATTAATGAATGTATTTGAAGACATAACTCTTTACACTATTAACTATAAGAACGCTCCCTACGAGATTATAGGCTCTCTAGCTAATATAAGAGATGAAGTGTACAAGGCTTTAGAGACACTGGTCGATGAAATAGTGATTCTCAATACTTGTAATAGATTCGAAGTTTACACTAGCTCCAATAGTAATATAGTAGAAGAGGCATTAAGAAATATCCTGGGCAACAGGTTCTCTCATGTTAAGATCCTCAAAGGGGTAGATGCTGTAAAGCACCTATTAAGAGTGACTGCTGACCTAGAATCCGCTATACTTGGTGAGAACGAGATACTAGGCCAGGTCAAACGGGCTTGGCTGGAGGCCCTTGAGAACGGTTATATCAGAGGTAATGGTCTACTGCACCAGGTATTCCATAGAGCTGTTCTAGCAGGCAAACGTGTTAGGAGCGAGACTGGGATAAGCCGGGGAGTCATAGGGTATCCCGCAGGGCGCTGTGGTGCTTGTTGCTGGTCACCCAGGGGTAGGCAAGACTACTTTTGCCGCTCAGTTCGTCTATACTGGTCTAAAGAACGGGGCCAGGGATATACGCAAGCCTTGTAGAGAGGAAAGACGAGTTCTTCGAGCACATGAAAAGACCCGGCAAGCTTTTCCTAGTCTTTCCCTTATCCTAGGCTTTACTTCTTGCAACCTAGGCTCCATCCTGTTGTAATTAAGACTTTTGGACATAAATAAATAGTTAGTTGAGTAATTACCCTGTGCTTTCGGGGCATTGGCTAGTGCATAAGGTTATCCGTAAGCTTTTATGGAAACAGCATCATAGTGCTTACTGCTAAAAAGCTACTGTACGGTAAAATGCTATATGTGAGACCCTAGGTACTGTTTCATCGAGCCTAAGCGGTACTATCTCATCCTCTGCTCTTGATTATAGATCGTCTTAAATATTATGTCAAACATACTTTTTCCTGCAAGAACCTCCTTTTCCTGTGCTAAATTATTAAAAGAGGTGTATTATGTGGTAGAATATATTCCTCGTAAAACAATTCTCGAAAAAATGCATGAGAAGATATCGAATCGCGAACCAATAATAGGTGTTGGCGCGGGCATCGGTATTATAGCTAAGATGGCTGAGAGAGCTGGTGCTGATCTTATAATAATATATAATTCAGGCAGGTTCAGGATGGCAGGTTTCGGCTCGCTCGCAGGACTAATGCCTTATGGTGATGCACACGAGATACTTCTCGACTTGTCGACTGAGGTCCTCAGTGTTGTCCAGCATACTCCTGTCCTCGCGGGGGTTACTGGTACTCACCCGTTTTACCAGGGCTACAGGATGCGCAGGTTCATACAACAGTTGAAGGATATGGGCTTCTCAGGAGTACAAAACTTCCCAACAGTAGGAGTCATAGATAAGAACTCTTTGTTTAGAAGGAATCTCGAAGAAACCGGGATGGGTTATGACAAAGAAGTTGAGGCTATCAGGATAGCTCATGAGCTCGACATGCTTACGACACCCTATGTCTTCGACGAGGAAGAGCTTGTCAGCATGCTGAAGGCTGGTGCTGACGTAGTTGTTCTGCACTTCGGGCTCACAGCTAAGGGGACAATAGGGGCTCGTACAACGATATCGCTCCAGGAGGCTGCTAAGAAGGCTGAGGAGTGGGCTGAGCTTGCTAGGAGTCAGAGGTCTGATATCATAGTGCTTGTGCATGGGGGGCCTATCGCGGATATAGATGATTGGAAGTATATTGCTGAGAGGGTAAAAGGTGTGCATGGCTTCTTCGGTGCAACGACGTTTGAGAGGCTACCCGTTGAGAGAGCTGTTGTAGAGCAGATAAAGGCTTTCAAGCAAGTAAAGATAAAGCCTGCATAACCTCTTCGAGGAGCACGTAATGAGTAGTCGTGCCCCGAGAATCGCTATACTCGTAACGCTTGACACCAAGGAGTGTGAGGGCTACTATCTAAGAGATCGTATAAACGCTAACGGCGGAAAAGGAATACTGATAGACTTGTCTATGAAGAAGTACACGCCGAGACTCGGAGAACCCGATGTAAGCAACGAGGCTGTGGCAAAAGCCGCTGGAACAAGCATAGAGGAAGTCAGCAAGCTAGGCAGAGCAGAAGCACAAGAAGTAATGGCTAGGGGAGCCAAGGCTATACTTAGAGAACTGTTGGAGAAGAAGGAGCTTGACGGAGTAGTAGGGCTTGGCGGATCTACTGGTCTCAAACTAGTAGCTAGCATAATGAAGGATCTGCCGTTGTTCCTCCCGAAATGCGCTGTGACCACGGTCATAACAGAGGCTGGACAACTCATAGCGGGTTCCGACATTGTACCGGTGTGGTCTATATCGGATCTCGCGGGAGGCGAGAGGGTAAACGCTATAGAAGCCGAGGTTCTCAACAGGGTTGCCGCTGCTATCGTTAAGGCAGCCTCTCCCGAGCCATACACGGTGGAGAAGAAGTCTACCATACTGGCAACACAGTTCGGTAACACTACACCTCACCTAATAGAGGCTAAGAACTATCTAACGCGGAAAGGATACGACGTGATACCATTCCACGCCATCGGGGTAACAGGAGGGTACACTATGGAGAGACTGCTGGAGGCGGGCATGGGGGTCGGGGTCCTCGATCTAACCACCCACGAGCTCGTCGACGAGGTTGCGGGAGGCGTGCTAGTTGCTAGCCTTGATGACCGATATAGGCTGACAACAGCTGGGCGTCTCGGCATACCCCAGGTCGTGTTGCCCGGGGCTGTTGATATGATAAACTTCTGGGCACCAGAAACCGTTCCCGAGAAGTATAGGGGTAGATGCGCGTACGAGCACAGCAAGGGATTGGTGACGCTGATCAGAGCCACGGCAGAGGAGCTCTACCAGGTAGGCAAAATAATGGCTGAGCGACTAAACCGCTCCAAGGGCCCAACAGCAGTAATATTCCCCGCCCGAGGATTCAGTATAATAGACAACGATCCCCAGGCAAGACCAAAGAACGCCCCGCCGGGAGCTTATTGCCAGAAAATGGTTTATGAGGATGGCAAAATAGTGTTCAAGAATACTGATAAGCCCTGGTACGATCAAGAAGCAGACCTCCACCTACTGAAAGCCTTGCTAGAATACCTGGATACCAGCAAGCCCAACATACAATTGATAGTAGTAGACCATAACATCAACGACCCCGAAGTAGCCATGCTCAGCGCCATGCTCCTAGACATGATGATAAAAGGAGCATGGAGCAAAGACAGGATACCAGAAGTACCCGGGCTCAAAATAATAAGCGACCCAGGCAAACTAGTAGAAAAACTACAATAGAACCCTCTTTTTCCCCGCTTATTAACAATGTATTTGGTTAGCACAGTCACAACTTTTTAAGGCTGGACAATACTAAATCTATACCTGGGTATAGAAGTTGGTAAGTGCTGAACTTCTATCAGAGATTCGGGAAATAAAAGAGAGGCTGGCGAGGGGTAGAATCCATGCTTTGCTTCATTATTGAAAAGGATATTGAGGAGAAAGAGCCTCTCTCCGACGAAATCGAGGCTATAAAATCGAAAGAAGACCTAGTAGGCCTTGAGGAAATCAAGCAGAAGCTGTTACAAAGCAAGTAATAGGAGTCTTGTTTTGAGTAGAGAGTTATTCAAAGTTAGTGTAAAACGGAGAGCAGCTAAAATTTTGGAATATTTACCCGAGAATTATAAACTTAGGGTGTTGGAGGTTCTTGATGTGTTAAAGACTAATCCTGATTCCATTTAAGAGTTATGATGTAAAGAAGCTTAAAGGGTTTGAAGATACCTTTAGAATCCGCATAGGTGATATACGGATTGTATATACAGTTGACTGAAGTTCTAGGTCTATTATTATGTATTTCATTGGTCCTAGAGGATGTGCATACAGGTAAGTACTCTCTTGAACCCATCAACTAATTATTAACATACTTCATGATGTAGATAATTTCGTTGAAGCAAGTTTATAATTACTGCTCTCGGATCACACATGTATTATTGTTGCAACCTCGCACGTTGACGATTTAGTGCACAAATTTCTAGATATCGGAAATACTGTAGTAAGGTATAATTCTTCATAGATTGTTCGCCTAAGCGTTTTTGTCTGGTATGGATAACATAGCTTGTTGATGTGAGGGGATGATGGGTTGTCTGATGTTGTGCTGAGGCACTATAGTAGGAGCGATGTTAGGTCGGAGATTGCCGAGTTTTGTAGGGGTAGGTGGGTTGCTGTTGAGGGTTCTATCAGTGATAGGAGGGTGTTTCTCAGATACCTAGGGAGAAGACCTCTCACAGTCAGGTTGCCGGGCGAGGTGACCTTCCTGGTTAGAAGGTTTAGAGGACTCAATGTCAGAACGTTCTACGCGACTATAAACGTGTACAAGGATCTCAGCAGGCCCGAGCTGCTTGACGACCTGAGCAACATTACTGCTACTACTCCTTTCTGGGATATTGATACAGAGCTTGATAAATGGGAATACGCTGTTAAAGCAGCTCAAGTTATATGTGATTTCCTCGAATCCGAGGGCTTGAGCAAATCCGTGTACGTCTTGTGGAGTGGTGAGGGAGCTCATGTAAGGATATCAGAGAAAGCTTTCTCCAGAGAGCTCTTAGAGGAGAATCATCCCCTAGATGTCGCCTTCGCAGTGGCAGAATATGTTTTGAGGAGTCTTAGAGACAAGTTAGAGAAGATACGCGTTGACTCCGGCGGCGTACTCAAGGTTGAGAACCTGGTTGACACCAAGAGAGTCTTCACAGTGCCATTATCTCTCCATAGGAGGCATGACCTGGTAGCGGTGTGCCTTAGCCCTGACGATCTCTCCTCGTTCGATCTCTCATGGACTAATCCTGATGGGTTTAAGCATAAGAGCATGTGGAGAAACTATGATGAAGGCGAGGGAGACGAGCTTGCCAAAAAGGCGCTGAAAGTCATCGGTAGAGCTAAAACCGTGCTGGCTATGACCCGGTCAACCAGGATCGGTGACGCCGGGAGACAGGTAAGTGTTGCTAGGAGGACAACGGGGTCTCAGAAGCTCGGCAGATTCCAGGTCATGGCGCTCCTCCAGGCAGCCAGGTACTACCTGCTCACCAGCGATCTCGAGAAAGCCAAATCGTTCGGCCTCAACAGAGCAATATTCTACGCGTGGGCTAAGCACTATGGGAGGCAGTATATCAGGAGAATGCCCTATAGATACATTAGCACTGGTCAGAGGGTGTCGGAGTCTGAGAAGAAGCTGGCCAAGGTGGCAGGCGAGGAGGCCTTTGTTTCTCCTAGAGGATGGTTTGTGATGGGAGACCAAGAGCAGCTACCAGAGGATTATGATAAGAACGTGGTGAAGAAGATAGAGGAGGTAATACCATACGAGGTAGCATGGGAGGCCGCACTCAAGTATCTAGGCAAGTTCCCGAGACAAGCTCTCCTAGATCCGCGTAGGTTCTATGAGGAAGTCTACGAGCCTGTTAGAGACTACTTTATAGAAAAAGTAGTCAAGAAATACGAGGAGCCAGAAGAAGAGAAAAAAGAAAAGGCAAGGGCGGAGGAGAAGACTGTTTCCCGGCCAGAGGGTGTTGCTCGCATCCAAGAGAAGCAGAGGACGTTATTTGACTGGATAAGAGGCAAGAGCAGGAACGATGATAAAGGGAGTTAAAACAATGTTACAGATATTTTGTTAGTATATCTCTGGTTTTGCTTCTCCCCATTTTCTCCAGGGGCCTTTAAGAGTGTTAAACACTACTAATAGTATTGTAAACATTATTGAGGGAACCAATATTACTGGTAGCCCTATATATTCTTCCAGTGCTTCAACAACGTACGGGGTATATGTTTTCAGCACTAGTAATGGTAATAGTTGCAATAATAATACTAGCACTAGCCCTGTAGCTATGGATGCAGCCCATGGCTTAAGACCTGTTTTCTTAATAAAAACATGTGTCAGCAAGCCTAGTAATGCTCCTAGCAAAGTCATGATTAATAATAGGACTTACAACGGTTAACCAGTGAATCCATTTGAGCTCTCCTATGGTCTTGTTAGCTATTTCTAGAGCTTTTTCTCCAGATAGGCCTGATGCTAGTAGTTGCTGGTAAATAATACTAAATAGAAAATCGTCTATCTTACCAGATAGCTCCCAGAATACTATTATTGAGGCAAAAATACCAGTTATCACGCCAGATGCTAGGCCATATAATATCTGCTTATTCTCAACCAAGCTCTCCACTAGGTAAATGATTTTTACATCCAATAAGCTATATCTATTATCCTGTTGTAAAGGTAAAGGCAGAGATGAATGAAAACATACTTGTACCAATACTAATAGCTCTAGGTCCTGGCTTCTCCGCATTATTATTCGTGTCAAGACTTAGGATAAACTACTGGTTAAATGCTATATTAGGAGGATCAGGATGGCTTATCGCGTTAATGATCAGATTCCCACTACTAGCGTTGATTAATAGTCTTAGTGTTTTCCAAGAATATTTATGGCATCACTTGCTGCTGGAGTATTTGAAGAAACTATAAGGTATCTTGTTGTAAGGCATAGAGTTGGGAAAGAGAAACTATATTCTAGCATCTCACTAGGCCTGGGATGGGGTTTAGCAGAGGCATTGATAATATATGTGTTACAAGTACCATTAGCATCCGCTGTCTATGGTTATAACTGGGTAGAGCTTCTTCCAGGTGCTGTAGAGAGGAATACGGCTATAGTCTTCCACCTAGCAATGACATTAGTAGCGACTATCGCGGCCACTAGGTCTCCATGGATAGTACTTATAGCAATAACTATGCACACGCTACTCAACATAACCGCAGGATTAGCAGTCCTATATATGAGTGACCCATGGATTATAGAAGGAGTACTTGGGCTACTTGTATCAATACTAATTATACCAGTAGTTATTTATGCAGAGAATATTGTTAAGGAGTGTAGAATTGCCTAGCGTTTATTAAATAGTGTTTCTCAGAATAAACAATTAGGGTGAAACGCTATGATTATAGATGAAGTTATTGTTACAACAACGGATGACTTGCCAGGCTACAAGATTGTAAAAGTTCTTGGAATGGTTAGCGGTAGTGTTGTGAGAGCGCGACACCTAGGACGAGACCTCATGGCTACTCTGAGAAACATAGCTGGGGGCGAGATCAAGGAGTACACAGAGCTACTGGCACAAGCCAGGAATGATGCTTTGAAAAGAATGATTGAACAAGCAAAGAAGATTGGTGCAAACGCTATCGTAGGCGTGCGTTTTACCACAACAGCTGTAGCATCAGGAGCAGCAGAGATACTAGTGTATGGAACCGCTGTGGTAGCCGAGCCTAAATATTAAACAATATATACCTACTCCTAATACAATATTTTATCTAGAAACTGATACGAAGCCGTACATTATGTATGTCGCAACTACAGCCGATATCGTTGAAAGAGCTGACATCAGAGGCTCGTATGGTATATACATAGCTATGAAGAGTAGCAGGATGCCTTCTATAGTTAGGATAATGGTTGCATAAGTTCTTATTTCTTTTGCTAACTTGTATAATGCATATATGAGAGTGCTTATCATTAAGGTTAATGATAGGTAAGCTACGAAATCATAGTTGAATATCTTATCATAGAGAACGTTATTGTTAACAAGTATGAGAGCCTCTTTGGAAGGCTTGTAATTAAACCATACTTTGAAAACCCATATAGGGAGTCTTAGAGATGCAACCATGTAGTAGAAGTATAGCACATATAGTAGTCTCTCATACCTAGGGAGTCCGGGTATGCTCATCTTTTCTTCGGAGACTAGTTTCTTGAAGTTATCATGTAATAAGAATCTCCAAGCTTTAAGCCATACTAGTACAAATGTTGCTGTTTCTATGATTAATGCTAGGGAGTGATAGAAGACGTAGAGATCACCCCAGTGCCCTAGTTGTGCAGCATAACTCCATAATCCTAGTGAGAAAAACTTGTCTGATAAAGGAAAGAACATCATTAAGCCAACGCTATCAAGAGTATCGAGTAGTACATGACTCCATTGTCCGATCAGGAAGCTAACCGCTGCTCTCCTGGCATAGCTTTTGCTAGTCTTCTTGCCTAGGAACAAGTATATGATTAATGCAACAGTTATGCCGAAGAATAGTGTGTGGGTAACTCCTATACCTATATGTCTATGCTGAGCAACGGGTATCCAGCCGGATTGTATGAAGAACTTTGTAAAGATGTCTGGGGAGACGCTGCCGAACAACAGCCATATCAATAGTATTCTCTTCGAAAAAGCCTTGAAAGCATATGGTTCCAAGTCATGAGAGAACCAGCACACCCTTGCACTCCTCACATTAGTGGTCTCAGTATACTTATAGCCTCTCAGCCCTATACTACATCTACTAGGAGAGAAATAGTATTCCCGGTGTAAAGAATGTTTAGCCACCCGTATTGCCTCAGTTGCAGGCATTGCTGTACCAATACAGAAATGATACTGCTGAGAGAAGATGTGGAGAGAATAGAAAAGGCAGGGTTTAGGCGAGACTCCTTTGCTGAGCTACGAAATGGTTTTCTAAGACTAAAGAATAGGGAGGATTACTGTGTTTTCCTAGGAGAAAATGGTAGATGCACTATTTATGACTACAGGCCCCTTGGTTGCAGAGTCTACCCATTGATATACGATATGAGTAGAGGAGTAGTGTTTGACCAAGAATGCCCACTCGTACCAGTATTCAGGAGGAGGCGAGGAGAAATAATAGAGGCTCTAAGGCTTCTAGAGTATATACTGGTCAGGCTGGAGGCAGAGTATAGTATAGTCATAGACCGGGAATTATTTAGGAGAACAAAGCAAGATCTCCTCCAAGCATGATAAATGGTGTACCATAGTCACCCCAGTATAGTTATTAACTTGTTCTACAAATCTAGTTACCATGCTATGCAGGATTATTCATGAATATTGAGGAGAAACGTTAATCACAGAAGCTGTAGCTGGCTTCTTATTAATGTCTATAATTGGATAGATATTAGTACTAGGAGCACTAGCTTCCGGCCTAGCAGCGGGCTTGCTAGCGAGAAACGCGGTGAGAAGAGTTATAGCTGGCCTCATAGCGGGGCTTGGAATTCCAGCATCTCTAGATATAGCTCCCAGCATCATGGGCTTCATAATGAGTGGTATGCATCACACCCCAACGGCATCAGGCATAGTACTTGGGATAGCGGTTTTCGCAGGCTTCATGATACACCTCATACAAATATCCTTGCTAACTATAAGTGGATTAATAGGTGAGGGAACGCTCTTAAGAGAGGGATAATAATTTAGTCGTTGGTGCGAGAGATCATATGAAGCAGGGATCTTAGGGGCAGATAATGCCTTTTACACCCTTCCACCTAGGGCCGGCCTTAGGAATAGGACTACCTTTAAGAAGACATCTGCACCTACCAACACTCCTCATAGCAAGTATAATTGTCGACGTAGAGCCTTTCCTGGTGCTAGTATTAGGATTGAGTTATCCATTGCATGGTTATCTTCATACATTCGTATTTGCCGGGCTCCTCGGCTTAATACTGGGTTATGTAATGAAATTACTAGATGGTCTTTTCAGCAATTTATGGAGAAAAATACTCTTGGTCGCTGAGAGTAAATATGAGGCGAAACACTTCCTCATAGCTGGTGCCCTTGGGACACTTCTACATGTTCTTTACGATTCTCCTCTGTATAGTGA
>CAZCAU010000045.1:0-10023 GCA_964496855.1 uncultured Desulfurococcales archaeon
ATCAATGGTAATACCCTCATAGACCGAGCGATGTAATACCTGCTGGGAGGCCTTGCTAAATTAGCCGATTTTTGTAGATCCAGCTATAATAGAGTATTAGTTATGGGTAGCGGTGGTAACCACGATAGAAATAGGCTCGATAAGCCATCTCACACGTACCGGTAGAATAGTGGTTAGGGTTAGTAGAGCTGATAAATTACCAGAGCTGGGCTCCCTGGTTTACGATGATAAGAGAAACCCTATAGGCAGAGTAGCTGACATCATAGGTCCCGTGAATCAGCCCTTCCTACTAGTTAAGCCGTTAGACAAAGAAAAGTTGCAAGAGCTCAGGGAGGGGCAACGAGTCTATTATAAACCTAAGAAACCAGTGCGACGAAAACGTCGTGGAAGAAGGCCTCCCAGCAGGAGAGCTAGGAGGAAAAAGGGTGGGTCAAGATGATAAGTGGTGTTAAATGTCCTAAGTGTGGCTCATCTAATGTAATATATGATGAAATACATGGAGAACACGTGTGTGGTAATTGCGGTTTAGTTATAGATGTTTCTCCATATGATCTAGGTCCCGAGTGGAGGAGAATAAATCTAGATTCCCGTACGAGTAGAAGTAGGATGGGCTCTCCCTATACAAATAAGGTTAATGATAAAGGAATAACTAGCCACATAGATGTTCATGATATCTATAAGTTCAGCGGTAGGAAACGCATGTTGTTTAAGAGATTAAGGCTTAGGCAGAGACAAGCCAGAGTGCAGGCTTCTAAGAAACTTGTAGAGATACTGGGAGAACTAAATAACAAGGCTGGACAGCTAGGATACCCTGAATGGATTGTAGAAGACGCTGCATACATTATACGTCAAGCATACTCCAAGAAGCTAATACGTAGAAACAATATGAATGCCTACATAGCCGCAGCATTCTACATTGCAGCTAAAAGAGGCGGTATACCAAAATCACCATCAGGGGTCATGAAAGAGTTTAGCATCTCTAGGAGAGAATTCTGGGATGCATGCAAGAGATTGCATATGGATGTTATAACAGCGCCTATAAAGACGGCCAAGCCGACAAATCACATACCAGGCATAGTTAGTAAACTCCAGCTATCACCAGCTGTTCAGACAAAAGCCTCAGAGATAGTTGCAGAAGCTGAGAGACAGGGACTTACAACTGGTAAAGCACCATCAGCAGTAGCAGCAGCATCAGTGTACATTGCAAGCATCCTGCTAGATGAGAAAAAGACACAAAAAGAAGTAGCTGAGAAAGCAGGGACCACGGAAGTGACTATCAGGAACAGGTATAGAGAGCTTGTAGACAATCTTTATTTTGAAGTACTTCTCTAAACCTTCTCTCCTTTTAAGGAAACTATTTAAAGGATCGACAATAGAAAATTCTAATTGGATGCCTTAGAGAAGCAATAGATATGCTGGAGACTCCCATATCTTACTACCTCTGGTATAGATATCGTAGGGTTAAAACAACCTCTTAGGAGGCAGCCAGTCTATTGAGTACGAAAACAGCAGGTCTTGAGGAAAAAATCTTAGAAATAATTCAGACAACAGGCGAAAAAGGGATAACACAAAACGAGTTAGCCAAGAAGCTTAAGATAACTGGTAAAGATTGTACACGTGTTATCCTGAGACTAGTAAAGCGCGGCATGATACGCAGGGAACTTTTAAGAGTAAATAATAAGCGAGTCTACGTACTATACCCAGCAATGGGTGTCAAGAGGATAAAAATTAATGTAAATCTTGATGGCCTACTTGATATACCTTGTTTCTCATGCCCACATATAGAGAAGTGTGACACAGGTAATTTCTATAACCCTCTAACATGCTCAGCTTTGACACGATGGCTTACAAGTCTTGCTAAGAGTAATGGAGGCGGCGGATAACATCATAGAATACGCTGATAGGACAATTTGTTTTCACACCACGCGGATCTAGATGAGTAAGTGAGGCTTCAAAACCCATAGACTTAATTTTATCAACCACCGTTCTTGGGGATGGCATATTTACACCAAGATACTTGCTTACCATGTCTATGCGTCTATAAGGATGCTCTATACTGCACTCTGATAACCAGTATCCTAGGTATTTTGCCACCCTCTTAGGTTCTGTTAGATAAGAGTATGCAGAGTACTCGCTATATATGTTCTTGATGCCTTCCACAAACTCCTTGCTACAAAGCGTGCCTGTGAATACCGGGCCTAATACTAGCATAGAGTTCCCGCAAAAACTACATAATGGCTTTTCTTTGACTACTGGGTAGCTCTTTAAGATAGCAGTATTTTGACAGTAATTACAATAAGCTATGTAGCCTAGTTTTTCCAAGATCTTATCAGTTTTCCTAGCTCCTCTTTCAACGAGAAAGAAGCCACGTACATAATGATCAGCATAGTAGACAAGAAGAGGAATAGTTGCTTTCTCGTATGTTGCGGCCCTACGTATAACATAGCCTGATAATACACGTACAGCAATCTCTTTCCCTATAGGTGTTCTATAGATTTCTACTCCATATTTTCTCTTAGCAGCACGATAATGACTCCCTGTTAGAGGCGCTGTATCCGTGGCTGTAACAACCAGTAGTCCTCTATTAGGTATGAGTCTTAATGCTGATTCTAGGAATGGCGCAGGGCTCCCAAAGGGGTCGATATCTATTATATAAGGATATTCTTCAAGACCCCCGTGTTTTAGTTCTTCCATTAACAAGTTAGCGTCCATATTGTAGATTTTCACACGAGCTCCTAGTACACCAGCATTTATAGCTGTATTCAACTTCATCAGCTTATAGGCTTCAGGATCCACATCATTGATGATCACTATATCTATACCTTCAACCTCTGCTGAGTACCTGAGCCCTCTTACACCTGTGCCAGCTAATGGTTCTAGTAGTACTTTCCGCCGCGGATTATATAACTTAAGATACGCGCTGATAGCAAGTACACTTATATCTCTGTTAAAACGCATACGGGGATTATAGAATATAGGAAGCCAGGCTGGCTCTAGCACACCGTCAGGTCTCTTATACATCTCTAGTTTAGGAACAAGTATCTTGACGAGCCCCTCTCTAACTTCCTTGAACTCCATGACCGTATTTCCTCATGATACTAGATGCTAGCTAGTAGCCCTCTTTAGCATCTCTAGTAGTCTTGGGTAAACCTCATCTAAAAGTCTGTCACGGTTATCCTCTCGTACCTCGTATATAACCGAGTTTCTCGATAATGAATAGTAGATTTCAGGATCCCGTTGTCTAAGCCTCCAATGCACGACTGCTAGTAAGGGTTTACCAGTACTTATTATTTTTAGGATCTCTTTTCTAAGATTATCTAGTAATAACTCCATGGGCCCTATCTCGTCTATAGCTACTAGATCTGCACTTTCCATGGCTTTCTGCAAAGCATATACTCCTATTTTCTCCGCCTCGCCAAGTACAAGATATGATCCCAGCCTTGCTACTCCATCTTTAGCATCTCTTCTTGCTAGCCAGCCCTCTCTGGAGCCATCTAGAGTAATTATTCGGAATCCTATTCTCCTCCCTCCAACCCTTACTTCAGGACAGATAAACCCTCCAACCTTGTATCCACTATTTCTAATCTTATCTACGAGTTTCATGAATAATGTTGTCTTACCCACACCAGGCCTGCCCGTAAGTAGTATACGCTTATACATAACTATCACGTCGAGTACGAGAAGCCCCTACGGGATACGTAATAAAATTATGACAAAGCCTGCTAGCTCTCTTCTTTTAGAGACTTTAACAAACTCTTGTACTCTTTTTTCTCGATAATCTCTATATTAAGGTCTTCTAAGTCTATTCTTAAACCACGTTCTGGGGCATCATCTATTAGTGCAAAACCATTAAGGTTCGCGAGTCTCGATATTGCTGATAAGCCTCTTGCTCTTTGTATAAGCCTCTTGTAATCACGCTTGTGCCTAACAACTATTCCTGCTCTTCTCGACCCAAGCTTTATTGATAGATCTAGTGGGGTGCGCTTAGAATGTGCTATGTCTCCCTCATTTCTTACTTCATGAATTATTGCTACCTCGGCAGGGTCGTCTGGCTTAGAACCTAAGCCTTTATACTCGCTCATATGTACTGAAGATACAGGATTTATGGGCTTTAATATCTCTTCCCCAAATAATTCTACAAGCTTCGTGGCCGCATCTATGCTTACATCTAGCCTGCCTCGCTCATACTCATATATAGTCTTTCTCGTAACACCAACTTTGTCAGCAACTTCTCCTAGACTCATGGATCTTACTTCTCTTAGCATACGTAGCTTCTTGCTATCTATGGATGCAAAATACCCTCCTTTCTTACTGATGATAATCATACCACTTTCTCCACGTAGAAGCCCTGCTAGCGCCGCTGGGGTTACAGCATATACGCCCTGCTTATCATATACTACATCATCCTCTAAGTCTCCATGCTTATCCCATAAGCCTATCACTATTGGTGAAGCATTAAGACATCTAGCAAGAGCTTTTAGTTCCTCAACCTCTTCGCGGCCAATGTCATCTATGTTCACGCTAACCTTGACTAAGAGTAACTGATTATTGTTAGTCTTTACAACAAAATCGATACTACCCCTGGTTTCTCCTCCTGGATACTCGACCTTGTATACACTAGTAGCGTATTTCGACAAAATACTTCCCACGTACTCCTTGAATTCTATGTTTATCTGGTTCCTACTCTTCATACACATACCCCTGTGTCTCGTCGCCTAGGTCTAGTGAGAGCGTTGTGAATACTAATGTCCTATACTTCTTTATCAATTGTATAGCTTCTCTCTCCTTTAGCTCTTCTACGCCTTCCACAGATAATTTCCTATATAGTAGAAAATATATTATTCTCTTATCCCACTCATCTCCCAGCACTCTAAATATATTGTTTTTCTCTTTTCTTAATACAAACGGTAATCTCGCTAACTCGTGGAGGTACCATGGCAGGTTCTCAGAGAGTAGGATGAGTTCTTCCTTTGAAAAACAATGTTCTTCTCCGCTCCTTAGTGCTACGCATGGTGTATACATGTCTAGGGCTTCACTAAGTTTTATCCGCTCTCTAGGCAACAACCCTGTTAAGCTCCTTGTTTCATGAACCACTCTTCTGTATATGACGTTATAGCTTCTCGTAGGATCCCTAGTACTCATCTTACTAGCGTCTCCTAAATCTCGCGTATACCATTGCATGATCTCTATCGAACGGCTCTAGATGCACCACGTCTATTATCTCGAATCCTCTCTTCTTTAATGTATCTATTTCTCTCTTATAGACCTCGCTAGGCTCGAGAGTTACATCAACGCTCCTAGCTTTTATAGCTAGTAGTAGGTATCCGTTATCTTTAAGGAAGAAGTCAGCGTTATCAGCTACCAGTCCTGCCTGTTCTGGTTGTGCTACATCAGCATATATGCCGTCAACAGCTTCTACCAAGTACCTATACTCGTTGGGCTTCCTAGCATCTCCGAGTATCGGTACTATATTCTTTCTATCAGTAGCTACGACAACGAATTCCCTCATTACTCTAGGCGCGAATTCTACTCCGTAAAGCCTGCCCTTCAAACCTATTATGTCGGAGACATGGCTTGGCGTAGTGCCTGTCGCCGCTCCCAGGTATAGTACTTTATCTCCCTCTTTAATAGGCAGCTCTTCTATGCCTTTAAGTAGCGCAGCTGCTAGCTTGCTTCTATAAGGGTTCCACTCTCTATACTCGGTATCGCCTATCCTGTATAACCTCTCTCCATAAACCCTCTTGCCTGGAACAAGATTAATTGTTGCTATTTTTGTAGACCCATCCTCAAGCTCTATGATATATACTTTCTTGTACTTTTCATGCTCATATACTTTCACAGGCTCAGACATCTATATCACCTCCTCCCCTTACCTCTTCTCCTACGATCAGGTCTTCCTCTTCTAGGCTTAGTAGGAACTCTAGCCTCTTCTTTTCTTACAGGGGGTTTAGCGTATAGCTTCTTTATCTCCTCTATCCTCTTACGTAATGCTTCTCTGAGCTGATCGCCAATATACCTACCTGTAAACGCGTCTACTTTAGCTGCTATTGCAAGCTTCGAGGCTAAGGCTCTTGCTATCTTACCGCGCTGCCACCGTGGCGATCGGTGGATATCGGGGTACTGAAATATCACGCCATGCTTTGGCGGCTTCCCGCCTGTTCTGAGCGCTCTGAATAACGCCTTCTCTGCTCCTAGGACCTGTATAGTACTCGCTGGTAATCTTGCCAGAGTCTCTAGGCTTCCTGCTAGGCTTATGAGTCTTGCTCCTAGTAACGGGCCTACAAGAGCAGTAATGTTTGGCGCAACCTCTCTCATAACTGTTGCAATGTAGTCTGTTAATTCTCTCCTAAGCTCATAGAGTCTAGCAGTAATTCCAGCAATTATCTGCATGGGCTTTATATCGAAATCTGATAAATCAGCTCCTATGGATTTATCAGCAGCCTCAACTATCCGTTTAGCTTTAGCCTCAGGTATCCCAAGCTTCTTCAAAGCCTCAATGGCATAGTTCTCCCTATGGCCTAGCTCGCTCACCATTCTAACATAGTCTTCATGCTCTTTAACAAGATCGTCTAACTCCGGGAAATGCAGAGAATACCACTCCCTTATCCTTGCTGCGAATAAGTTTATTGTTCTATCAATATCATCTATAGTTCTAATTGCTTGTGCTGCCAGCAGGTCCCTCTTCTGTGCCACTTTCCTCAACTTACGCCTAGTTATCTCTAAGCTCGTACTATGCAAGAATTCTAGGAAAGCTTCTTCACTATCAGAGAACCCTAGCTTGACAGCTAGTGCGACGAGCTCTTCTCTAGCTTTGAAGATGGGTTTAGGGGACACCTCTACTGATACTTTAAATCCATGTGTAGTAACAATCTTAGCTCTATCATCCGTCTCTACAACTACCTCATCTACTCCACGCGCCTTGAGCTTCTCTAATAATTTTATCAGAGATGACGTCGGCTCTCCTCTCTCTATCTTCAGTGCTTCTTCAGCAGCATTATCCATATCTCTAGGGCCTAGCTCGAACTCAAAGATATCACCTTCTTCATCTAATGCTATACTTCCTATTATCAGTTCAGTCAGATATACTTTCAATTCTATCATCCTTTTAACTAGGTTCTAATTAACCATTAAACCTAATCTACTCTTCTATGTCTCACCTTAAATATTATTCTCCTAAGTAACAACAATCTTTATAACTATCTTGTGCTAAGTGAATTAGCTGAGCAGGGAGATCAGAATATGCCTTCCCACGGCTCATTAACAAAGGCTGGTAAAGTCAGAAGTCAGACACCAAAGATCCCAGCCAAGCCTAGGAAGAATCTTGCTCCTAGAGTGAGAAATAGAAGAGAGTTCATAAGGTACCTTTCTAAAACACAAGGCTAGTTTTTATTAAAAAATAAGCTAAATAAAAACACTGGGCTAGATCTCCCAAGTTCTCTAGCGTACGTGGGTAATAGCTACTAGGCGCGTCAGATTAGAATTAGAATACGAATATTATGGACTAGCTTCTTAGATAATATAATAGTCGTGATTAGCGTGGTTGAGGTGATAATGTCAATCAATGATACTTTATCTAAGATAAAGCCTGGAGACTACGTGAGGTTACGTACTACGTCTGGTCTCACTCTTGAAGGTCTTGTCTTACCAAGATATTCTAGTATTGAGAAAAAGATACTTGTCCTTAAGTTATCAAACGGGTATAATGTCGGTATTAGGGCGGCTAATATTGCTAACATAGAAATACTATCTCGTAGCGAGGTTGTCTCTAAGCTTGAAGAAGCTGGTGCACCAGCAGAGCTTATTGGGGAAGAAGAGAGGAAGCCTCCTCAAAAGAAGATAATGATCTTAGGTACTGGGGGAACTATTGCTAGTAAGATAGATTATGAAACAGGGGCAGTAAAGCCTGCATTAACGGCAGAAGATCTAGTAGATGCTATCCCAGAGCTTCTGGAGCATGGAGTAATCTACGCGGAGTCCGTACTGAATATTTTTAGCGAAAACATGACGCCTAGACACTGGTCCATAATCGCTGAAAACGTCTATAAGATAATTTTGAAAGGCTATGATGGAGTAGTTATAGCTCATGGAACTGATACCATGGGTTATACAGCAGCAGCACTAGCCTTTGCTCTCAGGAGACTCCCGTACCCGGTCGCTATCGTGGGCTCGCAGAGGAGTAGTGATAGACCTAGTAGTGATGCCGCCTTTAACTTGTTATCAGCAGTCACAACTACCCTAAGAGCACCTTTCGGAGAAGTAGTAGTCGTAATGCATGGAAGTATTAGTGACACATATGCTCTTGCACATAGAGGGGTACGCGTGAGAAAAATGCATACATCGAGAAGAGACGCTTTTCAATCAATAAACGATGTCCCCCTAGCCAAGATATATCCACATGAGAAAAAAATAGAGCTTCTAAGAGACGACTATATAGCGAGATCGTCTAAAGAAGAAACAGAGCTCTTAAATGGGTTTGACGAGAGAGTCTTTCTCCTCAAGATATTCCCAGGCATCACAGGTGAGATCATAGACTTCCTAGTAGATAAAGGAGTACATGGCATAGTCTTAGAGGGTACGGGTCTAGGCCATACCCCCGAGTCCATGATTAAGCATATAGAACGAGCAGTCGAAGAAAATGTAGCCATAGTCATGACTAGCCAGTGTCTTTTCGGGACAATAAACATGAATGTCTACAGTACTGGGAGAAAACTACTTGAAGCAGGCGTTATTCCTGGAGAAGATATGTTGCCTGAGACAGCGTATGTCAAGCTCTCATGGGTTCTGGGGCGCGAGAGAGATCTTAAAGAAGTAGCAAGAATAATGCGTACAAACCTAGTAGGCGAGATTGGTACTAGGAGGAACATAGCTGTGTATCCGAGGTGGTACTATGGCTAGCAAGCGTATTGATGTATCTAGTCTAGGTCTAAGAGTTGGTTTAGAGATACACCAGCAGTTGGATACAAAGCATAAACTATTCTGTAGATGTCCAACAACCAGCACACCGGGAGACATAGACGAGTTTGAGAGAAGACTTAGACCAACCAAGAGCGAGTTAGGCGAAGTAGATATCGCAGCATTATTCGAGTGGAAGAGGGGCAGAGTATATCACTATAAAGCCCCTAGAAACATCTCATGTCTAGTTGAAGCCGATGAAGAGCCCCCGCACCAGCTTAATAGAGAAGCATTGGTAATAGCACTAGCTATAGCCAAGGCTCTTGGCTCCATACCCGTAGACGAAGTATATGTTATGAGGAAGATAGTGATCGATGGATCAAATACTACTGGTTTCCAACGAACAGCACTAGTAGCGCTAGGAGGCAGAGTTAAAGACTCGGAGGGCTATGTAGGTATCCAGACGATATGTCTAGAAGAAGACGCAGCAAGGAAAATTGGAGAAAAAGATGGCAGGATAGTAGAGTATGATCTTGATAGACTAGGAATACCGCTCATAGAGATAAGTACATCGCCTGACATCTCGTCGCCAGAGCAAGCAGAACGCGTAGCTTTTAAGATAGGCCAGCTGCTACGCTTAACAGGTAAGGTTAAGCGCGGCATAGGCACTATACGGCAGGATCTTAACGTCTCTATAAGAGACGGCGCGAGGATAGAGATTAAGGGTGTACAGAGGCTAGACCTCATAGCTAAGGTTGTAGAGTACGAGGCTCTTCGTCAATACAACCTGCTAAAAATAAGAGATGAGCTAAGAGCTAGGAATGTTAAAGAAGAGGATATAAAAGAAAACATAGTTGATGTCACAAGCATATTTGCAAACACTGTTAGCCGTGTGTTAAAAAGAGAGATACTTGTGGGAGGCAGAGTCTACGCGGCACTACTACCTGGTTTTGCAGGACTCTTAGGAAGAGAGGTACAGCCTGGCCGAAGGTTTGGCACAGAATTAGCAGATTATGCACGTGTATGGGGTGATGTTGGGGGAATATTCCATACAGATGAACTACCAGCATATGGTATTTCTAGTAGTGAGGTTGAGAAACTATATGAGGAGCTCGGAGCCGATCCTGGGAG
>CAZCAU010000046.1:0-4362 GCA_964496855.1 uncultured Desulfurococcales archaeon
GGTATAGATATCTCCGCGGATGGTAGCTTTACTATTTTTCTGAGATGGCGCCAGTACTCCTTGAGATAATAGTCTAGAAGCTCCCTGCCCTGCTCTGTAAGCTTGGCACCACCGCCGCCGCGGCCGCCGCGGCGAGCAATTATGATTCTTACGCCGAGAATCCTCTCGACTCTTGCAAGCATTTCCCATGCTCTAGAGTAGGGTATTCTTAATAGTTTTGCTGCTGCTATTATAGAGCCTAGTCTATCTATTAGCAATATCAGTTTTGCTGTATCCTCGTCTAATACCTCCTCCCCGTTTTTAACAAGTATAAGTGTAGGTTTTGCCTCTAATCTCTCAACTATTGATTTAACAACCATTTTATAGTAACCCTATCTTGATAGACCTTGATTATAGAGATAATGATTTCGGTTTCTAGATAACGGGTAATGAATAAAATAGCTAACTGAGCTCTAGGACGAGTCTCTCCCCTGTCTCAGGCAGCTTTAATGATACCTCGTAGGTTTTCGCACCAATCTTGATTAGATAATGATTTAATGATGCCTCTTCGACTTCTACTTCTCTCTCACTGCCCATATACGAGACTCTTAGTTTTGCTTTAAGCTTTATACCAGCTAGTGGAAGCAGTCTCATGAATGGAGGAAACTTTTTGAACAACTCTATCTCGCCGAGTTTCCTAGATTTATATTCGAGGAAGGCGTTAATAGCTGCTGTTACGAGTGCTAATTCTTCTCTAGAATACTCTTCTACCTTCTTCTCCTCCACTTCTTGCACGCTTACTGGCGTCTCTACTCTACTTACCTGGGTACTAGTACGGGGTTCTCTGCCTTCTACAGTCTTTGCTCTAGTTGCCTCTGGTATTCGTGGGAATAGGTACAGTATTATGGATAATAATACTAGGACCCCGAATACTATTGTTATACCGGTTAGCGTCATTATCAGTGCTTCGGTGAATACACCTGCTTCTACCACGAGTTATCAGCCTCCTAGTATAGATAAGAATACTCCTGCAACAACAGCTGTGCCTATAACACCGGCTACATTAGGGCCCATAGCATGCATGAGGATATGGTTTGTCGGGTCTTCCTCTATAGCTAAACGCTCCACTACTCTAGCACTCATAGGTACAGCACTTACACCCGCTGCTCCTATCATCGGGTTAACTTTCTCTTTAGAAAACATGTTCATTATCTTAGCAAATACTACTCCACCAGCTGTTGCCACAGCAAATGCTAGTGCACCAAGCCCTAGTATCATAATAGTCTTAGGTGTCAGGAAATACTCTGCCCTCATAGTACTCCCAACACCAAATCCAAGGAATATAGTAGCTATATTCATTAACTCCTCGCTCGCAGCCTTGGATAATCTCTCAACAACACCCGATTCTCTAAACAAGTTCCCTATCATTATCATACCCTATAAGGGGGAGAGCTGAGGGCACGAGAAGGCCAACAACAATCATTGTTATTATGGCGAACAATATCCTCTCACGCCTCGATACTGGGCGTAATTGCCTCATTCTTATACGCCGCTCTTCTCTACTAGTTAATGCTTTGATCACAGGTGGCTGTATCAATGGTACTAGAGACATATAGGAGTACGCAGCTACGGCTGTAGCTGCGAGTATGTGGGGTGCTAGTTTAACTGTAAGGTATATTGTTGTAGGCCCATCAGCACCACCTATAATCCCTATAGAAGCCGCTTCTCTGAGATCAAAACCCAGGAGTATAGCCATGACTAGTGCTGCGAATACTCCTAGCTGAGCCGCAGCTCCCAATAGGAGTGATTTAGGATTAGCTATTAATGGTCCAAAATCCGTTAATGCGCCAAGACCGAGAAATATGAGTAGAGGCACTATCTCTGTATCGATGAGATAGTGTTTTACCATATAGAAGAACCCATGTGGGGGCTCCACGAGTTGTGGGAATGGAAGATTCACTACTACAGCAGTTATGCCTATAGGTAGTAGTATTAGAGGCTCATACTTCTTATGTATAGCTAGGAATACTAGTGCTAGACCAACTAGTATCATTACGATGTTTCCTATAGTAATGTTTAAGATACCAGTATTAGATGCCAATACCTCGAGAAGACTCACAGCCACGAAGATGCACCTCGCTTCTTATTTTATATATAATACTGTCTGTCCTTGCTCTACTCTATCTCCTTCTTTCACTACTATACCAGTAATAACGCCGCTACGCGGAGCTATTATCTCGGTTTCCATCTTCATGGACTCTAGAGTTGCTAGTTTATCACCCTTGTTTACACTCATGCCTGGCTTGACATGTATTTTAAGAATCTTCCCCGCCATGGGGGCAGCTACGGGTTCGCCCTCAAATGCCTTTTTGCCACCCATTGTACTACTAGAAGTAGTCTTAGCTGCTACAGGGCTTATACTAGTCGTAGGCGTTACTGGGGCTCCAGTTGTGAGAGCTATTAACTCTAAGTCTACGCCTTCAACACCGACCTTGTACTCCCTACCATTAATAATAACTGTCACAACCTTGCGGTACCTAGGCGGTTTCTCCAGGGTCTCGATTTCACCTTTCTTCCTTAACTCAAAGAACTCGAGTGCCTGGCTTGGGAACAAGCAGTAGGTTAGTATGTCTTCTTCTTTTGTAAGATAACTCTTTTCCTCAACAGTTTTTCTACATTTATCAAGCATGGGCTCTAATAAGTCGGCAGGCCTAACTGTTATCTCTTTTTCCTCTCCTAGTATCAGCTTCTTAATATCCTCCTTGATAGGCGTAGGTGGTCTGCCGTAAAGACCTTTAACATAGTCCTTTACCTCACGAGCTATTACCTTATACCTGCCAAGCATAACGTTTAGAACTGCTTGTGTCCCAACAATTTGTGATAATGGTGTTACTAGAGGTGGCCAGCCGAGATCCTCTCTGACTCTCGGTACTTCTTCAAGTACTTTGTCTAGTTTGTCTAACGCGTTCTGTTCTTTTAGCTGTGCAATTAAGTTAGATAACATGCCGCCTGGTACTTGATGTATCAGTACATTAGGGTTTGGAAGCAGTATTCTCGGATTCAATAAATGGGCATATTTTTCCTCGAGAACCTCTTGCAGATATGCAGATATCTTGTTTATGATCTTCATGTTTATCTTAGGCCTCTTATTAGGGGGAAGAGAGTAGTACACGGATTGTATACCTGGCTGTGCTGTTCCGAAAGCTAGGGGGCTTATGGCGGTGTTTATGTAGTCTGCTCCTGCCTCGACACAGCGTAGATATGTGGCAACAGCTATTCCCCCCGTTGCGTGCGTGTGCACATCAACTGGTACTTTGAAGTTCTTCTTTATCTCCGTCACTAGTTCATAAGCTACGTGTGGCTCGAGTATTCCTGCCATGTCTTTAATCGTTATCATGTCAACTTCTAAAGACAATAGCTCCTCGGTCAGCTTCAAATAATACTCTAGTGTGTGGACAGGGCTTATAGTGTAACATATAGCGCCTTGTACTAGTGCTCCTACCTCTTTTGCTTTTCTAATACTAGTCTTCATATTACGTACATCATTAAGTGCATCAAACACTCTGAAAATATCAATGCCATTCTTAAACGCTAGTTCTACAAACTTCTCTACAACATCATCCGGGTAATGATGGTAGCCTACAA
Organism: uncultured Desulfurococcales archaeon; assembly: GCA_964496855.1. Lineage (GTDB taxonomy): Archaea > Thermoproteota > Thermoprotei_A > Sulfolobales > CAZCAU01 > CAZCAU01. Next base: position 3,625 of record CAZCAU010000046.1, read on the forward strand.
GATTCTGTCCTCTAAGCAACATTTGGAGCTTTGTTCTACGCACTCTTTCTCTTATTAGTCTGAGCCTCTCCCATGGATCTTCTCTGAGAAATCTTATGGTTGCATCAAAAGTTGCTCCTCCCCATACCTCTAGACTATAGAAGCCGGCTTCATCTATGATGTCTGCTATAGGCAGCATATCACGAGTTCTAAACCTAGTTGCGAGAAGGGATTGATGAGCATCTCTCATAGTTGTATCTATAATCTCTACCATCTATGCTAGCCTCGTCTAAAATTCTCCCACTAGAAAAACTCTTCATTGTAACTAATATAATTGTTGTTATAAATAGGAAAAAATAGTTGAAAATAATTACCTGAAAAATCTATTCTCTAACCGGTTAGCTCTCTTACTTCCTCTTCTCCCTTTTCTAACTCGCTAGCCTGCTCTGGATCTATCCTCTTCAATAACGCCATGAATTCGCCAACATGCGTCTTTTCTTCTTTTGCGATATCAAGGAATACTTTCTTAATAGACTCGTCATCTATGCTCGCGGCTAGTTGTAAGTACAAGTTTACGGCATCTAGTTCTGCTATAATTGATAACCTAAGAGCATATGCTATCTCTTCTTGGCTAAGCTTCTTGTCCTTTGGTACATCTAGGGGATGTTTTGCCATCAAACTAGTCTCGCCTCTTGTTTACTTCTTACAGGCTAATAGTATAAATATGGTTATTATTAGGACATGCGTTGATACAAGTTT
>CAZCAU010000046.1:4372-4858 GCA_964496855.1 uncultured Desulfurococcales archaeon
AAGAGGTATCTCTGTTAACAACTCGTAGTTGTTGCTTGAGTCAAAGACTTTTATTGATGCTGGAGATACCGTGTATACTTCATTACCTATGTAGAGTGTTCTTAAAGCGCCATCGTGTTGTAAGAACTTGATTGTTTTCAAAGTATTATCATAGTAACTAACAACTAGTATGCCGCTTGCGTAGCCCTTGGCTTGGTATATTGTTACTGGTATATAGAATGTCTCAGAGTCTCTATCTATTGTGAATGCATGGTGATCCCATAATACAGGGCTATGACTTACGGGTATCTCGATTACTGATATCTCGCTCATATTCTTGGGGTCAGTGATGTTGAATAATGATATCTTTAACCCGTTGTCTCCGCGTCCTATGCCGACGAGTGTATTGTTAGTTAATGGATGTAGATACTCGCTGAATCCTGGGACTTTTAGATAGCCTAGAACTACCGGATTCTCCGGATTACTGATATCTATAGCAAATAGTGG
>CAZCAU010000046.1:4868-9490 GCA_964496855.1 uncultured Desulfurococcales archaeon
CGCGCCTGTAGGTTACAAGGTAGAATATGTTCTTTATCAGCCTTGCAGCATATATTCTCTCACCAGCTGCTAGCCCCTCCAGTCTCCCGACTATTTTTAGACTATCTATCTCTACTATGAGGACATTATTAGTGCTTTTACTACTAGTAGTATCTATGATTATCCATGGCTTAGCCCTAATCGTGCTAGGCGTCTTTACCTGTACTTTGAAAGTCTTCTCCGTACATACGCCAGCTGTGCACTCTATGATTCTTACTTCTTGTTCTCCCGTAGGAGTAGTGGTTCCTGGTACTATTACTGGGTTCACAAGGCTTACCTTTATTGTTTCCTCAGCCAGTGTTGTCGCAACTATAAAGTACCCGTTATACTCCTCCATAGAGAATTGCTCAAGAAGCCTGCCGGGCACCTCGAATGATCCCTTAAAGACTACTTTCAAGCCATTAACATCAAATATGTAGAACTTCGTCTTCTCTCTAAAGACTTGTTTGGATAGCTCTGTGTTTACTCTCTTTATTATATCCTCGGCCTTTCCTTTTTCCAGGGTACTTAGGTACTCGGCTATTTTCTCAGATGCTCTCCAGTACTCTCCCGATTCTATGATACTGCTGAGCTCCTTAGCTAAGTCTGAAGGTAGGTATTTTATGATAGTCTCTAAGGCTGTCTTAAACATAAAGTCGTATCTGATGTATTTCTGGACTGCTATGTATAGTCTATTTGGCGTCATGTAGAACCAGCTACCCGGTCCTGTCAGGAATGATTGTACAGACCATTTCTCTGTTGTTTCTCTTAATGACAAATCTAGCACTAGTATGTTAGTGTAAGAATCTGGGTTTTTATCAGCTACAACTATGTATTGAGGATCTAATGGTTTTCCATCAAGCATTGGTACCGTTGGCTCAAGCAGCGGTTGTCTTGTAACGAGATAGAAGTATTGATTAACTAGTCTTGATGCCAAGACATAGCCTGTTATCGATGTCTTTAGAAACAGTTTTGGCTTATCAGGATGGGTAATATCGTATACGTATATCGTGGTATTTGTAGTACCTGGTGGCACAACTAAGCAACGGCACCTAGTTTCTACCTCGAGTCTTAGAGGCACCACTATGGGGTTCTCAGAGACTACTACTAGTTTATCATTGTACAAGAATACGCCTTTTACTGCTCCTTCTTCTATCTCTAGGGTTGATACTACTTTCTTGGATGCTGCATCAACTACGTACACTTTGTCATTAAATGCCGAGACTATTATTCTACCATTAGTTTTTACAATATCGAGTTCATCTACTCCCTCTACTTGTACATTAGTTGAAGAAACCTTTGTCTCCGGCGAGATACCGGCTTCTTCTCCATAACTGGTTATCTCTTTAGATAACGGCATTGTAACAGTTGTAGAAACTTCCTCACCAACCGTTCTCAGAAACGGGGTTATGACTGCATCATAATATGTTCTAACACCTACACGTGTCTTTACTACATTATTTAGGAATAATGCTAAATCATCGTAATTAGAAAATGCTGGTAATCCTCCAAGCCCTGTAGCGAGAGAGCCAGGCTGTGGTAGTGTTGATAAGGGTTGTCCTAGTTCTTCGGGTTGCGGCTTTAGCGACGGTATACTAGCAGCTACTACCAGTACTATGCCAATGACTAATGCTAACACTCCTAGTGCGAGATTATGCTTATTCACTCTTTTCACCACTTAACATGTTAGTATCCTGTTACTGAAAACCCTAGTTATTGAACAATAAGAGGAATTCTCCATGACTTTATTGTCTAAGAGTTGGGACAGGTATCCTATTGGTTTGTACAACAATTAGTCTTAAATTCTTAAAGCTAGAACCTCTTCATACAGGTAATTAGACAAAACACATCGGTATCGATTGTACGATCCATTAAGTACCAGCGTGATACAATTGCGGCGAGAAGACAGTGCTACTAATATTAGCGGGGTTTCCCTGAAAGTATACACGTTCTTACTAGAGAGTAAAAGACCGCAAGGTGTGAGAGAGATTGCTAGGAGTCTCGGCATACCAGTAAGCACTGTACACTATCATCTAAAAAGACTTGAGGATCTAGGTCTAATCGTGCAGGGTCCCGAAGGTTATAGAGTCTCAAGAATCATGGATATAGAGGGCTTTATAGTGATTAGGCACAAGCTTATACCAAGACTACTAGTGTACTCTATGTTCTTCTTAGGGGTAGTACTAGGAGAAATCTTCGTGATCGGTTATACTGGTACTTTGAATGTAGATAGAATTGTGCTGATAATTGTATCACTGGTTGGTTTTCTAATACTATTAATAGAGGGTATAAATGCTAGAGCTAGGCTAAGACCTAGGAAAATAAGGAATACGAAATACAAGATATGAGACTAGCGGATGTGCACATTTGTATTCTTATCCCGTATGTGCAAAAATATTAATAAATAGTATTGAGCCAAGTATTTTGACTGCTTAATAATCTGCTAGGATATTGAGGGGGTCTGAAAACCAAAATGTCGTATAGATCCATGAGGGGTTTCTTAATCATAGTGTTCTTAGCATTACTGGTAATACCAGTAATGGGTGTTGCCCAGACATCAGAGCCGCAAGTTAGAGAGCCTGTATGGATGATACCAGATCCTGTAGTGGACGTTGCTATTTCTGGAGACAAGAGTGTTGTCGCCATAGCAGCTACTGATACACTAAAAGTGTATGATATAAATGGGAACCTATTATGGAGCTGGGCTGCACCATCAGGTTTCACTTTCTCGGCAGTAGCTGTATCAAAGGATGGGAACTCTGTAGCAGCATCGTATTATCAGACTACCCCGGTGGAGTCTAGCTATATAGTATTTTGGAGTAATGCTAAAAGCCTTAGGGGAACCCCTGATCCAGATTGGGTAAGCAGAAATCTACTTGGAAAGATAGGCGAGGAGGCTCTTGCCGTTACTGGGGATGGCAAGCACGTGGCAGCAGTCGGTACTGGCCCTAACATCTTCTACTGGGTTAACGCTATATCGCTTACAGGCAGTGATGTGGGTTATACATGGTCTGACTATAAGTCTCCATGGTATCTAGAGTATGTTGGTGTATCAAATGATGGTAATATACTGGTTGCCGCTGGGATTATTAGGGAGCCTGAGACCTCAATTATTAATGTCTACTTGTATAAGAATGCAGCAACGGCTACTCCTACCCTCTTCAAGACATGGAGCTTCACAACCCCAAGCACCTATGTACCAGCAGCGCTCTCTGATGATGGGAGATACTTTGTCATCGCTCTAGGTAGCCATATTAGTGTAATCGATACGAGTACAGGAGAAATTATCTGGAACTCTACTGATCTATTCGGCGATATCTCGGCTGTTGATATCTCAGGAGATGGGTCAACTGTTGTTGTAGGTGTGAACGCTTATGGGTTATCACCGTACTCCATAGAGATCTTCCACAACATAGCATCAAAATCAGGCTCAGCAGTAACGCCAGACATATCTGTTACTGCTATACAAGGCTTTTCAGACATCGACTTCACAGATATAGCGTTAGATTATAGAGGCGATGTAGCAATTGCTGGTACAGGAGACTATGTATTCGCTATCGACACTAATACTGGCGAACTTCTATGGTATTATGGAGCAGCAACACCTAGTGTATCAGTAGTTGTAGACATATCTGATGACGGGGCTTATGCTGTAACGGGCGGCGGAGTCTTTGATTCAGCATATATATTCAATGTGCGTGGCGAGGTACAGCTAGTGGGAGGCGAGCTAATAAGCTCGCAGACGGCTTCATTCCACTACATCTTAGCCGTGATAGCCGTAATAGTGTTGATGCTAGCAATCGTTATCGTGTCTAAGAGCAAGAGATTTTACTAAACGTGTTTCCCATATTCTCTCTTTTTCCCTTTAATCCTCTCTCAGCCTCTAATTATTCTACCTAAAACACCATCCAGGTTAACAGAGCTAGCATAGTGATTGTAAAAGATTATTAGAAGGTTTAGCGCCGGGGCCGGGATTTGAACCCGGGCGGGGATTCCCCCACCGGCTTAGCAGGCCGGCGCCCTACCAGGCTAGGCGACCCCGGCTCTACTCTTATCATTTCTCCTGATTAATTATAAACACTGTTTTAAGTATTTCTGGGAGAAGACGCTATAAGCAACGCCTCAGCAATGGTTTCGAGTATGTCTCTCATAGTTACTATGCCTATAGGTTTCCTGTCTTTATCTATGACTGGTAGGTGTCTTATCCTAGCTTCTCTCATCTTAGCTAGGGCTTGGGCTAGTGTCTCTCCAGGACTAGCAGTTATGGGATCAACTGTCATGACATTCTCTACTAGCGGGTTTTTCTCTATGACATGCATGGCTACAAGCCGTATTATATCTCTCTCAGTAATTATGCCAACAAGAACTCCTCTATCATCTACGACTAAGATGCTACCAGTAGATGCGGTATACATTCGCTCAACAGCCGTGTAGAGAGACTCCTTATGGCTAACTGTTACTGGTGGTACAGACATTATTTGCTCGACTTTTATCCTATCTAATCTACTATTACGCATAAACACTAAGACCCCAGTAAACCAGTAGATGGCGGCGGGGGACACGGCTCCCCCAACCTAAGGCTTGCAACAACTAGTGGACACCCG
>CAZCAU010000047.1:0-9123 GCA_964496855.1 uncultured Desulfurococcales archaeon
GAGAAGCAGTGATACGAGCTAGACTCGTGCTGGAAGATGGCCTAGCTTGCTACTTTTACTCGTCAGTTGCTAAGTTTAAGGCTGGAGTTATTAAAGCACTAGAGTACCTAGGGTTAAAACCAGCTTAAATAATCAAAAGTATTCAGAAAAGATTAGAGAAGTATCATGATCCGTGAAAAACCTAGGAGTGTGTCAGCATGAGTGCTGGTGAATATTCTCTCAGCATAGCTGGCTTACAGTTAGATATCTCCGATAGGATACCTCTATACAATACATGTGTATCCTGTAGCGTCTTAAGAATATTTATACCAGGCTCTACCAGTATTGAATGCCCATTATGCCCTTGGGCACCAATATCAGATGCTTCTCGTAGAAAATTATCGCTTAGAGAGATAACTCTTGATAGAATAATATGGCTTGCCAAAAAATATAGAGTAGACATGATATTCTTAGATGGGCCCGAGCCCCTTCTATCACCCGATATTGCTAGTCTCGTAGACAAGGTTTATTCAGGACTTAGTGGAGAAGTGTTGTTAGGGTTTAGAAGCCTACTAGTGAGTAATGAGATAGTAGATTACATACGTAATTATGCGGCTTATGCTGTAATCGATTACCCGTTGAAAATCTCCGAGGAGTCGATATCCGATGATGCAAGACTAGGGTTACTACAAAAACTGGCTACAGAGTATTCAACTAGACTAGAGATAATTATCTACTCTACTGGCGTACCAGACCAGGATCTAATAGCAAATATTATAGAGTCTCTAAGAAACGCTTTTCAACCCGTCATTCACCTCTATGTAGAATTGCACTCTCCCTTGGCGGTACATGCTGTGAGAAAAATAGGTCTTACACTAAAAGAGAGCCTCGAAAATCCCTATGTGTATATTCATAGTAACTTCGCAAATCTAGTAGAGGAGAACACTTATTGCCCTTATTGTAACAATGTGCTTGTTGAAAGAAGTGATGGATTAATGCATAAATGTTATGTAAAAGACTCTCGTTGTCCAAATTGTGGGAGAAAAGTAAGAGTGTATTGTAGAAGGGATAGTCTACCCTTATGGCTCAAACGTAGCGGTGGTGAACCTATATGGTTGATGTAGGAGTACTAACTAGGGGCAAAAAACATGTACGCTTAGCAATGCTGTGGAGAAAGCATCCTGAGAAAGAGAACTATGTCATCTGCGATTTATGTTATAGAAGATGTGTTATAGCTCCCGGCAGGTATGGTGCTTGTGGTGTTAGAAAGAATATTGAGGGTAAACTCTACACACTCGTGTATGGGCTGCTCACGGCTACAGGCTTAGATCCTATCGAGAAGAAGCCCTTAATGCATTTTGAACCTGGTTCCCAAGTTTACTCTATATCTACTGTTGGGTGCAATTTCTATTGCCGGTTCTGCCAGAACTGGGAGATAAGCCAGTCTCGTCTAGAGAGGGGCCTCTACGGTACCTATTATGACCCAGACGAGACTGTTAGAAACGCTATAGAGATGGGTGCTGACGGGATCAGTTACACGTATAATGAGCCAACAGTTTTCTTCGAATACATGCTTGACACTATGAAAATAGCTAAGAAACACGGGTTGTTTAACACCATTGTTACAAACGGGTATATGACTCCCGAGGCTGTGGCTGAGCTAAAGGGATTACTAGATGCAGCCACGGTGGATTTCAAAGGCGGAGGTAATAGAGACTTTTATAGGAAGTTCATGGGAGTATACAATCCCGACTACATATTTGAATTCTTGCTAGAACTAAAGAAAATAGGAGTATGGATAGAGATAACAAATCTTGTAGTGCCAAAGTATGGTGATAAGAAAGAGGATATTGAGCATCTCGCAGAATGGATAAGCTCGAACCTTGGCCCTGAAACACCTTTTCACTTGTTAAGATTTTACCCTCACTACAAGATGGCATTCCTACCGCCTACCCCAGTAGAGACTCTCGAAGAACTAGCTGAGATAGCTAAGAGTAAGGGGTTAAAGCACGTATTTATAGGAAACGTATGGGGACACTCTCTAGAACATACTTATTGCCCTAACTGCGGATACCTAGTTATTGAGAGATACGGTTTCTACATATCAGCCTGGAGACTAGATAAAGACAATAAATGCCCGCGTTGCGGCTATAAACTCAACATAAGGGGAAGATTCAGAGGCACTACGACTAGAAGATTTTTCTTTTAAGACATGCAAGTCTTTGCTAGCGAGGTGCTAAGAGTAGTGTACTACATAATAATTGTTGGCGCAGCCGGCTCGGGTAAATCAACATTTACATCGGCTCTAAGCGAATGGATGGAAGATCAGCAACTAAGCGTTGTAAAAGTAAATCTTGACCCGGCTACCGAGTGGACGCCTTACACTCCTGATGTCGATGTTAGAGAGTACGTAAATTCCAGAGACGTTATGAGAAAATTTAACCTAGGTCCAAATGCCGCGCTAATAGCATCTGTTGACCTACTTGTTGAGCACACTAGGGAGATTAGGGAAGAAATCGAGAACTTCAAGTATAATTACGCCATAATAGATACGCCTGGACAACTAGAATTATTCGCTATGAGGCCTTCAGGCCCCGTAATACTTAGAGACATAATAGGGGAGAACAAGGCTGTAACAGTTTATCTGATAGATTCCTTCTTCGCTGAGAAGCCTTCTAGTTTCGTCTCGGCACTACTCTTAGCAGCTTCAACTAACATTAGGCTTGGTATTCCACAAGTGAATGTTGTATCAAAAATAGACTTACTAGGACCTGAGGGTGTTGAGATGCTAAGACAAGTGAGTAGTGAACCAGAGTCCTTGAGAGACCTCTTATGGGATGAGCATGGTAGTCAGTTAATAGATGTTACTTATAGGCTTCTTGATGCAATAATAGAGACGGGTATGTGTAGTGACCTGATACTTGCATCAGCATATACTAATGAAGGCATAGATGCCGTGTATGCACAAGTACAGCAAGTCCTGGCTGGAGGCGAAGACTTCTTAACAGAAGAGCCTTCTGGCAGACTCTAGTATTTTTATTCTTATAACGCATTAAATGTAAACCCTGAACAAAGGCTAGCAATGAGATGATCCAGGTTGAGTGATACACGGCGTGTGCTTGGACTATTCTTTAATCCAAAGTCTGTAGCAATAATAGGTGCTAGTGAGACGCCAGGCAAGATAGGCAGAGTAATACTTGAAAACTTTGCTAAGAAGTACAAGGGAGCAATATACCCGGTTAACCCGAAATACGATGAGATACTAGGTTTTAAAGCATACAAGTCTGTGAGGGAGATCCCAGAAAAAGTAGACTTAGCTGTTATTATTGTACGTGCCCAACTAGTGCCTGGGATAATGGATGATCTAGGAGCTAAAGGTATCAGAGCGGCAATAATAGTTAGTGGAGGATTCAGCGAGATAGGCGAAGAAGGAGCTATACTGGAGTCCCAGGTAAGAGAAAAAGCGCTGAAATACGGGATTAGAGTAATAGGGCCGAACGGGCTCGGAATATACAATGCTGAGACAGGTGTTGACACCTTCTTTCTACCAGAAGAACGTATGAAGAGACCACCACCTGGCAGAATAGCCCTTATAAGCCAGAGCGGCGCGTTAGCAGCAGCAGTACTTGACTGGGCAGCTTTTAAGGGCATAGGCATATCAAAAGTCGTGAGTTATGGTAATAAGATAGATATTGACGATGTTGATCTACTTGAGTATTTCGAGCATGATGATGATATAGACATAATCTTGTTCTATGTAGAAGGCTTCAAACCCAGTAGGGGGAGAAAGTTCATAGAGATAACAAGGAGAGTGGTTGCAAAGAAGTCTATCATAATGGTAAAAGGAGGAAAAACACCTGCTGGCGCGATGGCTGCGACAAGCCATACAGCAGCCTTAGCTGGCACGTACGAGGTACTAAGAGCAGCTTTGAGAAAAGCTGGTGTAGTAGAGGTTGAAAGCATAGACGAGTTATTTGATGCTTCTAAGTGTCTGCTATCCTACCGAGAACTTAAGGGTGATAGAGTAGCAGTAATAACAAATGCTGGTGGGATGGGCGTATTAGCCACTGACGCCTTATACAAGAAGGGCTTCAAGATACCTCGTTTAAGCAATGAATTGCAAAGCAAACTACGTGAAAAACTACCGTTCCACTGCGTGACTGTCAATCCCATAGACCTTACTGGTGATACAGATGATGAGAGGTATCGCATAGTGTTTGAGGATATACTCGCAAGTGCTGAGATAGACGCAGTGGTAGTGATAGCATTATTTCAAATACCAACGCTTACCTTGAGACTAGCAGATTACATAATAGAGGCTAAACAAAAGTTTGGTAAACCAATAATTGCTGTATCATTTGGTGGAGTATTTACAGCTGAGTTTGCTAAAAGGCTCGAGAAAGCAGGTATACCGGTTTATGAAAGCCCTGAAAAAGCAGCCCGCGCGCTCAGAGTATTAAGAGAATATGCTTTTTTAAAGAAAAGAATCCACTGAATTAATAGGTATGACAGGTCATAACGTATGAGCGGCGAAGACGGGATTTTAAAAGAAATAGATGAGGTCTCTTCTAAAATAAAGGTACTAAAGGATAAGCGCTTTAACATGATAGAAGAAGTAAGGTCTCTCAAGAATGCTCGAAGAGAACTCATTATGAGGCACAAACAGCTTCTCTCAGAACTAAGAGAGCAAAAAGAAAAGAAATCAAAATTATTAAACATGCTCAGGAACCTAAAAGAGGAGAGACAGCGAGTCCTGGATAATCTCAGGAGCCTAAGAGAAAAAATTAGAGAGTATGGGGAAGAACTCCAAGGCGAGGAAAAACTTCTAAGAACTCCTATAAATGCTGTTCTGAAAAGAATCGAGGAGCTTGAATGGAAGCAGCAGACGATGGTCTTACCTATAGAAGAGGAGAAGAAAATAATAGACCAGATAGCTCGATTAGAATCACTACTAGCTAAGATAAGTGAGGCTAGGAAAAAGAAAAGGGAGTACATGGAGCTGAAAGCTGAGCTTGCAACACTAAAGGTTAGGCTGAGAGATTTATCATCAGAGATAGAGCAAGTTAGACGACGGATAGCCGAGGTTAATAACAGGATAGAAATAATTAAACAGAAACTTGACGAGATAAGTAATAAGATTAATGGTTTAAACAAAGTAATTGAAGAGAAATCTGGCGAGATCAACTCTCTTAAGAATAATATAGACGAGTTGGTAGCGAGATTAAGAGAGCTTAATTCTAGCCTTAGAGAATTAAGGCTACGTGCAGCAAAGGAGAGGGAAGAGCGTATAAGAGCCGAAAAAGCACGGATAACCTCGGAGAAGTTGAAGAGTGGTAAGAGAATAACTTTTGAGGAACTTGTACTATTATATTCTCAAGAGGAGGAAAAAAGCAATTAAGTACCATTTTTCAAGAGACTGTACTCTCATGTAGGCCGGGAGTAATGAGTGCTACTAGCGCCGAGACTACTGCTCGAAGCAACAAGATTCTCGTATTAGTTATAGATATGGATGACGATATCTCGGTAACTGGTATACCAACACCCATAGTCGGGGAAGACAAAGTACTTGAAGCAGCTACTAGATTCGGGATACTACGCCCAGAGGACTCTGATCTAAATGCTCTATACGCTGGTATTAAGATCTACAGAGAATTCAAAGAGAGGGGAAGAGATGTTGAAATAGCTGTTGTTTCTGGAAGCGCTGACAATGAGCTTGAAGCAGAGCTTAGAATAAGAGAGCAATTAGAGTATCTATCTAAGAAGCTGGATGTTACTGGCGCTGTACTAGTAACTGATGGCGTTTATGATGAGCAGATAATCCCCGTCATCCAGTCTATCCTCCCAGTAGTGGGTGTAAAGAGAGTAATTGTAGAACAATCAACTAGTGTTGAAGAAACGTATGTCCTGATAGGAAGGTATATTAAGAGAGCCTTAACAGAGCCGAGATTCTCTAAATGGTTTCTGGGTGTCCCAGGACTCATAATAACGATAATAGCTCTTTTCAGCCTACTAGGATTACTCCAGCATGCCGCAATAGCTACTATGCTTTTACTCGGTACAGCAATGCTAGTACGTGGTTTTAACCTTGAGGATAAAATCGTAGAGTTCTGGGCTTCCTCGCCTATAATGTTTATTTCCTCAACATTAGCTACAGTCACGATGGCTGTAGCAATAGCTATAGGTTATTCTACATTAGTACATGCTGAGAGCATTAACTGGCGTCTTCTTGGTTTTTTAATCGATGATATAGCCCCGATAGCCGGTCTTTCTGTGTTTATAGTTCTTGTAGGTAGAATTGTTGATAAGATACTTAGAAGACACTTTAAGCTAACAAGGGATCTCGTAGGCATAGTGATAGTGGTTATAGCAGTCCTATCATTCGACAAACTAGCATCTTCACTACAACAATTACCAGAAACACCAACTCCAGGAGAAGTATCATCCCTACTATTGTCATCAGGATTCATAGAAGTATTCCTGGGAGGAATAGCAGTTGCAGGTGCAATGGTATTTGTATTAAGATTTATTGAGAGACGCCTAGGAATCTCGGAAGAACATACGAGTTAGAAGACAACCTTGGTGACTTGTCCTTTAGTTCTTATCCCCCAAATCTCCGTTCGCGTTTCTGATAAGACCTTATAGCTCTAAGCAAGTCTATTCTTCTAAAATCAGGCCAATATGCTTCACAGAAGTATAACTCTGAGTATGCAGTTTGCCATAAGAGGAAATTACTTATTCTCTCTTCTCCCGAGGTTCTTATTACGAGGTCCGGGTCAGGCAAGTCACTTGTATAAAGATACTTCTTGAAGACGTCCTCGTTAATCTCATCAATTTTTATCGAACCATTCTTTACATCAACGGCTATTCTTCTAGCGGCTTCAACAATCTCGTGTCTCCCGCCATAGCATAGAGCTATATTGAGTACTTTGTCACCCCGATTACCATATTTTATTTCTAGTTCTCTGGCTAGTTCCCTAACCTCTCTAGGCCATAGCTCTGTCTTTCCAAAAATCCTTATTCGAATATTGTTCTTAGTCAAATAACCTTCATTATCAAGTTCGCGAAGCCCTTTTATCAATAAGCTGAAAATATGATCTCTCTCTTCTCGGGGCCTTTTTATACAATTTTCTGTCGACATAACATAGACTGTGACAATTTTTATACCGAGATCAAAAATCCACCTGACAACATCACGCATTCTCTGGTACCCGTATTCATGGCCAACTAGTCTGTCTAGGCCTTTTCTCGTAGCCCACCGTCTATTACCGTCGGGTATTATACCTATATGTACAGGTAGAGGCTTCCCCCGTATCTCTTGTAGTAGCTTTTCCTCATATACTCTATACACGATTCTAGAGAGAAGACTTATTCTTGACAAAAGCAGAGATGATAATTTGCCTGCTGCTTCTGCTAGCCTGTCTCTAAGCATTAATTATATCCTCCGCCAAGAGTTTTTCGTAGATGCTGCAAAATATCGGGTAACTCTAGACATTACTCATTAAATCTTAAGTATATGCTACATTTATATATGCATCACTAAACACGGTTTAGTAGGAAACAGCTATGAGTGTAGCAGTAGTAGCTAGTAAAAACAGAGCTAAAGTTGAAGGTGTTCGCAGGGCACTCAGATTACTAGGAGTCGACGAGGTCATAGGCGTAGATGTCCCAAGGTTTGTACCTCCACAGCCCATAGGATTAAGAGACACACTCTATGGGGCTTTGATGAGAGCTAAGTATGCTTACGACACGTACAAGGGAGAGTACAATGTTGGTATAGAGGCTGGTCTAATACCATTTCCTTCTCCAACAGGATTTATCGATGTACAAATTGCAATAGTGATAGACAGTAACAAGTATGTCTCATTAGGTATAAGTCCAGGGTTCTCATTACCCCGGGACATCACTATCTCGCTTCTAGAGACAGGCCAGGAGCTAGCAGATTTAGCTGAAAAGTATAGTGGCATAGAAGATGTTAGGAGTAGTATTGGCGTTATAGGGTGGCTTAGCAATGGTAGGGTTACTAGGCTTGAATTATCATATTATGCGACACTCATGGCTATTCTCCCATGGCTTAAAAAAGAATTATACAGAGATAGTTTATTAAGCCTTGAGGAATTCAGAAAAATCGCTGATAAACAAATATTTTAGACATGGGTAAACAATATACGTCTGCATCACTCTGGGCAGGTGGATCTCAATGGGGATATATCAAGGAAATGATTTGAGAAAGCCTACTGGGGGTAGGAAGAGATCGTATAAGAAGGTAAAACCTAAGGCCTTGCTAGGAAGACCATTTACGGAGACAAAGCTTGGAAGTAGGGATAAAGTGAAACTAGATAGGGTTAGGGGTGGTAATATCAAAGTCAGGTTAAAAGAAGCAGCTACAGCTAATGTAATAGATCCGCGGACAGGCAAAGCCTCTAAAGTGAGAATTCTACGTGTAGTATCTACTCCCGCACATAGAGAGTATGCTAGAAGAGGCATTATTACTAAAGGCGCAATAATAGAGACAGAGATTGGTAGAGCCAGGGTAACTTCAAGGCCTGGACAAGAAGGAGTAATTAATGCAGTATTGATTCAAACATGAATTTAAACGAAGGTCAGTAATTGTGTCCAGGGATTATAAAGGTAAACGAGTTGTAGTATGGGCAACATACATAGATTCTTCACAAACAAGATCACAGGGGAGAAGATTATCGCGAGAAAAAGCTGTGTGGAGGCCTAGGTTAGAGGAAATAGTCAGGGCTGCTGAAGAATTAGGTCTAGACCCCGTAGTTGAAGATTCACCTTATCCCAGAAGATGGTTTGAAGACAAAAAGAGAGTAGTTGTAGACAAAGTTGAAAGTAAGAGAAAGACTCTTCTCTTAATAGCAGAAACTATTAAGAAGCTCAGAGAGCATAGACGTAGCTAGCTTCTCAGCCTCTATAAAAAGATTTTCCACGTAATACCAGGTTCCAGCTACTCCTGTTTTACAAGTTTAACGTTGAAAAGAGGAGAATTGTGTAAGTGTGTATTGAGGCCACATATCTTTTAACTAATCAATGGTAATACCCTCATAGACCGAGCGATGTAATACCTGCTGGGAGGCCTGCTAAATTAGCCGATTTTTGTAGATCCAGCTATAATAGAGTATTAGTTATGGG
>CAZCAU010000048.1:0-8555 GCA_964496855.1 uncultured Desulfurococcales archaeon
TCTCTAGTATTAGTTGTTTATCATCACCTGGAACGCTTTCGGGACCCGTGGTTCTCGGCGTCTTATCTAGGTAAATGTGTTGGTGTTGGTTATATATAGGCCTGCTCGGATGCCAGCTACCGACTCCTAGACTACTATCAGGCGTCTGTGGTGTACCGGGTTTGGTCACGATTTTTTCTTCTAATCCTCCGAGTCTCTTGATGTTACGCTTGATAGTTATCTGTTCGCTGATCTCCTCAGTATACACTCCTCTCCTCTTCATAAATAGTATTATGTCTCTTGTCTCGATCAAAGGGCTCGAGTCAACATACTCTATTATATCAGACCATCTCATGCCCGGTGATAAGCGTATACCGTATTTACGTCGAAGCCAGTTGATAAACTCGTTCTTATTAACCTTCCTAGACTTAGAGATAGCTTCTACTAGTGCTCGCTTCTCGCCCAATATACGCTAGCACCTCCTCTCGTTAATGAATGCTTATGGCTTAGATAAGTACTTAATATTATTTGCCCTTCGACACAAGCTAGGCTATATTAGTTGTAGTTTCAATGTATAATGCATGGTGGAGACAATGGTCTTAGAAGCTTTTAGAGAAGCATTAAGAGAGATAAGAGATCTCGAGGAGAAGTCGACTAGAGAGTACCTGGCTATTGCTAGGAGAGCCAAGAATACACGTGTAAGAATAGCATTGTATGCTCTACTAGCGGAGAAGCTACTACACACCGAGATACTGCGGGGCATCTACAAGGCTTATGATAGACTAGACGACTTAGAATACGAGTTCAGACAAGCAGAGTACGGGGCTAGTGAGGAGAAGGAAAGCTACGAAGTCTTGTTAAGACTAGAAGAGCTACAAGGTATTCAGACAAGAGTTATACAGCTTCTACAACACTTTATGGAGGATATGGATAGGCCTCTTGTCCGTAGGATTATAGAGATAATTCTAGATAATGAGAAACAAGCAGCAGAACAGCTTGAGAGCATAATTAATGATGTTAGGATGAGAGTACACTGAGGTGAGAACGGTATACTGGTAAATATCTTCTCTAAATAGGCTTCTTTTTATACAATATGCGAGATTAAGTAGGATTAGGGGTCTCGCTACATTGGATTTCGAGAATTTCAGGGACTTATTAGTAGAGCTAGGAGTACTATTTGATACTCATGAGAATGCTTATCTAATATACTATATGGAGAACGGGTACGAGGCAAGACTGGTAGCTCTCATAGATGGGGATATACTGAGAATTGCTTATCCAACAGATATTGAGCCCCAGCAAGAAGTATACGAGTGGATTGCCAAGAGGAATTTCGAGAAAACATTAGTCAAGTATTGTGTGGATACAGAGGGCTTCTTGACTATAATGATAGACGTACCCTTAAGTAGTATTGATAAAGATTTCCTGAAAAGAATATTCAGACTACTCGTAATATCCTATAGAGAGCTAGCTTCTAGAATAAGAAGTAGTACGTCTTAGGTTAAGCTATGTATCTCATTCTAGTTATGACTAGAATGCGTATTAGTGCTAGTGCTGCTGCCAGCACTATTAGTATGATACCAATAGATGGTGCGAAAGGCAGGAATATTCCCGATATTATGAGGATCAAGAATGCTATTGGCTTAGCAGTAGCTTCTTCGTACACCCTGCTTACCAGTACATAGTATGATGCAACAGGTTTTTCGACAAACTCGTTGTATATTATGAATGGCATAAGTACTGATATTAGTATAGCAATGTATATCGATGGTACCGCGATACTACGCGATGCCACTAGTATAGCATATACTAGATAGCCTAGAAGTAGAGACTGTATAATTACTATCCTTGTCCCAGTCATAGATTCCCGTCTAGGCTGGGCCATCGAAACCATGTATGTAGCTAACGCTAGCAGGCTAGAAATAGGCGTGTAGCCAAGAGCCGATAATGGTATCAAGATTATGCTTACACACCACGCTATTGCTGTGAACGGAAGTTTATAGAGTTTTAAGTACTCGTTTATAGTCGTCCCTATGACCTCCAGCTCCTCCTCAATACGTGTCTCAGACAATTATATGATCACCCCATGCCTAGATTGTTTTAAAGGGATACCCGTTTTTCTCTAAAGCCTCGAGAACCTCGTCTAGAGTCTCTGGAGATGGCAACTCTATTGTCAGTATCACCTTGGCATAACCGGGGTCAAGTCCTGGATCAAGCCTGTCATGGACAATATCAATAATGTTTACTCGGAGCCCTCCAAGAGTAGTTAATACCTTGTTTAACGACCCAGGTGTGTCAGGAAGTATTCCTTCTAGTCTCGCTATTCTCTTCGCTGTGGCTAGTTCTCTCGATATTATTTTTGATAACAGTGTTAAATCTATATTACCGCCGCTTACAATGGCAACAACTTTTTTGCCTTCAACATTTATTTTACCACTAAGAATAGTTGCTAAGGCGGCCGCGCCTGCTCCTTCTACGACAGTCTTGCTACGCTCTAGGAGCAGGAATATGCTTCTAGCAATCTCTTTATCGCTTACAACAACTATGTCGTCGACAAGGTCACTAATAATCTTGTATGTTAACTCGCCAGGCCTCTTTACTATTATACCGTCAGCAATAGATGCTCTAACATCAATACTCAGGGGTTTCCTCGCCTCAAGCGATTTCTTCATGCTTGGTGCTGCATCTGATTGTACCCCTATGATCTTAACCCTGTTCTTAGCAAGTAGTTTTAAAGAAATAGCAATACCAGAGATTAAACCGCCCCCGCCTATTGGCACAACTACTATGTCGGGTGCTCCCATATCCTCGAGTATCTCGAGACCTATAGTACCCTGACCAGCAATTACGTACGGATCATCAAAGGGATGTATAAACTCATAGCCTCTCTCCCTAGCCACTTCTAATGCTTTAGCATGGCATTCATCATAGACTCTACCGTGAAGAATTATCTCCGCACCATAAGACTTCGTAGCAATGATTTTTGACGCAGGAGCAGTTATGGGCATAACTATCACAGACTTAAGATTCATCATACTAGCAGCATAAGCCACGCCTTGTGCATGATTACCAGCTGACGCAGCTACGACTCCCTTAACTTCCTTCTCTGCCATAAGCTTGCTTATCTTATAATAAGCGCCTCTAGGCTTGAAAGAACCAGTCTTCTGCATATTCTCTAGTTTCAAGTATACCTTGCCGCCGCTCATCTCTGAGAAGCTTCGAGAAAAGTCGAGCGGCGTCTTGTGTATAACGCCTCGTAGTACGTTTCTAGCCTTCATTATCTCTACTAGTATGTTCTCATAGCCATCATTGCTCATAACCACGGATACCAGGGTTTAAAATTGGGCTCAATCCGTATTAAAGAATTCCATAAAAGAAGACATAAACAGTGCAATCCCAAAGCATTATCCAGAAGACTTTATTCTCTCCCCATCCCCGATGACCCAGTATACACCATCATCTCTATACTCTTTTTTCCATATACCTGTCTCAAACTTCACCTTCTCCAAGAGCTTATAAGCAGTCTCAAATGCCTTCTTTCTACCAGTAGCTAGTACTGTTATTACCACTGCTGGAGAACCTGGTTTTCTAACCCCTTTCCAATGAATTATCCGTGCATCTATGATGTCCTTGTCTTGCAGTACTTCTGAGACTACTTCCTCCAGCTTCTTCTTGGTATACTCCTCGTGTATGTCGTAAACGAGTTTATCAACACGATTACCATCTACTAGTCCTTTAACAATCCCCACGTATACTACGAGCGCGCCGCCCATATGTCTAGAATCTGCTGAGAGCATCATTGATACTAAATCCGATAACGATAAATCCTTGTTTTCGTCAAGTATTATTACATTCTCTGTAGAAGACATTAATCCTAGCCCCCGGCTGATGGTGGTAGTAGCTCTACTCTATCATTGTCAGAGAGCATTATCTTGTCTTGCCCAGTAACTGGTACACCATTACGGAGTATGACTATCTTGTACTTATTAGCAAATACCCTCATACTGGGGTGTATAGAGAATACCTTATCTAACACGGTTTCAAGACTTGCCGGCGGCGATAACTCTACTACGAGTTCTCTTTTCCCGGCAAGCTCTGTTAGGATACCGTAGAATTTTACTCTAACATGGATATTACTCATAGCAAGCATACCCGTGTAAGCAGAGTTCTTGCGTTATTATGTGTATTCTTAAAGAATTAAATATTTAATATTAGCTTGATGCCTATGTGTAGATGATGGTATAATGACTGGGCCGAGAATAGATTATGAGAGGTATTCTAGGCAAATCAAGTTATTAGGCGAGGAGGGACAAAGAAAGCTAAGAGAGACGACTGTGCTACTTATAGGAGTCGGCGGCCTTGGTTCTTACATAGCTTATGAACTAGTAGCTCTAGGTATCGGCAAACTTATACTTGTTGACCCCCAGACTGTCGAGCTAAGTAATCTTAATCGGCAAATACTATACGCTACGAGCGATGTAGGGAAGCCAAAAGTAGAAGTAGCAAAAAAGAAGCTTTCCGATCTGAACCCGGATGTAGTGATAGAGGCTGTGAGAAAAGAGATCACGCCAGAGAACATACGTGAGCTAGTAGCTGAAGCTGATATCGTTGTTGATGGACTTGATAACTGGGCTACCAGGCTTATCGTGAACGATGAGTGTGTACGTCAGGGGAAGATATTCGTACATGGAGGAGTACGAGAGTTCTACGGCCAAATACTCACTATAATTCCTGGGAAAGGTCCTTGTCTTAGATGTATCATACCTCAACCACCTAGAGAAGAGAGACTACAAGTGATAAGTGGTGTTGTAGGGCTCGTAGCTTCCATGGAGGTTGTAGAAGTGATAAAAGTAGCTACTGGTAAGGGTAGACCAGCTTATGATAGAATAGTGGTTTACGATGGTTTAGAGCAGACATTATCACACATAAAGATAGCTAGGAGGCCTGATTGTCCAGCCTGCTCGAGGTATTATGAGAGCCAGGCTTCCTAGACATTATCGGGACATTTATTCTTTAAGCTTCTTAGCAACTAGTTCTGGGAGCTCTAGAAAAGTCTCTGCAACGGACACCCCTGCTTCTTTAAGAGCTCTTATCTTGTCCTCGTACAAGCCTGTCCCCATCGATATTATTGCTCCTGCATGACCCATCCTTTTCTCGCTTGGAGCAGTCTTCCCAGCAATATATGCTACTACGGGTTTTGGGTACCTCGTCTCAGCAATATACCTGGCCGCGCGCTCCTCCATGTCGCCGCCTATCTCGCCTACTAGAACTACCAGTTTTGTCTCATCATCCTTCTTAAATAACTCGAGAACATCGATGAAATCCATGCCAGTAATAGGATCACCGCCTATACCGACTGCTGTGCTCTGACCCATACCTCTCCGCGTCAACGCGTATGCCATCTCGTAAGTCAATGTACCACTTCTAGAAATCATACCTACTGGGCCAGGCATGAATATATGGCCTGGGAGTATACCTACTCTGGACTTACCAGGCGATATAACGCCGGGAGTATTAGGTCCTATTAACCACACGTTTTTCCTTCGCGCTTCTCGGACGAACACCATTGTCTCGTGAACAGGTATGTGCTCTGTTATCACGACTATAGTCTTTATACCAGCATCAATAGCCTCGTAAACAGCGTCAGAAGCATAGGGTGCAGGCACGAACATTATAGAAGTGTTTATACCAGGATGTTGATCTATCGCTTCCTGGACACTGTCATATACAGGAACACCATGCACACTAGACCCGCCTTTTCCAGGAGTAACTCCTGCTAGAATCCTAGTACCATACTCAAGCATTAGTCTCGTATGAAAACTACCCTCTCTACCAGTTATCCCTTGCACTACTACATTAGTATTCTTATCAACAAGAATAGCCATAACCTGCCACCTCAGGATCTAAGAGCATTAATAGCTTCTTCCACGTCTTTATACGCCTTAATACCCTTACTCTCGAGAATTTTCCATCCATCCTCCATATTCGTGCCAAGGAGCCTAACAATTATTGGTTTCTTGATAGGAGACTTCTCTAAAGCTTGTATAATGCCTCGAGCCACTTCATCGCACCTAGTTATACCACCAAATATGTTGACTAGGATCTTCTTTGCCTTAGGGTATTGGAGAAGGAAGCTTACTGCCTTCTTGACTAGTCCTGAGGATGCACCACCACCGATATCAAGAAAATTTGCTGGCATCATGTTGTTAGCATAAAGTAGATCCATTGTAGCCATTGTCAGCCCAGCGCCATTACATAATACTCCTATCTCTCCCTCTAGCTCTACAAAGAATAATCCTTCTTTACGTGCCTTTACCTCCCACTCGCTATACTCTCCTGTCTCTCCTATATCTGTATCTAGGATATCCTTATGCCTGTAAAGCGAGTTATCATCAATAATTATCCTGGCATCAAGCAGGATTATTTCATCACCTTTTATTGTAAACGGGTTTACCTCCACAAGCTCGGCATCGTATTCTCTAAACACTGTGTATAGGCTCAGGAGCATGTTAGTGAAATTAATTAAGAGCTTGCCTCTAAACCCGAGAAGCTTGCCTATGCGTCGTGCTTCGTAGCCTCTGAGACCCCTAGTAGGCTCTACACATTGTTTAACCAGGTGTTCGGGGGACTCTCTGATCACCTCTTCTATATTGATACCTCCTCTATCAGATGCTAGTATACATGGCATGCGTAGTGATTTATCGATAACTATGGAGACAAAGTATTCCTGATCATGCTCTACTGCTTCCTCGACCAGCACCTTGTTTACTCTTACCCCTCTAATAGTGCTACCAAGCATCTCGTTAGCTACATCAATAGCCTCTTCTAAGCTCTTAGCAAGCCTTATGCCACCAGCTTTCCCACGACCAGCTACTGCTACTTGCGCTTTAATTATATAGGGAGGGTTTATACTTGATGAACTAATCTTCTCTCCGATATTATCACCAGAACTAACTACTATGCCTCTAGGAATCCTCAGGCCATGACTGGCGAGGATGTTTTTAGACTGATACTCTAGTAGCTTCATATCGTCTATAAGCACCCCTTGTTTATCAAAGCATATATTTGTGTATCAGTGCAGATATAAATGTGCTGAGGTGTTTTTCTCGTGGAGAAATACTACATAGAATGGCCTGGGCTTGCCCGTGATGGTTTTACAGCAGGGCTTAGCACGGTAGTGCCAGAGCGTGAGATAGACAAAGTAGTCATATGTGGTATGGGTGGCTCTGGTATTGTGGGTGATTATGTAAAAGCAGTTGCCGACACTGTACTAGACAAACCAGTATATGTGGTCAAAGACTTCTACTTACCTAAATGGGCTACTTCGCAAAACACGCTAGTCATACCTATAAGCTTCTCAGGAAACACTATTGAGACCATAGCTTGCTACAAGAAGGCTGTCGAGAACAAGTGTACCGTAGTATCTATATCAACTGGTGGCAAACTTGGAGAGATTGCATTTCGTAATAGGACTCCACACGTAACACTACCCCTTGTAGAGAAGATACCGCCGCGCACAGCTCTACCACTATTGTTGTTCTCTACCATTGCTGTAATGATGAAGTATGGTTTGAACCTGATATCGCTAGAAGAGCTTGAGGGCATTATAACCATGCTTGAAAACCCTCCGATAGACGATGCCAAGAAGCTTGCATCAAAAATAGGCGAGGAGCTAGTAGTTGTTGCAACTACTAGTGACCTCTATCCATTAGCTGTGAGATGGAAGAACGAGTTAAACGAGAACGCTAAGATACCGGTTAAAGTCGAAGTCTTACCTGAGTGGGGTCATAACGATATAGTTGGATGGGAGAAGCCCCCGGAGATTCCGTACCACTTCATTGTTATAAAACCCAAGGATCCACCATGGAGCACTATGTCTGAGATCGCGTACGAGTATTTCAAGAATATCTCGGATAACGTAGAAGTCGTAGAAGCATGGGGTCCAACATACATGGCTAGGCTAGTATATGGGAGCCAGCTAGCAGGACTAGTAAGTGTATACCTTGCTGAGAAGAGGGGGATAGATCCTCTCGAGACAAAAAGTATTAGTTTCTACAAGGAAAAGCTGGGCAAACTAGAAGACATGCTTTACAATGCCGCCATCAACAAGTAGTGTTGCACCATGTATATAACTAGCAGCCTCACTAGCCAAGAATACTACTGGGTGTGCAATCTCCTCGGGACTAGCTGGTCTTCCTAGTGGCACGTCTTTTGTTATATCTTTTATAACTTCATCAACACTCTTACCCTCCAGCCCCGCCTTTT
This sequence comes from uncultured Desulfurococcales archaeon, assembly GCA_964496855.1. Taxonomy (GTDB): domain Archaea; phylum Thermoproteota; class Thermoprotei_A; order Sulfolobales; family CAZCAU01; genus CAZCAU01. The sequence goes on from CAZCAU010000048.1 coordinate 8,245, forward strand.
TCCTAGCAACTTCTATTATGCGCTCAGTCAGGGTAAGGCCTGGTAGAACCATGTTTACTCTTATACCCTTAGGGCCTAGCTCTCCGGCCAAGCTTCTCACCAGGCCTGCAAGCCCTATACGTATACTATTACTCAAGACTATCTCTGGTATAGGTTCCCTAATAGCATAACTTGCTAGAAAGACGATGCTGCCGCCTTTACTCATGTATTTTAATGCTTCATAAGTACACTTGACAGCGCTTAGCAATAATAGTCTGACACCGTGCTCCCAGTCCTTCATCTCTAAATCTATGAATCTACCGGGTTTAGGC
>CAZCAU010000049.1:0-8526 GCA_964496855.1 uncultured Desulfurococcales archaeon
AGTATGCGGGCCTGTCGAGCCCGTGACCCGGGTTCAAATCCCGGCCGCGGCGCCATGAAAGCTTCTCTTATTAAGAATAAAATCAAGAGCAAGTTATCCTAAAGCATTCATCACGTCGTTGTCTACAAGATTAGAAAGAAGACGACGTAGTGTTGGTGCGGGGGGTGGGATTTGAACCCACGCAGGCCTACGCCAACGGATCTTAAGTCCGCCCCCTTTGTCCTGGCTCGGGCACCCCCGCTCATTATAATTATAGTTTATACTGGGAATTTATTTGTTTATTCACCATTACCTTGGATCATCAATGCTTGTGCTTGAAGTAAAACTATAAGAGCCGTTAGCTATATTTTGATAAAAGATATTGTTAATGTCTTGAGGGCCCGTAGCTCAGCCAGGATAGAGCGCCGGCCTTCTAAGCCGGTGGTCCCGGGTTCAAATCCCGGCGGGCCCGCCACGGATCACGTGTTTTCAGTAGATTAATGCTTAAAAGTCTTGATTATTTTGAAAATAATCTGGAAAACTAATACAGTTATGGTGAGATTCTTGAAGAACGAGCATATGAAGATCCAGAAGGCTGAGAATAAATGTGCACTATGCGGACGTAGTGGTGTACCACTACTCCAGGCTTCTCATCGCAAACTTGGCATAATAATGGTGTGTCAAGAATGCTGGGAGAAGCACTGGAGAGAATTCGTATCTACGGGTGGAGAAACCTGTCCTTGCGGCTAATCCTTCTATTGGCAACCATATGATGAGAAGATCTGGTTACCTTTATGTTGCGAGACCTATACAGGTAGTAGTTCATATATCGAAAGGGTTCTATACTCATCTTGTATGCAAAAGAATAGCTCGGTTAGATACCGGGCCTAGAAGATGATCCAGGATGGATAAGACTCGTATAAGAGAGTATGTGTGGAAAATACTAGAGGAAAAAGGTGTGGCACAGTATCCTCTTCCGTTAAGAGGCAGGATACCTAATTTTAAGGGTGCCGACATCGCTGCTCAGAGATTAGCAGGGTTAGAGGAGTGGAGGAGAGCTGAGGTAGTCAAGATAAATCCTGATGCACCACAAAAGCCTGTCAGAGTTAGAGCTTTGCTTGAGAGAAAGATAGTAATCGTACCGACTCCTAGGATAAGGTCAGGATTCGTTATTCTCGACCCCAGCATTATACCAAGGCGAAGTATAAGCTTTGCATCAACCATACGGGGATTCATGTCTCTGGGCAAGAGGGTTGAGAAAATAGAAGAGTTGAAAAATATTGTAAAGCACATTGATCTAATCGTTGAAGGTAGTGTTGCCGTGGATCTTAGGGGTAACAGGCTTGGTAAAGGAGGGGGTTATGGAGAAATAGAATATGCTATGTTGAGAGAAATGAATATAGTAAATGAGAATACACCAATAGCAACTACTGTGCATGATCTACAAATTGTGAAAAAGATACCTACGGATCCATGGGACGTACCCATAGACATAATTGTGACACCTACTAGAGTCTATAGGGTTAGACCCGAGAAAAAGAGGCCGGTAGGCATATTATGGGATTTAATGCCCCGAGAAAAGATAGAAGAAATACCAATGCTTAAACAACTTTGTTGCATAAAAGGGTTATGTAGATGCTGGCAAAGAGGCTACAATATGATGATGCGTTACTAGAACATTTAAGAGAGATTTACGGTGATGACCTGAAACAACTCATGGAGTCTCTATTAACACCACCTAGAAGGCTTTACTTGAGAGTAAATTTAAGGAGAATAAGCCGGGACGAATTATTATCTATGTTAAGAGAAAGAGGTATAATGGCTTATCCAGACAAGTACTTAGAAGAAGCCATATATGTGGAGATTAAGGGGCCAAACAAGATACCAGTCACTGATGCAAGAGTAGTTGTTGATAAAAAGACTGCTGAGAGCGTGATGATGGGTGCTAATGTCTACGCACCAGGAGTTGTAGATGTACCAAGGACTTCTCCAGGAAGAGAAGTAAATATAGTAGCACCAAATGGTGTCCTCGTAGGACTTGGCATACTTGTAAATAACTATGAAGAAGCCTTGAAAAAGAGAAAGGGAATAGTTGTGAAAACCATTACCTCGTTATACGACGCACCAAAACTACGAGAACTACCAGAGTGGGAAAATGGTTTTTTCTACGAGCAGTCTTATCCATCAATAATAGCATCTAGGCTCTTAGATAAGAGAAAGGTAAAGGGCTACATCGTAGACATGTGTGCTGCTCCTGGCGGTAAGTTGAGTCATATAGCATCATTATGTAGTACTACATGTGAAGTGTTAGGATTCGATAGAAGTGGTAGAAAGATACTTGAGACTTATAAAACTCTTAGGCGGCTAGGCATAGGGAATGCTGTCCTATTTAAAGCAGACTCCAGATACTTGGATTTAGACCACTCTTACTTGATAAATAGGATAAGAGGCGTAATACTTGATCCCCCGTGTAGCAACCTTGGTGTGCGGCCAAAAGTTTATGATGCAAAGAGTTTCAGGGACATTCTAAGTTATGCAGAGTACCAGAAACAGTTCATAAAACCTGCTTACAAGCTCTTGAAATCTAGTGGTCTACTAGTGTATAGCACGTGTACACTAACAGTTGAGGAGAACGAGAAAGTCGTCGCCTACGCTGTTGAAAAATATGGTTTCAGAGTAGTGGATATAGATATTGGGAGAAAAGGTATTGCGAGAGAAGCTTACTTCGAAGGAGTATTTGTAGGCCTGAGATTTGAACCCCATCTACACGATACTCCTGGACACTTTTTATCGCTTCTTATTAAGCCTTAAAGCTACTATGATCAAGGGGGTCCCGCAAACAGGGCATCTTCTCTCATCCGATGATCCCTGATAACCACAAGCCGGACATATAGTCTTGTACTTCTTCGTATTCCTGATACCATTAGTTTTTGTTGGTAATACATAGAATCCTTCTAGTAACAGAATATTCTGTAACGCATAATCATCCGTAGCGACAATAACCTTGTTTTTAACATTATCCCTTATCTCCATAGCTAAGGCAAGTAGATCTATATCCGTATCACTCAGCTTTGATGACAAGCCCGTATCTCGCGCCTTTTTTATAGCTTTCTCCTTATAAACCGGGCTAACAGGCCTCACCTCTACACGATTAGCCGATATGAGGTTTTCAAATACCTGCCTACTATGTACATCTAGTATCTCGTTAACAACACTCTCTGTTGTCACATACTTAGCAGGAAGATACTGGGGCAAACCGGTGAAAATAGCAGAAGCATCCAAGACAACCACAAGTTCCTGCTTGTACTCGCTCACCGTAACCACCTATTGTAAAACTACAATCAAGGACACCATGTACCCCTAAACGTATCCCAGAGCTTTCAACCATAACCTCTCGTAATATCCCTTCTTACCAAATTTTGCAACTTTAACCGGGTGCATACTCTTTGTAATAGTCATTGTTACCACTTCTTCTATGTCAACAAAGTACTGACTATCAATAATGATAACACCCTTACCATTATCAAGAGCAATTCTAATCTCTATACTCTTATCTAGAGGGGTTACCACGGGTCTTACATGTAATTGGATAGGGTTTAAGGGAGTAATTACAAATGCTTGGAGAGAAGGGTCAAGTATTGGTCCACCAGCACTTAGAGAATAAGCCGTAGAGCCTGCCGGAGACGCTATGATTACGCCATCGCCTTCAATACTATACAAGTGCTCATCTCCTATACTAATATCGAATCTCGCTATCTTTCCTCTGGGAGCCTGTATTGCTATTTCGTTAAGAGCTGGCGGCAGATCACTTGCTCCGGGAATAACTGGTTTTATCCTGTACATGTACTGTATCGAGAATTTATCTTCTAGGAAATCTATGAATCGCTCACGTGCCTCTTGAGGCTCTACCTCTAGGAGGAATCCTCTCTTCCCAGCCCTAATACCCATTATTACTGGTGAATCTCTGTCTCCGAGACGACTGTTCAGTCTTAGAAAAGTACCGTCACCACCGATAATTACCAGCTTATGAGGTGTCCTCTCCCTAATATCGAAGATGCAGCTCGTGTATCTAGACAATAGGTTTGCATAGTGCCTACTGCTTTCCTTCTCCACGCATATTTTGACACCCTTAGCCATAGCTTCTAACAGTATTTCTTCAAGAATAGATGCAACAAGGGTTCCTCCGGGTTTTAGCACTAAGCCTATGAATGGCTCCATTAGAGCTACACCATTCTCATCTTATCCAGCGACTTTAGCAGTAATAAAGTATATCTGAAGAACATTAAATTAGTACTCAGCATAAGGTTTAAGGAACAATGGCTAGAGTTAAGAGCAAATGCGTAAAAGTACCTAGAGAAATAGCAGAAAAAGCTAGGAAACTACTATATTCAATGAAAATACTAGATACAGGTCTAAAGCCTGAGAGAAACTCTAAATTCGTCTATTTCCCTGTTAGAGAACATGTTAGCGTGGATTCTATACGCGTGTTGACTATTAAACTAGGGCAACATTTAGGAATCGAAGAGAGGTATTTTTGGAAATATAAGAAAAGAACAGTACCGATAACATCTTTTGTTAGAATAGGTGATATCATAGTACTTAACTTGAAAAATACAGATAAACAAGATTTAGAGAGTGTTGTTAAGAAGCTTCTAGAGCTTAAGGGAGTCAGGGCTGTGTATGGGAAAGTTGGGACCGAAGGCGAGTATAGGACAGCTAACCTTGTTTTTCTAGGGGGCAAGCCGGGCACTGAGACTTCTTTTAAAGAGTATGGTATAAGGTTCTTGGTTGACATATCTAAGGTGTATGTTAATGTCAAGCTCGGGTACGAGCATCACAGGATAGCAATGCTGGCTCGTGATGGTGAGAATGTCCTAGATATGTTCTCGGGATTCGGGGGCTTCACGATTCATGTTGCAACAAGTATTAAGGGGATAGTAGTTGCGAATGATATTAACCCCTATGCAATTTACTATCTCGCTAGAAATATCTTGTTGAACAAAAACATGGTTAAATCAAGGATATTTCTACTTAGGAGTGATGCGGGTCTGCTTCCAAGATTTCTTAAACCAGGATTTTTTGACAGGATAATAATGGATTATCCACAGAAGAGTCTAGAGTATCTCGGGACCGCATGTAAACTAGCCTCTGATAACGCTATTCTCCATGTTTATGTTCTCTGGAACCGAGACTTAGTTGTTGATCTACGCTCTAAGATAATCAGTATTCTTGAGAAGAACAATCGCCGAGTAAAAGACATCAAGCTACGTGAGGTGCTAGAGTATAGTCCTTCAAAAATAATTTATTGCGCAGATGTACTTATCGGACATTGAAGTACTACGAGAATTAATACTAGGTGTGTTCTCCGCGTCTTTAATAATCCGACTAGGCTACGATCTATATCTCTAGCAGCTTTGCTCGAGTGTATAGCAAGTGTAGGGGGATTTATGAAGCTGCTTTTCCTAACTATGATCCTACGTGTATCGCTTAATTCGAGTCCTGAGGATCCTTGAGCTACGAATGTATCATAAACATTGCGCTCGGGTATGTAGAGGATACCTAGTAGTATTGAATCTTCTCTTCTTAGAGCAGATTTGAAATCCTCTTTTAGGCTAGCGACAGCCTTATCAGCATTAATGCCTATTATGCAATCCCCCCTTGTTGTCAAGTAGTCCTCTCTCGTTATTTCGAATGTTGTTGGATGCGTAGCTCTGATGTTTTCATGCCCCTCTGCTCTTATAATCTCGTGTGCAAGGATCCTACATCTAGACAAGCTCAGCTTAGCCCTCCAGGCTCTACAATATTTTTAACCTATAATAGATAAAGTTTGACTCATGATAGACTTGTTTCTGGAAAACATTGATTATGAGGAAGAACGAAAAAGGCTTGTAGAAAGACTAGTTAGTGAAGGTTATATCACGAGTGATCACGTGAAAAAAGCTTTTCTCAGAGTACCCCGAGAAGAGTTTGTGCCACAACGTTATAAAAAGTATGCATACGTAGACCAGCCGCTCCCGATAGGATATGGGCAGACAATAAGTGCCCCCCACATGGTTGCTTTGATGACAGAAAAACTTCGTGCAGAAGTAGGGAACATAGTGTTAGAAATAGGAACCGGCTCTGGTTATCAAGCAGCCATATTAGCAGAGATAGTGGCACCAAGCGATGAAGATGAGGATTTGTGGGGACATGTCTACACTATTGAAAGGATACCAGAGCTAGCAATGAATGCACGGAGAAATTTAGAGAGAACAAGCTATGCTAATCGTGTAACAGTGATAATTGGTGATGGCACCAAAGGCTATAAAGAGAAAGCTCCTTATGACAGAATAATTGTCACAGCAGCTGCTCCGAAGATCCCTGATCCTCTAGTAGAGCAGCTTAAGCCAGGAGGTATCATGGTTATACCTGTCGGGAACAAGTGGTTGCAAAGACTCTATATAGTTAGAAAAGATCCAGAAGGTAGAGTATTTACAGAGGCGGATACGTATTGTGTGTTTGTCCCTCTGGTAGGAGAGCATGGGTGGAAAAACGAGTATCGCGAGATATAGCTAACTAGTTGTTATTATCTAAGCCAGGCGTCTAAGCCTAACTGTCTAGTCTGTATATTCTCTCTGTAAGCCTTCTTTAACCTAGTTATAGCATTACTTACCCTCTCTTTGGAGAAGTCGTGTTCTTCTACTAGTATTTTATAAATGGCTTTCTCGTCAGGCTGGTTCCACTCTATCTTGTACTCGTCTGTCACAGGCGGTTTTAAGAAGTACTCTAGAATCTCTAAGGGATCAACCGGGAACTCAGTCTTGGACAACGAAGATAGTAGTTTTCGTGCATCACCATGAGCTTTAGCCATCTTCAATGCTGTTTTTAAACCAATACCCTTTACACCATCAGGATTATAATCTGTACCTACTAGTATTCCTATAGCTATGAGCTGTTCTCTACTTATGCCAAGTGATTTGAGGAGCTTATCTAACTCAATGATTTCTGGTTTTACTTCTACATAAACATCCTTCCTAGGAAGCTTTCTCTTACCTGCAATAGTCAGGTTTCTCACAAGCCGAGGAGAGCCGAAGAGTAATGAGTCGTAATCTTGGCTACCAGTAGCCCATACATCGCCTTTGCTAGCCATGTAAGCTGCTTGTGCTTCTCCTTCTGCAGGTGCTTGCACCCATGGTATACCCATTGCTGATAACAGTTTTTTCGCATCAGCAACCATTTCGTCGGTTAGCTTAGCTGCCATCTGCGCATATCTCCTAGCCTCTTCTATTTCGCCGCGGGCTCTTGCCTCCACATACTTTTTTTCAGCTACTTCTTTTATTCTGCGTCTCCGCTCTATCTCTTGCTCTTTTAGTTCGGGTGGTTTCCCATCAAATACGTATACAGGCCTAATACCGTTCTCAAGGAAATTTATGGTTCTGTAAAACAAGCCACTTAGATGACTAGTTATGCGTCCTCTGCTATCCATTAGGGGAGTGCCGTCCGGCTGCCTTATTGCTGTGAGGAATTGGTAGAGCGCGTTATAAGCGTCTATAGCTATAGTTTTATTTTTTAAAGATGCTAGTTCAACACTAGTGATAGCATCTGGGGGGATTATTTCACGGAGATTTACGCCCAAGGGTAGGGACCTCTCGACAACTATATTAGACTACTAGCTCCACAGTTCTTAAATCCTCTGTTAATAGCTGAACTCTTATTAAACCCCTAATTTCTAGATCCATTAGTGCTTTTAAGAAATCAGTGTACGAGACAGGTATCTTCTCCCTGACAGCTTCGTATATTTCTCTATCTTTTACTATGCCGCCTTTACTGGCTAGTATCTCTAGTATCAAATTATACAAGGGAACACTATACCATGTGGTGGTTCTGTATGCATACACTTTAACATGCACCTTTATTCAGTACATTATCACGTGTATACTGTTGGTCTGAGTCTCTGGGTGCTAATATTCTGTCTAGCGTGCTCGTACCAGCTTAGATAGAACTTGACCATGTCTTGTGATATTGATGGCTTGATCTTTCTGAGCGATAACTCGAAGTGTTCCATTCTAACAATGCTTGCATTTATGTCTTCACGTAGTGCTATGAGAGCTGCTTCTCTGACAAGAGCTTCTAGATCTGCACCGCTATAGCCTTCGGTTCTCTCGGCTATGTCTACTAGGTCGACGTCGTCTCCTAGAGGCATGTACCTGGTGTGTATTCTGAGTATCTCTAGTCTGGCTTCCTTGTCTGGTGGTGGCACGTATATTAGTTTGTCTAGTCTGCCTGGTCTTAGTAATGCGGGGTCTAGCATGTCTGGCCTGTTAGTAGCAGCTATGACGAATACCCTATCTAGTCTCTCTATGCCGTCGAGTTCTGTGAGGAACTGGTTGACAATGCGCTCTGTAACTCGTGTGTCGCCTACGAGGCCTCTCTGCGGAGCTATAGCATCTATCTCATCAATAAATATGATAGCTGGGGAGTACTGGCGAGCTTTTCTGAATATTTCCCTTACTGCTTTTTCGCTTTCTCCTACCCATTTGCTTAGTATTTCTGGTCCTCTTACTGCTA
>CAZCAU010000050.1:0-8239 GCA_964496855.1 uncultured Desulfurococcales archaeon
ATATAAGGAAGTTCTATAGCCTTGAAAAAGGAAGACCCAAAGAAGGCGAGATATTAAAGCCGAGGGTAGATATTCTAAAACCATACCACGTCTTAGTTGCATTGAATTGCGAGGTTACCTCTCGAAGATTGATCTACTATCCATTATACATAGGAGTCTACAAGAGAGAAGGAGAAGAAGCATACTCCTTTACAGTAATTGATGGAAATACTGGCAAAACTCTTGATCCCGTAGAAGTAATCCTAGGTGAAACAGGCGTTCTCTATGATATCGAACATAAGGTAAGAGCTTCTACGACAAAGCAGTAATGTTATGTAAGAATAGCGTGACGAACCAGTATGCTTGATACCTTGTCAATTAATTCTTTGTGGCTCTCATCTAAACTCAGAGGGTCTTTTACAGGCAGCGTCTCTATACTATGTATGGGTTTTATTAGCTTCACAATGTCGCCTACAAGTAGACTTCCAGTTTTTCTCCATGGTGAGAAGAAGTTGATTGCTCTGCGATAGTCTTCTCCACGATAAAGATTAATTCTGCCAGGCGCTACTACAGCCACTATTGTCGCATTAAGTGAACCCATAGTAGGAGTTGACACATTATTATAACTCTCAATAACAAGTGCTTCGTACTTCTTCTCTAGGAAATCTATACATGTATCTGCCGCAACAGGTGCTTCATCAACCAGTATTGGTACAAGCTCGCCTCTGCTTATAACTACTGGTTGTGGTCTTATATGCTCTAGTGTCTGTCTAATAAATTGTCTTAGCACCGGGGTGGTGTTTAATAGATTATCCTTGACTAGTATGTGTACGGATTCAGGCTTAGAATACTTGCAATTAGTTAATCTGCCAATAAATATAACATTGCTTACTATCTGGGAATCATCAAGATAATCTCTTACTTTCCATCTATAATTTTGTGGATCGAGAGGAATAGTGTAGAACCCGGCTGGGTTAACAATCTCAATTATGTTTCCCAGATCCTTGGCAATACTTGCAATTTTTAGTGCATCACCAGATACAATGACTCCACGCTTAAGCGACTCCATATAATATTTATAGTCTCGCCATAGCTCAGTTGCACCTATCGGTTTCACATATGCGGCGTTGATATTATTGCTACGGAGAGCATGTAGGAATATGGCTGAAGCCCATGTCTTGCCAGAATCGTGAGGCAGTAGTCCTGTTACCAGTATTCTGAACATGGCTCTCCACCCTCAATAATTAATTCTTATTATTCTAGGGGTATAATATAGGATTTCGAAACCCAAACATTATTGAGAGGGATTGTTGAAAAGTGATAATCTCTCGGGCACCCGGCAAAACCATATTATTCGGTGAGCATTTTGTAGTCTATGGTGCTCCAGCAATTGCTATGGCTTTAGATAAGTATGTAGTGGTAAGGATCTCTGAGCTTAATAATAACCTCCTAGAAATATATTCTCACAACATTGGTTTGAAAGGCGTTTTTGACCCTCATTCTCTTAAACCTAAGACTCCAGATCCCGAGGCCTTACAGGTTTTCTCACCAATCATTAAGGCTTACGAGCTCATATCTTCAAAAACAGGTAATAGGCCTGGTGTGAGAATCGAGATAATATCTGAAATACCAATGGCATCGGGCTTAGGATCCTCAGCAGCACTAGCAGTATCTGTCCTAAATGGTCTTGCAAGAATATCCCGTTTAAAGCTAAGTAGAGAAGAACTTAGTCAACTTGCTTTTCAGGTAGAAAAAATAGTTCATGGCACACCCAGCGGGATAGACAACACGGTCTCCACTATTGGTGGATTCGTATTTTTCCAGAGACGAGACGATAAGCTTATAGTTAAACCCATAAATGTGGCACTAAAGCTGAATCTTGTAATAGGCTGCACGGGTAAGACTAGGAGTACAAAAGACATAGTAGAAAGAGTTAGAAGATTCAAAAACACGTATGCTAGCATCTTCAACAATTTGTTAAACGCGTATAATTTAATAGCTGAGCATGCTTTCCAGTACTTAAGAGAAGGTGATATAAGAAGGCTTGGCGAGTTAATGAAGGTTAATCACGGACTATTATGGAGTATCGGTGTCTCCTCTAGAAACTTGGATAAACTAGTGAATACAGCACTAGAAGCTGGAGCATACGGGGCCAAGCTTACTGGTGCTGGTGGTGAAGGATGTATAATAGCACTATCGGATCCCGACATGTTAGATAATATTCTCAAAGCTCTAGGTTCGTTAAGAATGAGGCCTGTATTCAAAGCTTCAACAAGTACTAGTGGAGCAAGTGTAGAGGAGGTTTAGTAGTAATTGTCTAGAGAAGCATTATCCATAGCTATAGATATAGGGGCTACATGCACACGTGTTGCTGTTGTAGATATCAAGGGCCACATATTGTACAAGATAAAATACAGAACTCCTTCTCAAGATATTGCAGAAAAACTACGCAAGATATTATTGGAGGAGTTCAATAGTTATTTCAAGCTTATTGATGGTATAGGTATAGGGAGTATAGGTCCTCTAGACATAGATCATGGCTACTTGGTTAACCCGCCTAATACTCGTGAGAAGAACATTGATATAATCACGCCAATAGTAGGGCTGGGTCTTAATAAGCCTATTATTCTACTAAATGATGCATCGGCTGCGGTATGGGCTGAGAAGATCTTTGGAGCAGGCAGGAATAGAAGCAATATAGTGTATATTACTATTAGTACAGGGATAGGAGGAGGAGTTATTGTTGATGGTAGGCTACTCTACGGCAAGGATGGCAATGCGCATGAGATTGGGCATATACCATTAAACTATGACGATGACTTACCATGTCCTTGCGGTGGCATAGGGCATTGGGAGGGCTATGTCTCTGGGAGAACTATTACTGGTTTTTCTAAACGTGTTCTCAGGAGATATGGATACACGAGTATGAGTAAAGAAGTGCCTGAAACACCTGAAAACCTTGTAGATTTCTTGAGAAGAGGCATTTCTACTGGAAACCCTCTAGCAATAATCTTGCTGGATGAGTTGAGTAAAATCTATGCAGCAGGAATAGCATCTGTGATAAACCTTTATGATCCAGAGATAATAACTATTGGGGGCGGGCTTGGTTTGAGGCTTTTCCCTATAATTAAGGATAGTGTTCTTAGGTATCTCGACTCCTACTCTATAAATAGATTGCCCGAGATAACTATTACGTCACTAGGGGAAGACATAGTACTTCTAGGCGCGGCTGCAGCAGTTTTCAAGAGACCATCTAATAGGGGAGTGTTCATATAAGTATGTCTTTATTAGCTCAGAGAGTAACCTAATATGTAAGGCGTGATACTGTGTCACGGAACCTAGGTGAACCAGAGGTTGTTGACATTTTAGAACGCATTATAGATGCTGGTATGAAGAAAGGTGTAGACTTTATAGATATCCGTTATAACTTGAAAGAGTATGAGCTATACTATGTAGAAAACAGTGTTTTGAAAGAGTCTACTTATAGGAGGACAAAGGGTATTGGTATTAGAGTTCTCCTAGGAGGCTCAATGGGGTTCACGAGCACTAATAAAAGCAGTCTTGAAGATCTAGAGAAAGCATTAGATAAAGCAATATCTATAGCCAGGGCTGTTAATAAGGTGACTAGTAAGATAGATCTCAGCAAGGTACCAGTTGTAGTAGATAATGTAAAGTCGCCTTATAGAGAAGACCCGTTCACCATAGATAAGGAGACTAAGATAGAGCTACTCATGGATGCCAATAAACAGAGTCTTGTCTCTACAGAGGTTAAGAATAGGATTTCGCGCTTGGCTTTTGAAAGAGACTACAGAGTGTATTTATCTTCTGAAGGAGCAAAAATAGTTAGTGAAGTAGTTCTCTCAGGATTCTCGCACTTATCCGTGGCTCGTATTGGCGAAACCATGGAGTCTCATTATGACTCTAAATCAAAGGTTGCAGGATACGAGTTTATAGAAAGTATTGACTGGAACACGTTTACGAGAGAGGTGTCCGAAACAGCTATTAAACTAGCAAAAGCAAGAACTCCACCATCCGGCAGATTTACTATAGTTGCTGATCCACCTCTTGTAGGCTTACTGTTGCACGAAGCATTTGGTCATGCAAGCGAGGCTGATCTTGTAGAAGCTGATAATAGCGTGTTAAAGAACCTGCTAGGCAAGAAAGTCGCGAATGAGCGTGTAAATATAGTTGATGAAGGCGTTGTCGAGAATGGTTATCACGTCTATTATGACGATGAAGGCGTGAAGAAGGGAAGGACAATAATAGTTGAAAACGGTGTACTGAAAAGCTATCTGCACTCGAGATCAACAGCCAAGAACATGGGTGAAGAACCTACCGGGAATTCTCGTGCTATGGACTACTCACATATACCTATCGTCAGGCAGACGAATCTCTACATGTTGCCTGGAGACGAGTCCTTAGAAGAACTGATTAGAGAGACTAAGAAAGGCTTTTTCGTCTCGGGCCGAGGCTCGATGGGCGGCGAGGTTCACCCAGGTATGGGTACCTTCACCTTTAGTGCAGGACCATCATATGTGATAGAGAATGGCGAGATAAAAGAGCTGGTAAGGGGGGTAGCGCTTAGCGGGCTTATACTAGAGATCTTAAACAATGTAGAGGGTATAAGCAAAGAATTCGAGATAGAAACAAGCGTGTTTGGTGGCTGTGGAAAACATGGGCAGCTAGCTAGGGTAGGAGATGGTGGACCCTATATTAGAGTTAAAAATGTTAACATAGGAGGGAGATGAAATGGATGATCTAGAACTAGCAGGTCTCACTATTAAAAAAGCCACAGAGCTCGGAGCACAAGAATCAGATGTATTTCTAGTAACTACTAGCAAGCATTCTGTAGAGTTTGCTGATAAGGGTATAACGAGCTACAGGTTTTCCTCAGAAAAGATAATCGGTATAAGAGTAATTATAGACAAGAGAATAGGGATAACATCGACAAATGTAGAGTCTATTAGAGACGTTGAAAAAGCCGTGAAAGAGGCAATAGCTATTGCTAGAGCTTCGGAACCTGATGCACGATGGGTTAGTCTACCATCATCACTTGAGCCTACTCCTATCGAAGGAGCGCATGATAAGAGAATACAAGGGTTACAACCTAGAGACATAACTGATTACGTGAGTACTATGATAGACGCGGTCCACGAAGAGTCTTCAGGCAGAGCCAAAGTGTCTACCAGTAAGCTTGAAATGGGTGTAGCAAGATATACTATTGCTAACTCTTACGACTCACCAATATCACGTTTATCATCACATATCCTGGTTAATCTCGAGGCAGTTATGGAAGAGACTGATAAGAGATCTACAGGTTCTGTTGTTATAACAAAGAAAAGGCTAGATGAAGTAAAGTTCGAGGAAGCAGGACATGAAGCTGCTAGTAAAGCGATAAAGTTTGTTGATGCTAAACCCGTCGAGACCGGGGTATACAATATAGTATTAACTGAGAAAGTATTTGCTGAAGCAATAGAGACGATGATAAGCGGCCCAATCTCAGCGGAATGGGTTATAGAGGGTAGATCGCCGCTGGCAGACAAGTTAGGGAAAAGCATTGCTAGTAATAAGTTGACAATAATCGATGATCCATTAATGCCCTGGGGATATGGTTCTAGGGAATTTGATGATGAAGGTATTCCTACCCGGCGTATAGAAGTTATAAAAGAAGGCGTGTTACGAAGCTTCATATATGATACATATACCGCTAGGATTCATGGAAGAGAATCCACCGGCAATGCGCATAGGACACCGTCTAGCAGGCCTAGACCCAGGCCAAACAACTTAGTGTGTGAGCCAGGCGATGCCTCTCTCGAAGAAATGATTGAGGAGCCAAGAATACTAGTTGTCTGTGATACTGTAGGTCTATGGTTATCAAACCCTGTAAGCGGCCAATTTAATGCAACTGTGACACATGGAATACTGTATGATAAGGGTAAAGAGGTCGAGAGGGTAAAAGGTGTAGTACTATCAGCGGACTTCTGGAAAATGCTGAGAGAAAACCTATTGCTTGTAGGAAAGAATGTGGATAATCTAGCAAACTACTATGCACCAGCAATACTAGTTAGTAACGTACATGTATCAGGCAAGTAGTAGGGTGATTAAAAGTCACTTATAAACTATCTTTTGTAAACCATGGTATAGTAACTCCTCTTTGTCGTAAGTATCGTCCCCTATAAGGTTTCTCGACAGGCCCTGTCAGCTTAGCAAATACCAGGTGCAGAAACCTGTCGCCGCGGTAGAGTCTTACAGGGAATTCTCCTCCAACAAGCTCTATAGTTAATGTACCCTCGAACCCGGCGTCAACTATGGTATTGTGTGTGATATAAATGCCTGCAAGATACCAGTGTGTTTTCGTCTGCCAATCTACAATGTAACCATTGTATTCATATGATGTTTTATTGATAACCTTGTCCCAGTAGTAATTGGATAAGAATAGTATATGCTTATATGCTGTCATATAACCCGCTGGCTTATACTCTATGAGTTCTTCTAAGATCATAGGAATAATGCTAGAGGGTAATTCTCTATTCTTTACAAAATCACTAATTTCGCGTACTAGGCTCTTATTCATAATACTAAGTCTCTCTAGTACCTTTGCTGCATAGAGGGTTAGAGGAACAACTTTTACTTTCTCCGCCCTGGTAGTTGAAGCCTTCAAGGCGCGTGTTTTACTACCTAATACTTCTTTCATAAATACTTCTATATCATCGCTTGTGCATATCTCTACTGCATAACCATTACTACGACTACTGAGACGTGCATGTATACCATATCTTAAGAGCAATAATTGTAATTGTTTTGCGAGTTTTAATCCTTCAACATTGTAGCCAACAGGATTTTCCACTCCTCTTACGTCGAAGAGCCCCTTAAGGAACGCTCCAACTATGTTAGTAGTACTTGTCTGAATGTTTAGAGGAACACTTCTCTTACCCGGATTCTCAAGGAAGCTCTCGGGGAAGTTGTGTATTAATAAGTTTCTAGTATCCCCGGTTAACCTCACATGTATTTTCTTTTTACTCTCAATCATAGTAATATCCAAGTCATCGGGCGTGACGATAATGTTGTTGATGACATTCATGAATTCTAAAAGATCTTCTTGATCCTTAAATTCTGCTATTATCTTTACTTCTCCTTTCTCATCTACTCGTGATATACTGCTCCCAGTAACTACTCCTACAAAGTATGAGAGTTTATCATTAATCTCTTTTGCAAGCACTTGCAGAGGCCTATACTTTTTCAGAGAATTATCGTAGTAGTCTAATTGGTTTAAGAGATCTTTGTAAGAATAATTTAATCCCAATGCTTGTAGTAAGTGCTTAAATGTAGAAAAGCCTGCACATTCGCCGCTCAAGAGCCTACTTATGGTTACCTGAAGATCATCATCTAATATCTCATACAAGTCTCTGCTCCAGCCCCTCTCGCTGATAATTTCAAGGATTTTATCAAGTAGTTTTCCACGAGGCTTGACGCAAGTCTCAGGCAGTGGTTCTAGCATGTTTTCCGAGTTATTGGTAGAATAACTTATCCTACCTGGCACAGCAATAAGGTCTCCTAGTTCTATGCTATAAGCAGTCTTTTCTACCCAAGCCTGATCCAGCCCCAGTGGGTCAAATACCATGAATTTATGATTTGGCGTGACATCTATCCATCCAAGACTTGTTGTTACCCGGATAAGTTGCCTACTAGTATTCCTTGTTAATGCTTTTACCGTTACGGCTCCAGGAAGGGGTTCTCCTGTTTCTGGCTGGTACGAGATAACAGTACTTGCCTGAGAAGCCTCTAGCACTAATCCATTATCTGTATGAATAATCGTGTCGGGATGAACACATGGCGGGGCATATATTCCTAAGCGGGCAAAAGAGCTTCTTAGATTCACAAATGCCATTAAATCACTTGGTAACTTTATATACTCGAGAGTCGTTAGCAGTACGTGTTCGTGTGGATTTATTACAAACGAGTCTCCTCGCTCTATTACATAATATCTACTCAAGTCTTTAGGAGGATTTCTCGGGTCAAAAGGCTCACTAGTAGGTTTAAGTCTTGCAATCTCATCTCCTAGTCTAAGATCTAAACCGTTTTCTCTGATAATTTGTGGGTCAAAGGGCTCTATTACTATTAGTTTTTTCTCGATATAGTACCTCAGCTCTCTATCTCCTAAGATCATTATCCTTTATGCCTCTCAGCTTCTTTTCTACCCTGTGTTCTTAAAACAGTTTTTTCTCTAACAAGCTTGTTAAGCCCATACACAGCTATAGCT
>CAZCAU010000051.1:0-7306 GCA_964496855.1 uncultured Desulfurococcales archaeon
GTCTACAATTACGTAGATCCTTTGAGTAAAAGTCTATGTCTCCATAACTTGTAAGGCCTGGAACACCTATGCGCAGAGATAATGGTTCTACACGTATGTCTCCACAGTTTAAGAGCACAGTATCTATTACCGCTTCATTCTCCTCAGGTGCAATACTACAGGTAGAATAAACTACTTCTCCCCCCTCTACAAGATACTCTAAAGCTATGTACAACATTTTAACTTGTTTATAATACATGTACTCAAGATCCTTGATGCTACGTGATTTTTTACGAGATTTGTCAACACGTATAAGTCCCTCGCCTGTACAAGGAGCATCTAACAGTATCCTGTGGGCTAAAGACCTTAACGAACTAATGTATCTAGTAGCATCAGCCTTTATGGCTACTATGCTTGTAAAACCCATACGTTTACTATGGTTTCTCAACGCCTTGAGTCTTCTCTCTGATATATCTACTGCAATTACTAATCCTCTATCACGCATAAGTTGAGCTATTTGTGTAGTCTTACCCCCAGGAGCAGCGGCTAAGTCTATTACCACATCACCGGGTCTTGGATCCAAGACATATGCTGGAAGCATTGCTGCTGGTCTCTGGATATAATAATATCCCTTTAGGTACTCATGAGTAGCCCCTATAGGATACTTCTCCCTGACGACCTGGTATCCGTGTGGAAGCCAAGATATTTTCTCTATATAGATACCCTTAGCATGTAATCGTTTTCTTAACTCTTCACACCCTATTAGGTAGTCGTTACATCTTATACTCTTTCCAAGCGGTTTTTCATTTGCCTCCAGTAACATTAGTGTTTTTTCACGACCAAGAAACCTGAAGTAACGCTCTATCATATAAGACAAGTAACCGTACTTTAAAGCAAGTCTTTTAGCTTCTACTGACGGCTTTATGTTGAACATCTTATTTAAGTAGCCGGGGTAGACAATACTATTATCTGGCATCGCTGGATTCCGCATGCATAGATCATAGATTTACATTCACACAGAGTAATAAAATCTATCCTGGAGGTGACACAATAGCTTGAAGAAGATAATCGGACTACTTACGGACTTCGGTCTCCTAGACCCGTACGTCTCCATAATGAAAGCAGTTATTTTGAAACGATGTGGTTCTGTGGATTTTGTTGATATAAGCCATAATATAGAAAGCTTTAACTTGATCTCAGCATCGTATGTGTTGTATAATTCTTTTAAATGGTTTCCTGAAGAAACAGTCTTTTTAGTAGTGGTTGACCCTGGTGTTGGTTCTGAGAGAAAAGCCTTAGCTGTTAGAACAAAGAGATACTTCTTTGTAGGCCCCGACAATGGTGTGCTTTATCAAAGCATTATGGAAGACGGTGTGATCGATATCAGAGTGATAGAGAATAAAGAGTTGCTATTAGGAGATATATCATATACTTTTCACGGCAGAGACGTGTTTGCACCTATAGCTGCCTGGCTTGCATGTAATAATAGATTAGAAACTATAGGTCCGAAGATAGGCATTGATAATATTGTGAAGCTTAATATAGTAGGATATAGGTTAGTAGATACTTCTACACTTTGTGCTAAAGCCGTGCACATAGACAAGTTCGGTAACGTAGCCTTCTCCATACAACTTGACAAAACTATTAAGGAGTTAGTAAGTACAGCAAAAGTCTTCAAGATTAATGGATTAAAGGGCTACATAGGTAGAGCCTTTAGCGATGTACCCCCAGGCTCTCTAGTTATGTATTTTAACAGTTTCGGGTTCCTCGAGATAGCAGTTAATAAGGGGTCCGCAGCAGAAAAACTTAAGGTAAATGTTGGTGACGAAGTTTGCCTAGAGATGCAATGACGATAAAGCCTAGAAGAGCTGTGTTGCCGGGCAGGTTTCAGCCTGTTCATAAAGGTCATATAGAGGTTATAAAGTGGGCTTTAGAAAGAGTAGATGAACTCATCATAGTAATCGGTAGTGCTCAAGAAAGCCATACCTTTGAAAATCCTTTCACTGCTGGAGAAAGAATGTTAATGATAAGAGAAGCACTTAGGGAAATAAACGTAGATTTTTCAAGGATATACATAGTCCCAGTACCTGACATACAAGTAAATAGCATTTGGGTAAGTTATCTTAGATCTCTCTTACCGCCTTTCGACACAGGTATATCGCGTAATCCACTTGTAATTAGATTATTCAGAGAAGCAGGGCTAAGGGTACTTAAACCCCCTGTTTACTCGCGGAGCGAGTACAGCGGTACGAGGATACGGGAATTAATGCTTGCAGGCGCGCCTTGGGAGGAATATGTACCTAAAAGTGTTGCGAGTATAATTAAGAGCTTAGATGGCATCTCAAGGCTCAGAGAAGTCGTGAAAAAAGAGTAACAAAGAGTAGCCTGTGTGGTAAGATATGAATATGCTTGAAATAGATGGAAGCATAGGCGAGGGTGGAGGCCAAGTTTTAAGAACATCTCTCGCCCTCTCAAGCATCTTGGGTGTGCCTATAAGAATATACAATATTAGAGCAAAGCGCTCGAAACCTGGGCTTAAACCACAGCATCTAAACAGCGTCAAAGCTGTAGCAATGTTATCGGGGGCGGAAGTAGAAGGTTTAAGAATAGGTTCTACAGAACTTGTATTCAAGCCACGGCGTCTTCGAGGGGGTTCCTTTAAGATAGATATAGGAACAGCTGGTAGCATCTCACTGATAATACAAGCAGTTACCCCTATCGCTGCTTTTGCACCCCAACCTGTACGAATATGGATAAGAGGGGGAACAGACGTGCCCATGAGCCCCACTATAGATTATATGAGAGTAGTCTTCTCGAGGATTCTACGACTACTAGGCTATAAGTTAAGTATAAGTGTTGTGCAGCGCGGCCATTATCCTAGAGGAGGAGGAATCGTGGTTTTCGAGGTAAGCGAACCACCGGGGAAACTCAGACCCATGGTAATCGAAGAATCCGGAGACGTAGAGATTATTGAAGGTATCTCACATGCATGGAAGTTGCCCAGACATGTGGCCGAGAGACAAGCCAATGCAGCAAAGCTAATGATCTCTTCAAAAATCGGGATAGTGCCCCGAATAGAGATTGAGTGGGAACCAGAGTCTTCTAAGAAAGCCTTAGGACCTGGTAGTGGCATCACGCTTTGGGCCCTGACAAAAAACTCTATCCTTGGTAGTGATGCCCTAGGAGCAAAAGGTAAACGGGCAGAAAAAGTGGGGGGAGAAGCCGCAGTCAAATTACTTGAAGATCTCAAAACTAGAGCAGCATTAGATAGGCATATGTCGGATATGATTATTCCCTACCTAGCGCTAGCCAGCGGAACTAGCATTGTTAGCGGGGCACGATTAACTCTTCACGCATATACTAATATTATGGTAACAAAGATGTTCTTGGAAAAAACAGAGATAAGTGTAGAAGGAGACAGAGATAAGCCGTTCAAATTGAGAGTAAGATCTCCGGGATTAAGTATTTGAATCATTAAATGATTCGTAGCAGATAGAATATGCTCTCCTTAAAACATTCATAGCATATTCTTTGTTATGTGCACACATTTTTTCGCATGGATACTTAGAACAAAATAGTTCTACTGCTTTGTTTATCATATGACCAGGTGCTACATCTATCTTATTTATAACTACCAGTATTTTCTTCTTACATCTTTCATCAAGTTCTTGAAGAAGCCTATATTGATGCCACAGGTCTTGGTAAGCCCTATCTGTAGGATCTACTAGGAATATTATACCACCAGTTATCTTTAAGAGAGCGGCTAGTGCTTGTCTCTCTATAGGGTTTCTTTTTTCATCGGGCCTCTCGATAATCCCAGGAGTATCTATGATTTGCAACTTATGTACACCCAGCATGACATGGCCCACTATTACTTCTTGCGTAGTGAAGGGATATGGCGCAACTTCGGGTTCGGCAGATGAAACCGTTCTAACAAACGTAGATTTACCAGCATTAGGAATACCGCTTACGATTAGGGTCGGCAGCCTTGTATCTATAGCTGGCATTTTAGAGACTGTTATCAGAAACTCTTTAAGCAATGATATGCATTTCCGTGACCGTTTGAACAGTGAGAGCATTCTTCCAATAGCTTCTCTATGATACTTATGACTATTCCCAGGTTCCTCGAGAACTAATAACTTGTATGTGTCCATTATTTCTCTAAGCAGGCAGAGTCTCCTGCGTAGTTTCCTATAGCAAGACCATAGATTATCTCCAAAACCTATTCTGAAAAGCTCGATATAGAATTCATCAGACTCTGTTAGTAATCGTCCTATAGCATCAAGGCTTCGAGAGTAATTGTCATAGAGTATATTGTATACTATTTCCATCTTCTTTAAGTACGATAACTTCTTACGCTTTCTTATCCTATTAACTATCTTCGAGTAAATCTCGTCATAGGTATAGAGATATGTCCTCTTAGCCACCAATGGTGGTAATATTTTTTGCTCTTCTCCAC
Source organism: uncultured Desulfurococcales archaeon (assembly GCA_964496855.1). GTDB lineage: Archaea > Thermoproteota > Thermoprotei_A > Sulfolobales > CAZCAU01 > CAZCAU01. The sequence continues at coordinate 4,439 of CAZCAU010000051.1, forward strand.
TAACCACCTTCACATCTCTCAGTTTCTTAACAGCCTGTAGCTTTTAAATATTCTTAGTATTCTTCTTGCATGAACCATGCTTATCCCAGTATTCTTTGCTATTTCTTTGAGCCTCTTAGCCGGATCTTCGCCATTTCTAATCATAAAAAGCATCAGGGCAGCCGCTATTCTTACTCTCTCAGTCCTGCTGGCTAGACGCGGATAGCGTGTATCTATTTCTTTAAGACTTTCAGCGATTTCACCCTTTCTCCTTAGAACCTCTATTAGTCTCAAGGTGTCTTTACGAATAATCGTTTTAACCCGTTTGTTCGCACTGGCTATTCCTGCTTCGATATGTATTGTAAACTTATCTTTATCCTTAAGGCTTTTCACGAGACTAAAGTATTTCTTTGTTCTTCTTTGTGCTAGGACTAGTTTTCCCGAATACGTGTTAATGCAGGCATGTGTGCCATACTGGTTATCATAGCTAGTGCTATCATCATAATAGTGGCGTACAGCGTGCATATCATATATTTTATCGAGCACATAGCCGCATCTACTGCACACTACGTATCCATTTTTATAATCCCATATGGTCTCCAGAGAGCCGCAATAGGGGCACGCGATTCCGGGCACTATACTCTCCTCATTTGCTTAGGAGAAGTAGTGTGTATTGATAGGTTGATCGGTAACCTTTGTTTCTTAGAGACACGGGGTGTCAGCTGAAATTATTCTGCTCAAGCTTCTCGGGGTCGATTATAAAAATTGTTGTGACCTAAAAGTACCATGTAAGATTATATTATCTTGCAATGTGGATAAGTGATAGAGGGTGTTTTGAAAAATGATTAGAGCATGGGAGATACTGAGACCTATCCGCTATTTTGTGACAAGAGACATGCTTGTAACACAGGCACGAAGACTGTTCAGAGACATAGACGAGAGAGTCCTGCCTGTTGTTAATAATGAAAGGGAGATGAAGCTAGAAGGCTTCATAACATGGGTAGAGGCAATAATACCAACTAGTAGAAAGAGCAGTATAAGAATTAGCGAAGTAATGCGAGAGTTCCCCGTATTCACACGTGATGCCGATATATGGGAGATTTACAAGACACTTATAGAGAATAAACTATGGGCCGCACCTGTTATTGATACTCTTGAAAACATGCGTGTTATAGGCATTATCTCGATGCGTGATATACTGAAAGCACTTATCGACTCTGGTCTTGAACCCCTAGCAAAGAGCGTAGGCGAAGTCATGACTGTGGAGAACCTTGACGAGTATTTAATAACAGCTGATACACCAGTAACTAAGGTATGGAGCAAGTTTGTATATCGGGCACAGCCAGCACTTATAATTGTTAGAAGCAAGGAGGAGCCCATACCCTGGGGTATTGTGACTCCTAAGGATATGGTCACACGTGGCAGATGGTATTTTCACAGAGAGAGCGAGAAAGGAGTAAAAACTGTTGCCAAAGTTAAGAGAATAATGACTAGAGGAGTATTAGTAGCTACACCAGACACACCAATCGAAATAGCAGTTGACGTTATGATTAAAAATGACTTTACAGTTCTACCAGTAGTCGATGAGAAGGGAAGAGTCATAGGAATACTCACGCAAGCTGATGTTGTAAGAGCATATCTCGAAGGCAGGAAGCCAGAGAGACCAGTAGTCAAACCAGTGTCACTACCACTACCTGTAGCAAGAGAAGAACGTGTGAGCTATGTTAAGACTAGTGAGGTTCTCCACCAAGTCGCCGTAGCCAGAGAGATAGTGCCGCCCATAATAGGTGTCACCGTATCCGATATTATGGAGAAAAGCATGCCAGCTATAGGTATAAATGATACAGTAGAGCATGCCAGGAATGAAATGTTAAGAAAGAAAACAAACTACTTGCTGGTTATTGATGGAAACAAGAACATACTGGGATACGTGAGTAAATGGAGTATGCTAAAAGCCATTGCTACACAGGGTCCTCTATGGAAGAGGAGAATCCGCGATAAGATGTTCATAGACTATGTTCTAAACACAAGCATACCGCGGGTCAAAACAACAGACCCTATAGAGAAAGCTGCTTACACATTAGTGGTTAATAACTCAGAAGTAGCAATAGTCGAAGATGAAACAGGTAATATTGCTGGATTCATAACAAAAGATACTCTAGTTAAAGCATATGCTGAAAAGTCCAGAGATGCTATAGAAGTATTAGTAGAAAATGTTATGACTCCAGGGAGAATCGGCATAGTTCACCCGTACCATAGTCTTAACCATGTTATCACAAAAATGAAGACATTCTATCTAGACGCTATAGCAGTATATGATGGAAGAAATATTAGAGGAGTAGTATCAGCCAACAGGCTACCCTTCATTGCGTATGAGGATTCTGTAAAAGGTATTAAGAGTCGCCGACTCGTATGGGTAAGAAAACTTGTGAGAGGAGCTGCTAGACGTGGCAGATATGTTAAGATAACCCCGCTTCTCGCTATCGATGCAACAGTTCCTACGAAAAGAGTTGTAAAAACAACCGATAACCTGAAAACCGCTATTGAGACGATATTTGAAGAGAACGTTGACGGCTTGCCAGTAGTGAACGAGGAAGGAGTACTAGTAGGTGTAATTTGTAAAAACGACATCCTGAGAGAGATGACACGTACAGCAGAGCACAGGATAAAGATCAAGAAGCCACCAACAATCAAGAAAATTAAATAAGTGATAGTTTTGAGTAATGATTAATGGTTGCGGCGGTCGTCTAGCCTGGACTAGGACGCCGGCCTGCCAAGCCAGCGCGCTCCCCGCTATCTTGTTGCCTTTCCCCATAATACTTCTTCAGTTGCCGACTAATCTTCTTTAAGATAAATAATTGTTAAGTAAAATTGTAATAAAATAAAAGG
>CAZCAU010000052.1:0-7034 GCA_964496855.1 uncultured Desulfurococcales archaeon
CAAGGATCATGAGAACCACATGATGTATTTAGAGAAACGCTTATTAAATAACTAACCATATCGTAAGTTCTCGGGGAGCGCGCTGGCGTGGTGCGCCGGAGATCCCGGGTTCAAATCCCGGCCGCCGCACCACGTCCTTTTCTCTAAAAATAAATCTAGTAAACAGTTAGTTCTTGTATTAGTTCTTGTATAGGATTCTGAGAAGACTATTTTAAAGACTCTTTTACTAAGAACTAGTGTAAGAAATGTACGAGCTAGAGAGGAGAATAGGTATGGTTTAGCGTATCCTTACACGATTAACTTTCTTGTTTTGCCAGGAGTATCTTCTTATTTTTTTAGAGCGGCCAAATCCGCATGCAGCGCAGTAGCCCTTGGCTACGTTGAATGAGTGTCTGCCGCACCTACGGCATCTTATGTGAGTCTTGCCACTGCTCATTTTACCGAAAGACGCTGTTCCTTTGACCATTCTGCTACACACCCCTAGAGGGGTTCTTAAGTTGTGGCTGGTGATATAAGGATTACGTTGTCTCCTCTAACTATTATCGTTCCCAGCTTCCTTGTGTTTTCCCCTTTTAACTCTTCTGCATCCTCTAGCACTATGTTCAGGTGTTGATCGAAGCTCTTTAATCTTCCACGTACCTCTCTTCCACCCTTTAGTTTTACAAGTACTATGGAGCCTAGAGACTCCATCAATATCTTATGCGCTGTCTCAGCCAATGCTCTATCAGCTCCCCTAATGCTTCTTTTCCCTTAGCCATATATAGTTTTCTTTGCTAATCATAAACTTAATGTACGAAAGAGTCTTAGGTGGTGCTATCTGAGCATTCAAAGACGAATGCTATCTAAGAAAGAAAAGAAGCAATTAATAGAACGCTTACCAAGCGGGACAGCTATTGCTGATATTCTAAAGAATTCAAAGGTCGAATTTGCCAGAATAAAAGAAGATGGCATCCATGTATACATTATCGATGAACTGCCATTCCTTATCGTCATGGAGAGAAAAGTGGAAAACAAGCCGAGAGAATTCTATATACCGTATCTCGGCATCTTTTACAGAAAACACTCTCTAGCCCCGAAACTCAGCAATACCTTTCTCGAAGCATACAGCAAAGTAGTTGTTGATAAAGGAGCTGTGAAACACATACTTAATGGGGCTGATGTGATGGCGCCCGGCATAGTCTCGGTAGATCTCAATAAAGCAGACAAGCTGAAAACATGTATCATTATAAATGAAGATAACTATGTATTGTCTGCAGGATACTTCATTGTGACAAGAGAAGAATTGGAAGAGTACCTTGCCCAGCGTCGTGGACGTGTGGTAAAGAATCTACATTATGTAGGTGATAAGATATGGAAAATTCTTGAGAAGACTTTCTAGTCTCTCCTTCTCATCTTATGTAAGTTTTATTGAGTCAAGAATTGATGGATACAAGACTTCTGTTCCTATCGGTAACCCTAGCCTTATCTTATTCCTCCTAATACTACGTGCAAGTTCTTCTATCGCTTCCGGCTCGCCGTGATTCAGTATTATTCTCCTAGGTTTAGGATGCATACGTGCAAGGAAATTAAGTAGCTCCCGTTTATCGCTATGCCCCGAAAAGCCCTCGATACTATATACCTGCATGTTTATTTTCAGTATCTCGACTTTTCCTTCTTCACCCATCATCTTTATTTCTCTTGCACCATCCTTTACTCTTCTCCCAAGAGTACCCTTGACTTGGTAGCTTACAAACACTAATGCGTTTCTCGGATCATGAGCCATCATCTTAAAATACTCTACCGAGGGACCGCCTGTCAGCATGCCAGAAGTAGCTAGGATTACTGAGGGTGGTCCATGGACTATTTCTTCTCTCTCCTCCTTTGTTTTGACTCTCTTAAAGAAGCTAGCTAGGAACGGGTTTTCATTATCATGCCTAGCTATTCTACCCGCTATATCACTTGCTAGAAGATTATAATGCTTAGCATGTATAGCTGTAGCTTCATGTAATAATCCGTCTATGTACACATCAACTTCTGGCAGGAAACCCTTTCTTATCGCGTCCTCGATTATAATCATTATTTCTTGGGCTCTGCCAACAGCCATTACTGGTATCAGTACTTTGCCCCCACTCTCTATGGTTTTCTTTATTACATCAATTAATTCTTTCTCAGACTCCTCACGCGGTCTCTGCTCAGTAGCTCCATAAGTACTCTCCATCACAAGCGTCTCTACACGTGGGAAAACATCATGTGCTCTATTTAGAAGCCTTGTTTTTGCATACTTGAAATCACTAGTATACAAGATATTGTGAAGACCTCTCCCTATATGTAGGTGAATCATTGCTGAGCCGAGGATGTGTCCTGCATTATAGAGTGTAAGCCTAATATCAGGGGCTATGTCTGTTACCTCTTCATAATCAAGAGCAATTGTGTGTAGAATCATTTTCCGAACTTCCTTTAATGAATATGGTGCCCACGAACCTTCACGTAGACTGACATCTAGATAGTCGTTCTGGACTAGTATCATTAAGTCCCGTGTAGCGGCCGTAGTATAGACTGGGCCTTCATAACCATACTTGTATAATAGAGGTACAAGACCACAGTGATCTAGATGTGCATGCGATACAACTACAGCGTCTAATGTATCAGGTCTGAGTGCCTCAATATCTATTCTAGGATAGAGAGTTTGTGGTGATGTGCCACCAGGGTTTAAACCTAGGTCTAGCAGAACCCTGCTCTCGGCTGTTTCTACTAATATAGCGCTTCTTCCCACCTCTCTAAAAGCTCCTAGAGCAGTTATTCTCACAAAATTGTTTTCGAAAATTATGTCTCTATGTATCCGTTCGCCTACTCTTCGCAAGATGTCGCGTCTTTCATCGCTTCTCATAAGCATCTCTGTTAAGACCCCCTCTACTATGCGTGAGGGTATTGGTGGTTCGTTCTCTATCCGTATTCTCCAGCCAGTCTCTATTGTAAGCCTCTTTAGGAGAACACCGTCTCTCCCTATAACTAAGCGTGGGTTTTTGGCTTTAACAACAGCTTCTCCTAGAACTTCATCAAATCTTATATCTGTTATACCTGCATCGGGAGGTACAAGAGACTTTATTATCTCTACAACTTGCTCACGCATCTTCCTTATAGATGGGTCTGTACGTATAACTATTCTCTTTTTAATAGCTTTTGCTATGCTCCGGATAAGCCCTGACTGCTCTATAACAGCTTCAGGATTCTTTACGTAGACTGCTATCTCAGGTCCTTCGAATTCTATCCTAGTAATTACAGCATTAGAAGGCAGATACTTGAATATAGTATCCCTTATGAAGGCTAGCAATTTACTTGTATAATGACTCCTTCTACCTGAAACACCGGTATTACCCTTCAATACAACACTACCCTAAGTACAGGCTTTTTATCATACATTTGATCTATAGTAGCGTGAATAGCAGGCATTATGGCATCCTATAATATAATACTAATTTTATCTTTAATCGTATCAGCAAGGGAGCGTGTGACTGCGTATAGGGCTGCTGCATATAATTCGTATCTCTATAGATCCTGCTTCTATTATTCTTAAGGGGTTATATATGTTCTGCCTCTAGAGCTATCCCCCTACATTGTTATTTACTAATATAGCTAAGAGTTTTCTCCACGTAGCCTTTCTGTGTTATTATAGCTACGTCTATTCCATCGCCACTTGCTGTATCTCTTCTTATCGAAGATGATATTGCTTTTCTGGCGAGTTCTACAGCTTCATCTATGCTCAGGTCACGGCTATACTCTTCCTCTAATAAGCCCAAGGCTATTGGGGAGCCCGAGCCTGTGGCAACATATTCCTCCTCCGTAAGCGTGCCAAACCAGTCTAGGGCATATAGTCTTGACTCATTATCATATCCGCCAACAAGTAATTGTACTATGTACGGGAACCATTTCGAGGAATACAAGACTAGTGATAGAAGCGTGGCGGCTGTATAAACTGTTGGCTCCTTTTTTACGCTTATACGGTAATAGCTAAGCTGGTTTTTCAAAAGGTCAGCTAGTGCTTGCGCATCAGCAACTAGTCCTGCTATAGTTATAGCTATTTTATCGGTGACTTTTACTATTTTCTTCACTTTACGATGAGCTATTAGATGACCCGCTGTTGCTCTCTTATCCGCTGCTAGTACAACTCCCTCTTTTACCCTTATACCAACAGTTGTTGTACCATGTTTTAGGCTCTCCATAGAAGATGCATCTACAGGCATAATCATCGTTGCTAGCACCTACTGCATGTAGTTATTCCTCAGGTAAGTATATAATATAGTTTTTCCTAGCTAATACGCTTGATAACCCAAACTTAGAAAAGTTAGATAAGTTATTATGAACAGTGTAGAGAAATATAGAAAGCAATACTAATAATCTGTTTGAGAGGAAGCAACTGATGAACAAAGATAAGCACGTAATATTGTTACCACGCAAGGTGATTGTGGGCAGTAATCTCATACCAGATATACCACATTATATAAAGAGTATCATAGCTGTCAAACCTCCTTATAATAGGTTTGCTATAGTAATAATAACAGGGCCTAACGTCTTAAAGCTATTTGGTAAGAAGGTAATAGAGGTCTTAGAAGACAGTAACTTCGACGTAACACACTTCATAGTCAAGACACCATCACGGGATGAAATCGAAGACTTGTATAAAGAGGTTCATGAAAGTAAACCAGACATAGTACTGGGAGTAGGTGGAGGCAAATCCATCGATGCCGCAAAGTATGTTGCTGCAAAACTGAATAAGCCTCTCATAAGCATGCCCACAGCAGCTTCTCATGACGGGATATCCTCACCTTTCTCTAGTTTTAAGGGAGCCGAAAGACCAACATCTTTCTACACGAAAGAGCCGGATATTATTCTCGCAGATACCTCTATAATTGTAAAAGCGCCTCCGAGACTCAATAAGGCTGGAGCTGGTGATGCAATAGCTAAGTTATCTGCTGTACTGGATTGGAGACTTGCACATAGATTAAAAGGAGAATACTATGGTGGTTATGCTGCGTCTCTAGCGCTTATGTCGGCTCGCCATGTTATCAAGTATAGTCATGAGATAGCCAAGAGTGATGAGCCGGGCATCAGGATACTAGTTGAGGCCTTAATAAGTAGTGGTGTAGCTATGTGCATTGCGGGCTCGACAAGGCCTGCTAGCGGTTCAGAGCACTTGTTCAGCCACGCACTCGATATATTAGCTCCACGCCCAGCTCTTCACGGAGAGCAAGTTGGTGTGGGAACTATTATGATGCTCTATCTCCATGGCAAGAGCTACTGGCGTAAAGTAAGAACTATCCTGAAAAGGATGGGCTTACCCGTGACAGCGCGCGAGTTAGGAATAGATGACTACATTATTGTAAAAGCATTAACGATAGCGCATAAGATAAGGCCTGAGCGATACACAATCTTAGGATCAGATGGGCTGACATGGGAGGCAGCAGAACGCCTAGCTAGAGAAACAGGTGTTATAGATTAAGCTGTTCGAAAATAAATAAATCTAGTATTAAGCCTGCCTACCCGTGCTTTCTTCCTTCTCTTCGGTCTCCTTAGCCTCTTCCTTCTTTTCCTCTTTAGGCTTTGGTTTCACTATCTCTTCTTTGAAAACTACTCTTTCTACCCCGTCTATGTAGTCGAAGATCTCTCTTGCAATCGTTATCTTAGCTATTTGTATATCATCTTGAAGCATAGCCTCGCTTGGTATTTTTATCTCAACTGTAGAGTCACCTATATTAACTTCGAGTTTCTCTGGTGAAGCTCTTCTTATGCGTCTCTTTACAAGGTACTTTACCTTCCCCACGGGATCGTCTATTTTGCGCACTATTTTTACCTTGTATATCAGGGTCTTACCTGCTAAGGGATGATTGAAATCTACACGTACTCTACCACCAGACACAGATTTGACTACTGCTGGCACGCCATTTATCTCGACTATTTTGCCAGGAACAGGTTCTACCTTGGCTTTCCTAAACTCTTTAATGGAGATAACACGGATCTTGCGTGGATCCCTCTCACCATAGGCTTTCTCGGGTGGTATCTCGATCTCTTTTTCCTCTCCTTCTTTCATATTGTAGAGAGCTTCTTCTAAGCCCTCTATCACCCTCTTTTCGCCGAGAATCACAAGAAGAGGCTCATACTTCTCGTCTTTCTTGTATATTCCTGCTTTCTTTGCTTCTTCCTCTATGGTTGTCTCCATTACCTCGCCAGTATCCTTTATTTTAGCAGTATAATCTATTAGTAGAAATGTCTTATCCTCCACTTCTGCATCAACTCTGCTTATTTTTATCTACTATCTGTCTGTATCTCTTCACAATGCTAATAAATCTAATTTTCTTCTAATACACCTGGTACGAGAGTACCCGTACAGGAAGACTTCAGCACCTCTTATATCTCAGGCGGGAAACACGTGCTTTCCTCGCAGCGTAGATACATACCAATATCTAGCATATTCTTAATTACTGGTTTTTTGCACTGATCCTCTATGCTCTCCAGTGATGCCAATAACCTGCCCCAGCCTAAGAACTCATCGTGATTGTCCATGACTAAAACCCACATGTTCTCTCTGAAGGCTCCCGGAGACTTTTTGGTAATAGAACAGCCAAACACGTCTCTGCCGTAGGTATACAGCTTAGATGCATGCTCGTCTATCCATACTAAATTATTTTTAGCTATCTTTTTTCTAGCAAGAACAGAGCCTAGATGTAGGGACGGTATGAAATCCGTGGATTTTAATACCCCTAGATACATTCCCGCATGTGTTATTTTTACACTACTAGTTCTTACAAGCTTGTAGATAAGGGAATATTGTTTTTTGTCTACAAGGTAAAGTGTCCTGAGACCGTTTTCTTCCTCTTTATAGATGAGCAATGGTGATTGAATGTCTAATATTGCAACTAGTTCTCTAAAAGAAGTATTAAAGATGCTTAGGAAAGCATTTATTCTGTCACTATCTTTAGTGCTTGCTATCGCTACTTGCTTTTTCTGAGCTTGCATAAAAAGAATCCCTCTGTATCCTCTTTATGGAATGGATAAATACG
>CAZCAU010000053.1:0-2581 GCA_964496855.1 uncultured Desulfurococcales archaeon
CTATTAATACTGAATACATAGATCCAAAAGGAACGACTTATTCTAAAGAACATGATGAAGTAATGAAGAAATACGGACTTGATAGACATGCCGCCTCAGCCTACCTCATAGCCTTGAAAGGCATAGAAGGATATAGAATGATACAAAAAGCTACAGATTAATGTTCCTGCCCCACAACGAGGCTATTACAAAGCCTAGGAGATAACCAAAAGTCGGTGATAACAAGTAGAAGGGGCCGCCTCCAAGCGCGAACACGGGTGCTCCTAACAAGCCTAGGATAAGATATGATGATAGCACGGCAGGTGCTCTCTTATTAAATAATAGGATTACTAATGTTAAGGAGAAAGTCTGTAACGTGAAGGGTATACCGGTAAATGGTAGGATAAATCTAGCCTTAGCGCCGAGCACCATTAACGCGATGCCAGCACTAATCTTTATTGCTTCGTATAAGAGAGACTTGTAGCGTGTCTTAGATATTGACCTGGGTTTCTCAACTAAGATTAACCTTGACAACTTCTCTCCCTACCATTGATAAGTAGGGCGCATTTGGGAAGACAGTTCCTTCCCATAATACTATAAAATTGGGGGTATATGGTGTGAAACAATGATTTCCGATTATTTTATCTTTGCTAGGAGCCTGGGTTTCTTAAGAACTATGAGTGACATCATTACCAGTATTATACCAGCAATCATTAGTACTAGTGATACTATGGATGTACTAGTGCCTGGAAGCAGTATACCACCGACTATCTTAGCCGGAGACCCGAGTATTATTGGAGGATCAAATATGCTTCCAGCAGTTATTGTTACTGTTAATAAGTAGCCACCTTCTGTAGCCTCTATAGTCTGGTCAGGATACTCTTGCCATTCCGTGCCTGTCCAATAATATGCTCGTATATCACTACTCTCTACCAGGAATTCCAGTGTTACTACGGGGGGTTCACCTGTATAATTCTTGTCCACCTTCAAGTCTATCATGGCCTGGATACTTAAGCCCCTCGGCGATCCAGCTCCTAGTGCTAATAACTGGTTCTCAGTTATATTAGCTACTAGTATCTCAACAGTACCAGTAGTGCCTGATGGGAACATAACTGATATATTCATAGGTGTTTCTCCAGCGTAGAATTCACCGGTATAGTTTCCTGTCGTTGTTATGTTTAAGTATACTATGGTGCCTGCCTCGGTCTCGTAATAGACGTAGCTAGTAGTCTGTGCGAGGCTTGTACTCCCGAATAATGCGAGCACGGATAATGCTATGAGTACTGCTCCCGTGACTCCTAGGACGCTGCTTAGCTTGGTGTTGTCACTAGTAGCCAAGATGACATCACCATTAAAGTACATTGATGTGATATGTTATTTAAACGTATTCTCATATCAATACTCATAGATGTGTTGATGAGAGTATAAAGTATAGCCATGACGCGGATGCTATGACTAGTATTAGTAGTAGCCATTTTCTCGGCAGGCTAGACAAGAGTAGCGGTGTTGGTGCCTGCATTAATACTCTAAACCCTGTAGGAGCTGATAAGAAAAAGGAGGCGAGGAACGCGGGTGCTACAAACCAGGCTTCTCTACTATCCCGGTTTAAGACTAGTAGGCATGCTGCTGGTAAGAGGATCTCTGGTCTAGCAATAGTCCCCCATACATATGAGTAGAGCATGAAAAACGGGTTAAAGCCTGGATGCACGGGGGAGATAATACCAGTGACGATACTTGCCCCAGATTCTAGTAGCGATGTATTGACAAGGATTGTTGTAAACCATGGTATTACCAGGGATAACAGTATTTTCTCTCCAAGCCTATCCCTGTGCCTAAGTACTAGGAAGACAAGTACTGCAATACTATAATATGCTAGTGTCCATGGATGCCATAAACCTAGTATTGCCCCGACTACAGCTGTTTTTCTCCATTGCTGTCTCCAAGCACTATACATGTAGAGTAATGCGAGAGATAATGAGAAGAGGTTTGTCTGGAAACCCCCGTATACGAATATTGGTGCCCAGTAGAGTATTGCTAGTAATGATATTATTCCTGGACTACCACTATTACTCCTCGATACAACATAGTATGTTGTTAGAGAAAGTATTACGAGACCCAGGAGTGGTAGGTATATGTCTACGAGAACCTCAGGCTGCAGCCCTAATAATTTGTATAAGCTGTAGAGAAAGCCAAGGTATAATGGTCTCAGGGTCCCCGATAATTCTAGAACACCTTTTAAAAACCCCTTCTCACCGAGTATCTCTAGCCATTTGGTATGAAAGTATGTATCAGTAGATACTATGCTGCCAGACGGGTTGAGAATAGCTGTGTGGGGGAGAAATATTGAGAGAACTGCTATTAGTATAGAAGCAACCAGGAATAAGTAATCCTGGGCAACCACTACCCGGCCTGCTTTATACGCGTGCCTAGCCAGGAACTCTTTGTTAAAGAAATGTCTAAGATAATAAAGGCATGCAGATAATGGGAGAAGTACTGGGAGGAGCACGGCAAGGCATATCCATAAGCCTCTCTCTAACAAGATTATGTTAAACAACTTGTACCCGGGTTCCGGCCCGCCGAGAGGCATTGATAACAATAATGC
>CAZCAU010000053.1:2591-6782 GCA_964496855.1 uncultured Desulfurococcales archaeon
TTGTGTAAGAACATCTAGATAGTACTTCTCTATACTCTGATAACTTGTCACGAGCAAGTAGTAGTAATAGTATTGAAGAAAACCCTAGTAGCTCTATTATTAATGCTTGCTCATAGCTTACTAGTTTTGAAGCCTTTATCTCAAGAGTTACTCTGTGTATTGTTAACGAGAATGAGTCATAGAGAAGTATTATTGATATAGGTAGCAATGGTAGTAAGAGTCCTGCTATTACAGTGATTAACTGCTTATTCTTCATCATTGTTATCAGCATCTCTATTCTTGACGATATCGATTAATGCAAACACTACCCCGGCAACTAATAGGTAGTAAGCATACTCGGCTAATAGGTTAGCAGAGCCTTCATCCCCTATGGCTAGGAATACTGCTGCCATTATAAGCAATATTATGAATCCTAGGATGAGTGCCTGATATATTACCTCGAGACTTAATGGTAGTTTTCTCAGAGAACTCATGGTCCTAGCTCCTCGTTACCCAGGGCTCCGCGGCTCTGGCTCGTATACTAGTTAGTGATCTCATCTCAGCATATAGTTGTTCTCGTGGAAAATAACTTGCTTGTCCCCGGCCATGATTATTATCCTAAGAACTCATCGTGTATCCTGAACGATAATACCGGGACGAAAACACGTATATTGACTAGAAGACTAGGTTAATAAAATGAGTAAATAATAGCATGCCTTGTCTCAATAATAGCCTGTCACTAGGTGTCGGGACCAAATAGTGCAAGCAAGAAAAACTAGTACTCCGAGATGGCTGAGACAGACTAGGAGAATAATATTATTAGATCTCCTCAGCATTATAGCAGGGGTTATAGGCGGCTTAGGAGCAGTATTGTTTAGATACATGATTAAGTTCTTCAGGACAATCTTCTTCACACACATCCATAACGGGTTGAGCGTCTTAGCATCACCTACTACGAGTTTTGACTGGACACTAATACTGCTACCAGCTCTCGGCGGATTACTTATAGGGCCCATCATAGCAAGAGTAGCACCAGAGACACGGGGGCACGGCGTTCCAGAAGTTATGGAAGCCGTGCTGACCCGCGGGGGAAGGATTAGAAGCCGTGTTGCACTAGTAAAGATCTTTGTATCATCAATAACTATAGGATCTGGAGGGAGTGCTGGTAGAGAGGGGCCTATAGCACAAATAGGTGCTTCTATAGGTTCTCTCATTGGTAGGGCTGCGAAACTAGATCCTCATTGTACGAGACTATTAGTTACTTGTGGGTTATCAGCCGGTATAGCCGGCACATTTAACGCTCCACTAGGAGGCGCTGTCTTCGGCATGGAGATCCTCATGAGAAGCATAGGGCCTTTTGATGCTATACCAGTAATATTCTCATCAGTCATAGGAGCTGCTACTGCATCTATATTTCTAGGGAGGCAACCATCATTCATAATTCCTAGTATTCCCAAATGGGCTGTCAGCGAGATACCAATCTATATACTCCATGGATTACTAATGGGATTGATAGCTGTTGTCTGGGTTAGGATCTTCTATGCTATTGAGGAGCTTTTCTCCAGGATACCGGTAAACTTATCCTTAAAACCAGCACTCGGCGGGCTTCTAGCTGGCACGCTTCTTGCAGTGTTTCCAGAATACGGTGTGGGTGGAGTCGGTTATGAGGGTATAGATATGGCTTTAGCAGGAATGCTGCCAGTGACACTCATGCTAGTGCTCGGGGTATCAAAAATGCTGGCAACATCGCTCACAATAGGTTCTGGTGGGAGTGGAGGTATATTTGCACCCAGTCTGTACATAGGTGCGATGCTGGGCGGTGTTCTCGGGCATGTTTATGCCACGCTACTACAAGGACCTGTTACTAGTGAAACAGGGTACATGCTAGCTGGCATGGCGGCGTTATTTGCTGGTGCTGCACAAGCACCATTAAACGTTATAATAATTATACCAGAAATGTCGGGAAGTTACTCGTTAATACCTCCTATCATGGCTTCTGCTGGTACAAGCTTTGTAGTATCATGGCTTCTCCTACGCGGTAGCTCTATTTATACTCTAAAACTTGAACGAAGAGGAGTCAAAGTAAGAATGTTCACTTCTTTCATACTAGATTCTGTTAGAGTAGAAGAGGTTATGACTAGAAAAGTAGTCACTATACCAGCTAATGCCTCACTCGCAGTCCTTGAGACCCTCTTTGAGGAAAACCCGTATGGTGGATACCCTGTTGTTAACGAGAAAGGAGAACTCGTAGGAATCGTGACTAGGAGTGACTTAGAAAAGGCTAGGCATAAGCTTGAGCCAGAAGAGTACAAGAAGACAAGAGTCATAGATATAGCATCTAAGAACCCGGAAGTAGCATACCCGGATGAGACTGTTAGAGAAGCTATTGAGAAGATGAAGAAAAAGAAGATTAGTAGATTACCAGTTGTATCACGAGATAAGCCAGGCATGCTCGTAGGAATAGTGGCTACAAGAGATATCTTGAAAGCCTATGAAGTGGCAGTCGAGCGAGAAGAAAAAGGAGTAGGGTAGCAGACCTCCTAGCAGCTCTAGATTCTCTTAATAACTTCTCTCATCCAGTCTGGGATGTCCTTGGGAATCCTTGATGTAACCAGGTTATCATCTACTACAACTGGCGCGTCCACCCATATGGCTCCTGCTGCTACCAAGTCGTCTCTTATACTTGGAACACTTGTCACCTTCCTCCCCCTGAGAATCTTAGGCTCTCTCAGGCTAGCTGATATAAGTAGTTGCGGGCCATGACATATAGCTGCTATAAGTTTATCCTCTAATGCAAACCCTAAGACTATGTCAACAATGTCTTTGTATACTCTTATCCTCTCAGGACCCCTGCCGCCTGGGAGGACTAGAGCAGCGTACTCTTTTACATCGACCTCACTAGGATTTTTAGTAACCCTAGCAGTATACCCGTGTTTTCCTGTGAGCAGAGAACCATAGTCTGGATGTGATACAATATCGACTTCAAATCCTTCTTCTAGGAGCCTATAATAAGGGTACAATAGTTCTATATCCTCAAACTCCGGCCCTGCTAGTATTAATATCTTCTTCATGATGATCACTAGAAACCTATTATTAAAGTAACAGTGTAAAAACATTGTCTAGAGAGTACCAGTAGGTGGGAAGCAGTGTATAGTGCTCGTGTACTAGGCAGAGACGAAGCCATAGGGTTAGCGGGGACAGTATCGGATCTTGTTAATAAGTGTCTAGTAGTAGAAAACGAGGAGTGGTGGTCTCCTTGGAGTCCTAGGAGTGCTGCTGTTTATCTTAAGAGTATGTATGATAAAGAAGAAGGAGTCCTGGTACTTGTCGAGAGAGGTTCGGAGCCTGTAGGTTATGGTTTTATCCATTTCAGGGGGGTCGAAGCCTTCCTAGGCTGGTGTACCCCGTTTGTGCAAGACAGGCATAGCTTGGAGAAACTGCTTAGCACAACTAGGAGAGTATTATTAGACCGTAGAATTGCTAGCATAGAAGCTGGTTGTGGTAAAGCTTTTGGTGCTAGATGCAAGTTGTTACAAGACACTAGTTACTGGGTGGATTATGATCTAGGCGGTGTCGTCATGGTCTATAGTGGCGAAGAACCAGATGTTAATCCTCCCAGAGGCTATGAGTTCAAATACACCGGTCTGGATAGCGTTAGAGATATTATTAAAAAGATATATGCACCAGCGCTAGGCGATGAGTACGAGGAGGGAGATGAAGAGAGATATCTGGAGTATCTCGATAGCATCAAAGACGATGTAGACATAAAAGTCATCACAGCATTCAGTGAGAAGGGTGAACCAGCAGGCTTCGTGATATACTATGGGTATAAAAGTGTGAATGGCGTAGATGCCGGCTACCTAGAGTTACTGATGGTGCATCCTAATCATAGACGGAGAGGTCTTGGCAGAGCCCTGCTTCTTGATGCCACTAGAAGATTGCTAGAGAGGGAGAGACAAGTATACCTGGTAGCTGCTACCAGGTGGAATGAGTGGCTCCTAGTTTTCTACCATAGGTTGGGATTTAGAGTAGTTCACCAGTATCTGAGTTTACAAACACATCCCTTAATGCTTCCAAGATAACCCTCTTAGCTCTTCTTCTTGACAAAAAGATACATGTAGTAAGAGAAGCCTAGAAGCCCTAGGATAGTACATGTACCGTAGGTAAGTGTCATCATTAAACCTATGCGGCCAGAGTCGTAAAACGGGTTAG
>CAZCAU010000054.1:0-6726 GCA_964496855.1 uncultured Desulfurococcales archaeon
GAGAGAGCATGCTTGATATGAAGTATGATAAGAGTGGAGGCGCCGTAGTTGTAGGGGTCTTGTATGCTATAGCAAAGAGAAAGATGCGGATAAACATTGTCGCTGCCATACCGGTAGTCGAGAATATACCCAGCAAAACCTCTTACAAGCCTAGGGATGTTATAAGAATGTATGATGGGACACTTGTAGAAGTAATAGATACTGATGCTGAGGGAAGACTAATACTAGCTGACTCCATAGCCTACCTAGTTAAGAACCACAAGCCTAGATTAATCATAGATATTGCAACACTCACCGGCTCTATAGTAGTAGCACTAGGCAACTATGCTGCAGGATTATTCTCTAACACTGAGTTTTACAAAAATATTCTTCTCGAAGCCAGCCAGGAGACTGGCGAACGCGTATGGGAGATGCCACTCTATCCGGAGTATAGAGACCAGTTGAAAAGCGATATAGCCGATCTAACAAATGTTGGTGGAAGAGCTGGTGGTGCGTGTGTTGCAGCATCCTTTTTAAAACACTTTGCCAAGGATACACCATGGATACACCTAGACATTGCTGGTGTTGCATGGGTACAAGAGCATGGGCCTAAAGCACCCTATTACCCCAAAGGGGCTACAGGCTATGGTGTGAGACTATTGTTATCGTTTTTTGAAAAAATAACGAGGCAAAGACATTGATAGAAGTAGAAGCTAAATACAAGTGTGAAAACCTGGGAGAAGTAGAAGCCGCCTTATTACAGAAGGGATATAAGTACTTGGGGTCACGAATAGAAGAGGATACTTATTTTCAACACCCTTGCCGAGACTTTAAGGAGACTGATGAAGCATTAAGGATAAGAAGGATACTAGAGCCAGGAGGTGCCAGCATAGAGCTGACTTATAAAGGTCCACGCGTACTTGGTAAAAAGGATGTAAAGGAAAGAGAAGAGATAACCGTATCTCTCAACACGCGAGACTACGAAGCCCTAATGCTTCTCCTAGAGCGGCTAGGATTCAGAAGAGTAGCTGTTGTTAAGAAGGAGAGAAGAATCTATAGGAATAAGGAAATACAAGTAATGATAGATAAGGTAGATAACCTGGGTAGTTTCATAGAGGTGGAGGTAATTAGCGAAGTTATCGAGGGAACTCTTGCTGAGAGAATAAAGAGTATAATTAAGGATCTAGGGATAAAAGGCCAAGCAGTTGATAAGACTTATCTCGAGCTGTTGATAGAAAAACAAAAATCGTGAAGAGTGTCTTGCAATGACTCTCAGTGTCAGAGAAGTCCTTAACAAACTCGGATCAAGAGGGTATGTAGCAACAGCTCTTGGTGATAGGGTTTACGTTGGGTACCTGGATAAGCGAGGATTTACACGTTTTCTCCCAAGACTTGGTCTTATAGGTCCTGACGAGAATGTCACTCTTCATACCTATGTTGCTACACTGAGGATTAAACCTACTGCTATTGTTGTCGAGATGGTTGCACCGTATCCTGTAGAAGTAGGGAAACTGATGGATCTACTTATACCCCTAGTAGATAATGGTAAAATAGACTGCATACTAGTTGAGAAACCAGGAGCTAATACACCTGGAACATTATTTACCATGCGTGGATTCGTGGATGACGGCGCTCTATACACTTATTGTAAAGATGATAAAAGAAAAGCCTTAGATGCTTCAGGTACACGTTGCGAGGCTTAGGCATAGTGTATAGAGTATACACTAGTCCTGAGAATAATGATCTAATCAAAATACTAGAGGATTTTCTTTGCAAACCTAATACGGTAGTAGCATGCATAGGTACGGAGCTTAGAAGTGATGATGCCGTTGGGGTACTAGTGTATAATCTCATAAAAGAGACCGCTAATGCCGTCTTATGCCTCTACGGGTTAGAGAATTGTGTAGACGAGTTAATGAAAGTATGTGCAGAGAATATGCTCATAGTAGATGGGGTAGTAAATAATGCCCCGGCCGGCTCGATAATAGTAGCGTCTGTGGATAAGATAAGTGAAAACTATATGGCTACTACGCATAATATCCCCTTGTCTATGACATTGGCTTATCTAAGAAATCATGGATGCGCAAGAAATGTCTTGGTACTCGGTATTGTGGTGGAAAATCTGGCAATAGGTGATTCGATGACCCCTGTTGTAGAAAAAACAGCTAGAAAACTATCGTATACAATAAATAAACTTGTAAGACAATGTTTAAAGCAAAGTACTAGACCTGTTTCATGAATCTCCGTCTTACTTCTTGTTAAAGTTTATGAAAAACATTTTATGAGTTATTATTTCTAAAAAACTCCAGGTACTAGTGATTGAGCATAATAACAACTATTACATGGGTGGTAGTGCAGGCTTTGATGCGGGAACTAGTGGTGTATAGTATTGGTAGAAAAAGAGTACATGAGGGAGTTCAAAGAGCAGGCGGGCGGGATTCTCCTACTAGTGGTACTGGAGATTATTGCTGGAGTAATAATAATGATGAAGAAGAACCTGGTTATAAGCTATCCCAGCCTCTTGCTCTTGCTGCCAGCTCTTATGGATTTGAGAGGCGATGTTTATGGTGCCCTGGCATTCCGGCTTGTAACAGCATTGTATCTTGGTGCTGCTGAGCCAAAGATCAACTCCAAGTTTAACTGTACTAATTCTCTCGCAGCACTTGTTGTGACCATTTTTGCTTCTCTCGCAATAGGCTTCCTAGCATTCGGCATGTCTAGTATAAGTGGGCTTAAAGGGTTTGATAGTATAACATTCATGTTTGTATCATTAACAACTTCGCTAACATCCTTCGTGTTGATAGTCCCAGTCTCTACTATATCAATAATATACGCGTGGAGAAGAGGGCTTGACCCCAGGAATTTCTCTAGCCCAATAATAACGGTAGTCGCTGACCTAGTCACTCCTCCTCTCTTATTCCTAGTGCTATCATTACTATACATAAACCGGTATATCAAGATCGGGGCCATAATAGGATCTCTGGCATTAGCAGTAATAATCCTGATTGCTGTCAGAGGAGAACTCATAAGGAGAGCAATAAGAGAAAATTTACCTATATCAATTATCGCCGCATGTGCGAGCGGGCTGGGTGGAGCCTTTATAGCTGTTCATGTTAAAGCAATGATCTCAACAGCTCTGCTGGCCGTGGTCCCAGCATTGAATGCTGCTATTGGTGCTACAGCAGGTATTCTAGCTAATAAGCTTAGTGTATCAATAAGATTTGGCAGAGAATATGGCAGAGAAGCCGCCAGGACTTTTATTAACAGCATAATAATACTCGTATTAGCAAGTCTTATTTTTACACCAGTACCCATAGTATTATCCAGCACTAGTCTAGGCTTAGTACCCTACATAACTTCTATCGTGGTCTTAACACTTATCTCAAGCTATACAATGTTATCAGTAATTAGCTACTTGGTCTCCACAATCGCTTTCCAAAGAGGACTAGACCCCGACAATATCGTCTTTCCTATAATAACAACAATGGGTGATATGCTGGGCCCTCTAGCTCTGACATTTTTCATTCGAGTAATTCTATACTAGGACATGTTTTCCATGAGCAAGTGGTAAGTAGTAGGAGGTATTAGACAACTTATCTCTTACCTCTAGTAACCGGGTATCGTACAATTTCTCTAAGTCCTCCTTAGTTATGCTTTTAGGATTCCTGCTAAATACTAATTTTCCATTTTTTATCCCAACTACAAGGTCACTATAGGCTAATGCGAGGTTTATATCATGCATAGCTACAAGTACTAGTTTTTCTCTAGCTATTTCCCGCAGCATATTGATAACCCAGGATTGATACGATGGGTCTAGATGCACTGTTGGCTCGTCGAAAAGCAGTATATCTGCTTCTCTCAGTATACACCACGCGATCTGTACTCTGCGTTTCTCGCCGCTACTAAGCTCGTTCATGCGTCGTCTTAAGAGATTTGTTAATCCTAGTTTGTCTACAATCTCTGATACCAAGACTATATCCTTGCTTGACTCCCATATTCCTGTTATCCATGGTATTCTTGCGGAGAACAAGTACTCTTCCACATAAAGCCCTGGCATTTCACTACTCTCCGCCGGTAGATAAGTTACTAGCCTGGAGCGCTCGTGGGGGTTCATTTCATATATATCGCTACCGTCTAGCAACACCTTGCCTTTCACTGGTTTAAGTACTCCAGCGATTACTCGCAAGAGAGTAGTCTTGCCAGCACCATTAGGGCCTATTATGGATACCAGTTGTCTCCCAGGAAGCTCCAGGTTTACGTCTTTTAATACAACATTATCTTTCTTGTACCCAGCACTGATGCTTACGAGCTTCAGCACTGCTGGTACCCTCTCATCCATAAGTATTATATCTAGTCTTGATTAAGAGTCCTAGCAAGTATGGTGCTCCTATAAAAGCCATGATTATTGTTATCGGGAGCTCTGCTGGTGCTGTTGCTGTTCTAGCTAGCGTATCAGCACTCCACAATATGAGTGATGCTATTAGCATAGTGCCTGGAACAAGTACTCTATGATCAGCCCCAAAACTCATCCTAGCCAGGTGAGGAGATACTAGTCCTATAAAGCCTATAGGCCCGGAAAATGCTGTTACAACAGCTGTAGCTAATGCCGCTATTAATAGGGCATATAATCTTGTTCTCCTAGGGTTATAACCCATGTTTTCTGCGATATCGTCTCCTAGCATGAGTGCATTTAATCGTTTTGATAACATTATAGAAGAAGACACTACTAGTACCATTATAACTAGTGATACAAGCGTCTCTGTCCATCCAACATATGATAAGCTTCCGAAGAGCCAGTAAGAGATACTATAGAAGATTTTGGCTGATTGACGCAGTGCTATTACAGTATTTATGCTATTTATAATAGAGCTAATGGCTACACCAGCTAGTACCACGCCTGTAGGCGATAATCCAGTAGCAGTAGCTATGGCCAATATTACTATGAATACTACTAGAGAACCCGTAAACCCTGCTAAAGGCCATAACACTAGTATGTGCGCACTTGTAAGCAATAATAATACGAGTATACCGAGAACCGCTCCAGAACTCAGGCCTAGTAGATAAGGCTCGGCAAGAGGGTTTCGTAGTACTGCTTGTATAAGAAGACCAGCTATGCCAAGCATGTATCCTGAGACTATGGCATAGATGCATCTAGGTATCCTGGCCTCCCATATTATAAGCTCAATGTTGTCCCTGGGCTTGAAGCTAACCGGACCTTCTCTAGCAACCTCTTTAATAATCCTTATCACGTCGCTTACACTGGTTTTGACCGATCCTATCCATGCACCAATGATAATCATTAGTATACTTGTGAGGAGTAATGTGGCTGACAAGGTGTAGAATAATTTTTTCCTAGAGTATGTTTTCATGTCTTTATCTGCCTATCTTAGCGCTGGCAATGCAAAGGTCTCTGGTGCCACTACTTCGGGGAGACTAGTGATATTGAATGCTTGTGGATGAAGAATTGCCGCTAATACTTCCAACCCTATTGCTATTCTAGGCCCAGGTCTGACAATCACATCATTATACTCGCCCGCCAGTATGTACACCCTACCCTCACGAATAGCTGTTATATTAGACCAGCCAGGCTTGCTTCGAGCCCATTCTAGGAACTCGGATACACTCTTAAACATGTCCGTGCCGCTAATGATTATTACTTGAGGATCTCTAGCGACAACCTCCTCTGGTGATACCATGGGGTAGGCTTGTTCTACATCGTCAAAAACATTCTTACCACCAGCTAATGTTATTAACTCGTTTATGAAACTACTAGAGCCTATTGTGAATAATGGTTCTGGCCATACTATAAATAACACATTAGGCTTGTCATAATCAGATACAGTTGTCACTACTAGTGTAACATTAGTGCTTATCGATCTCACAAGATCTGCTGCTTCTTCATACCGGTTCAATAGCTTGCCAAGCACGAGAATACTATAGTATATGTCTTGCAAACTACCCTCAGGCAAAGCTATGGTAGTAATCCCTAGCCTAGATAGATGCAATGCTATCTTGGCTTGAACACCAGTAGTGGTGAAGACTATATCTGGGTTAAGAGATAAGATAGTCTCTATACTAGGGTTAGCGAAACCTCCTACTCTCCTTATACGTCCCTCTTCCACAAGCTTGTTTAGGATAGGAGGGTAATTCGAGTAATCATCTACGCCTACAAGCTTGTCTGAAGCATTTATAGCAAAGATTATCTCTGTGATACTCGGGGCTAAGCTGACTACACGGGATGGCTCGCTAGTTATAACAATAGTTCTATTTAGAGCGTCTTCGAGCGTTAAGGGATAGCCTGTAAGGACTGATATCTTGTCTTCTAACTGGCTAACTAGTATTGATAGTCTTGCAAGTTCACTCTGTATGCTCTGCTGATTACTTTTAACACTACTCAATTCCTCTGCTATTCTTTCTCGTAGCTCTTCTATGCTACTAGTAGTGCTCTTGAATACGAGTAATGATGCTGAGCCTAAAGCTATACTTATGATTATGAAGAGTACTAGTATAGGCACTAGTTTATCATTAAGCGCCATTGCTGTCTCCTCAGCTACTTTGATAATACTTCTTAGTATAAATCGAGTTGTTTCATTACATGAAACGGATATGTGGACCTAGGGTCCACATATAAGTGATTAAGAGAAATTAGAGAAAATAATACTTTCTGCCGACACTACTAGGTAGACAGGCCTGGGCAGAAACTTTGGATTATAGCTTTTTGTATCATAGTGTGTCTTTTTATGCCTC
>CAZCAU010000055.1:0-6691 GCA_964496855.1 uncultured Desulfurococcales archaeon
ATACTGGTAAGAGGGGGTAATGGCTGCTTCATGGATTATGCCTATTGTCGAGGAGCCTCCGAGAATAGCATGGGCTGCTAGCAAGGATAGCTATACACTGAGCCTAGTTAAGGACTCGGGGGAATTCACTATTAATGTGGTCACGGATGAGGTACTCGAGAATGTATGGAAAGCGGGAACTATTAGTGGTTGGAAAGTGAAGGACAAGCCTAGTAGCATAGGTGTAACTCTAGAGCCTTCTAGAAGGATAAGTGCTCCTAGGATAAGTAATGCTGCTAGTGTCTTGGAGTGCCGTGTATGGAGGATAATAGGTGTTGGAGAGACCGATCTAGTAATAGGGGATGTTGCAGACGCATATGTATTGAGAAAAGACTTGTTTAATACAAGGTATGGGTGAAGCATTCCTAGGAGCAAGATACTGTTACATGCTGGTGGTAGGGCTTTTACTATTCCAGGAAGATTGCTGCTACCGGGTAGAGCTGTTCGGTGAATAGTGTTAATCACTTTTTTAATACTCTTTTATGGTGTTAGCAGGGTTTGTGTAAATGACTCTATTGTTGATCTGAGTATGAACTCCATCAGTTTTTGACTAGCGAGTATTGCTACGCCGCTTATAATACTTAGTATTGCGAAGTAGTACCAGAAGCTTCTAGTGACCCCGGGTGTCGATTTTGTTATGGCGCCAGCATTGAATAGTGTTAAGAGTATCACGAAGACTGTTATTACTGTGACAATAGTTTCCACAGGGTAGCTTGTTATCATTAGTAAGCCTGAGAGCTCGCTTGGAAACTGTATCTGTATCTGGTATAGTATGGTTGCAAAGCTCTGTAGTAGCTGTGTTACAAAGACTATTACTAGGACAACCGCTAGGTGTAGCATGTAGGTTGTCATCTCGAAAGTCTTTGCTACCTGGAACTTAGAGCTTCTCAGCCTCACGATAGTGTTATGATGATCGCTTAGCAATGCACCTGTATCAGCTACTCTACCACCTCTCTCAACAGTGTCTAAGAATATCCTTATAGCTTTACGTACCAGCTCGCTACCACATTCTGCTGCGAAGAACTTCCATGCGACTCTGGGGTCAACACCATTTACTAGTCTAGCGTAGAGTCTCTCGAGAAACCTGTTTAGCTTGCCTAGCTCGGCGACTAGTAGTGGTCTAAGAGCTCTAGCCATTTGCGGGACTGTCTGGAGATGCATGCCGTAGCTTCTAATAAATACTGGGAAGAACAAGTCTATCTCACGTATAGTCTTCTCTCTAACCTTAGCTAGAGCTCCTGCTGGTAGTAGTGATGCGCCCGTTATTACAAGTATTATTGATAGACTAGTATACGACATACCCATTCTCATTATTATGAAAACAGATAAACCGGTAGCAACCACTAGTCCCAGGATTGCTGCCAGGTCTGAGAAGAATACTATCCTCGGCTTGGGCTTTAACTTATTCTCAAAGGGATCACTAGGCATAAGCAAGAATATGAGTATAGCTGCCGCGCCAACTACTACTAAGACTGCTGCAAAGCTTGCTATGATGAACCTTATATCGCCGCCAAAGAAGAATGCTAGAAGCAGGAAGTTTGCGAGCATGAACATGCCTGCAGCCATTAGTGACGTGTAGACTCCGAGGAACATTCTTGATGCATCAACTATCCTGTTATAGTATGTCTCGTACTCGCCTATTATGGTAGAATACTCTGTTCTCAAGAATAACTCGACGTCTTCTCCTACAGCTAGTACTCCTCCTAGTCTAGCCAAAAACTCGTTTAGGATCTTGTTTGTCACCGTCCTGGCAACAAGTTTACATGCGTCAGCAAAGCTATAACCCCATTCTTTACCTAGAACATATATTCTACGGAATATCTCCTGGTACTTGGGGTAAAGCTTCTCCTCGCTCACTACTTTAAACAATATATCTCTAGGAGGCTTTCCCGTGGAGACACATAACATGTGCTGTAACAAGTACGTCATGTCTAGGTCAACAGTTAGTGACGGGAATTTCTTCCTGAGGAAAGGCCATAAGAAGCCGAATGCTATTGGGAGAAGACCAGCTATTATAGCTGCGATTGGCCCCCAAGCATATGGTATTTTAAAGTATAAGATAAAGGCTAAGCCGAGGCTAACAGCTACTAGTGCTATCCTGTTAATAGTTTGTGGCTTCTGGTTAACAGCCATTAGTAATCACCATTAGAATGATACTGCTCCTGATCTCAGCTTTCGGAGAGCTTCTTCTATGCCTACTTCTTCTGCAAAAATTACTGCTCTGAAGACCTTATCGTAATCAAACACCTTCTTATCGACTAGTAGTTGTATGTACTGGCGTCTCAGCTCCAGTTCTTCGTATATCTCGCTTATCCTGCTCCTAGGTATGCCTCTCATAACAGCTATTTTTTCTTCTAACAAGTAACTGGCTCCTCTACCAGCAAAGATGAACCTATCCTCTACTGGATCCCATGTAAAGACGGGCATTGCAGCGATAGCATCGCTTTGAGGATCGTAACCCATTAACTCGTTTATAGCTATGACTCTCCTAGCTAGGAAGCCCTTTATGTAGACTGAGCTCTGGAACCATGCTAGGTTAAGGCTGTCAAGATTAGTCTTAGGTACATTGATTGGCGGGTTAGTTAATCTCTGTATTAGTCTCTCGAGGTTAGCAGCGTGGAACGTTGCCATGACTGGGTGGCCAGTATTATGGAGTGCTACAGGTATATTGCCTCCAAAGAACAACTCTGTTTCAGGCACTGATAAGTCGTAGACGTATCCGTCATAACCTTCTTCTTCTACTTTCTCCACTACTGTAAACTCTATATCGGAGTTTAGGAGTGAGAGTATTCTCCTACGTAGCTCGTAGCTTATGTTTAACGACATAACTAGCTTTCTTAGCGTAGCTGGTTTTACTCCCTTGTTCTTTTCATTCATAATCCTATGTTTTAGGTATCTCAGCTCACGGGGTAAGCCGTCTCCTTTCTCTAGTATATGCTTAGCTAGAATTACCGGAATAGTATAGTTGTTCTTTCCTTTAAGCACGTTCTCCCAATACTTCTTTATATGCCGCTCTACTCCTACAACCTCGATGTCGCGGGGAGGAGTAAAGCTTCTCCTAATTATACTAGTTATCGCCCATGGTAGTTTATGGCTACCCATGTGTGGGGAAACTAGTATGTCGCCGGGCTTCAGCTCGCTAACTAGTAGTGGCCTAATAGTCATGGTCTCCATGTCTAGCGCGAAGACACTATGAGAACCTGTGGCTCTGATAATGCTTCCATTAGAGCATTTTATTTTGTAGACACTACTAGCCCTATGCCTAAGCACATACCTGATAGGAGCCCATACTAGTCTCCCATCCCTGCTGAGAGATAATACTCTTACTCCCTCAACCCTCTTGGGCTTCCAGCCCTCGCCACCCGTGTAGTAGTTGTCAACGAACTCTCCTATGTTGACTAGTAGGGCTTCATCCTTCTTCTTTATGAGAACAGGTGTGTCACGAGTAACGCTTTGCATTGCCTGGAAGGCTATGTTGCCCTCAGCGCCTCTTATCTCACCAACTATTATGTAGTTAGGCCTTTGTCTCAGCGCTGCTCTGAGGAGATCAAACATTGTGACACTGCTCTCGGGTCTACCAGTATCTCTCGTTAATTCACGGGTCCAGTTGGGATGAGGTAGTACGACTTCTGCTGTATCCTCTATAGTGACTATCTTTGCTGTAGGCTTTATGAATACAGAGATAGCGTTAAGAGTAGTGGTTTTACCACTCGCGGTTTCTCCACACACGAATACACTCATACCTTCTCTCAGAAGCATCCATATGTACGCCGCGATCCTGGCATCAAAAGTACCCCAGTTTATCAACTGTGTAACGCTTATGGGGGTCTTAGCCACTCTCCTAATAGTGAAGTTTGAGCCTCGTAGACTGACGTCTTTTCCAAACACTATGTTTATTCTACTACCATCAGGCAGTGTTGCATCAACTACTGGTCTTGCCGTACTTATGGGTTTACCGATTTTCTCGCCTAGTTTTATGATAAAGTTGTCGAGCTCCTCCTCACTCTCAAACCTGATGTTCGTCTCCATGTTCTCGAACAACTTGTGTACAACAAATATGTTCCCGAGACCACTACATGATATATCCTCGAGATACGGGTCTCTAAGCAAGGGCTCTAACAAGCCTACGCCGACTTTCTCTCTTATCAAGTGGTACTTTATGTAATCTATATCCTCCCTCCTAACAGGAATCTTTCCTCTCTTAGGCTTCACCTTCTCATAATCAACATTACCCGCCGGGGCCAAGATCTTGTCTAAAAGGTATAAGAGGTACGCTTTTTTCTCCTCACTACTCCTAGGCACGAATTTGCTAGAAATATGCTCGGCTAAGACCTCTTCTATGAGCCTCAAGAGCCTCGGATGAGGCTTTGGCGGCTCTATAACATTGTATTTCTTGTACCCACCCATCTCGTCTTTAGGCGAGTAGACATGTATGAATACTCCTCCGCCTACCGGGTAGATAATATTGAATTCTCTCCACTTCTTCATCTCACCACTTAGCTTATCTACTATCATTGGTTCGCCAAGTTTTTCTCTCACTTTCTTAATATACTCTTCTAGATAAGGCGGTCTTTCGCCAAACTCTATCTCAACCATGTATTTGCTAAGATCAATCTTTTCCTCCTTCTTTAATAGTAATCGTAAAGCCATGAAATCGCCACCTCTACGCCTTTGCTAATGCTATGGGTACAAGCTTTATACCAAAAGCAGGGTCTACATCAAAGGTTATAGTAGGCTCAAAAGTCGTGGGAGCACCTTTGAGCTTCACTATCTCCATAACTTTTAGCGTCCTACCACCGATACTGGCAATCTTAAGCCTTATATAGCCATCACAAAGAGCACGAGCTCTAGTAGCAAGATCCTCTCTCAAGACTCTCTCGTGTAGCGTTAGTATTATCATCTTGCCCTCGTCTGTGAGGACACGTGCTCTATTAAAGAATTCTAGCACTTTTGCAGGAGTAGCATAGATTGCTAAGTGGCTTAGGGAGTCTATTACTAAGCCATCAAACTTATCCTTATTCTCAATCATCCATTCTCCTATTAATGGGAGGAGCCGGGAGGCAACCCTCTTAACCCAGCTAACGCCGAGAACTTGTGTACTATAGACTCTGAGTTTTCCTCTTATGAAGTAGTTTGTTACATCCATGTTTAAACGCTTCATCTTCATAACATAATCCTTAGTCGTCGTCTCAGTAGTGAAAACCGTGACTCTAAGCCCTTGCTTAAGCATACCATACACGAATTGCTGTGCGATAACACTCTTAGAAGTACCGTGTCCTCCTTCAATTATTATTAGAGACGGGAATGGTAGTCCCCCAGATAACTTTAAGTCTAGCTCTTCGTTACCTGTTGATATCAGCGTGGGTGTCTTAGGATTAGCCTCCGGCATCATCCAGCCCCCACAAACTTGTATATTGCTCTACTACCATACTGGTTGACGAAGACTATCTTTATCGGGTGAGATGAGAGTACTGTTGATGGCAGTACTGCTTTAACTACAGCTGACTCGCTAGGCTCTACTGATTTCTTGCTAGAGAAGTCAATAGTATAGCCTCCATTAATTGTCACATTGATTATCCACCACGAAGAGTTGTATTCTAGCCTAACAGTTTTGATAAGCCCTGTGGCGAGCTCCTTATAGGTGACTATGAGATCGAATGACTCGAAATCATAGTATTCAAGCGTACCATTATTTGAGAACCAGAAGTATAATGTACGATTATCAGTTGTGTCGAGTACTGCTTTTCTAATAATCATTGTTGATCTAAGCTTTTCTCTCTCAACCTTGCCTACAACCTGTATCCCTTTCACTGTCTCAGTGAAAGCTTTCATTATGAGAACTACGCTTGTGAGGAGACTTAGTAGTAGCACTGTGGTAACAATTATACCAGCAGCTGTGACACTAAAACCCACCCCGCCTCACCCTCCCTCCACCAACTCGCTTCCAACACCATTTGGCAACACCACTCTGACATGATAAGGTGCTTCTACACTAGTCTGGTTATACACGTGTATCTCTATAGTCTCGCCAGCACTCCAAGTGCTATCAATTACTCCTTTCTGTGTATAGTTCCAGTAACCAGCTCCGCCAGACGCGTTGTAGATGTACAGTGTTAGCGAGGAACCATAGGTTCCGAGATATACATCTGTATTATTAAGTATGGTTAAGGGGTAATCAACTTCACCTGTATTCTTAACATATACTACGAAACATGCTAGGGGGGAATCGTAATGCACTTCTATTATCGATATACTAGTCCTAAGGTTTTGTGACTGGGAGAATATGAATTGCGAGATTGAGCTAGTGAGAGAGCTAGTCTTAGCTATCATTGTGAATGCAAAAGCTGCTGCAATTGTTATAGCAGCAATAGTCAGTAGCGCATGCGCTATTGTTGTTGATGCTCCCAATGCCCGGCTTTCCCCCTAATCTTCTCCACTACTAGCTGTAGTATCTCCTCCTCGAGCTCAGGATCTTCTAGTCCCAGCATCTTAGCTATACTATATATAGCGACTATCTGGTCCTCCGCCTTCAAACCTGCTTTCAGACCAGACTCTACTATATCCTTGACTATCTTTGCTGCCTCAACAGTCCTCTCATCAAGAGCACCTATTGATTGTAGCAGCTTTATGTAGTTCTCAATATTATCAACAG
>CAZCAU010000056.1:0-5897 GCA_964496855.1 uncultured Desulfurococcales archaeon
GACCTGAAGTTTTAAACGCTATGAACCTAAAGTTGATACAAGAGCTGGTCTCTGCTTTAAAAGATGTCAGGGAGGACCCAGATGTTAGAGCAGTTGTCATTAAGGGAGCTGGCAGGGCATTCTCCGCTGGTGGTGATATTAAGGATTTCAGAGAAAATTTGCCGAAAATGCTTGAAGGAGCATCTGAAATAGTCAAGCTAATCACAAACCTAGAAAAACCAGTTATCGCCGCGGTTAATGGCGTAGCGGTTGGTGGAGGTTGTAATCTTGCGCTGGCATGCGATATAATAATAGCTTCAGACAAAGCAAGGTTTGGGCAAGCGTTTGTTCGCGTTGGACTTATACCAGATACCGGAGGCACCTTCACTTTACCTAGACTTGTCGGACCACACAAGGCGAAAGAACTCGTGTTTACTGGCAAGATGATTGATGCAAATGAGGCGTTGCAAATAGGTCTAGTAAATAAAGTTGTCCCGTCTGACAAATTTGAAGAAGAAGTGTTTTCTTTCGCGAAGGAGCTAGCCAGTGGTCCAACTATTGCTATAGGTTTAGCTAAAAAAGCGATAAACAGAGCACTTAGCGCAAGTCTGGAATCTGCATTAGACTTTGAAAGCTATGCACAGCTTATTTGCTCACAAACAGAGGATCATAAGGAAGGCGTGACAGCTTTCCTAGAGAAGAGGAGACCTGTTTTTAAGGGTAGATAACTCTTTATTTCTTTTTTAGCAACCTCAGCTCTCTCGAAATAACTCTATAAACTATCGAACTGTGTGGGCACATTCTGCCGCCCTAGCCAATCCAGCCCCTTTCTAGCTACTCCTCTGCAAGCACAGGTCTCCCAGAGAAGCTGCCAGAGCCCTCCTAACCTCCTCTCTCATAATCCTTTGCAACTCCTCAAGAGCTATGGTCAAACGAGTATACCTTCCTATAAACGATACGCTCTTTACAGCATTTTAGCCCTCCTCCTAAATCTACTAATAGATATTGTTCAAAACCATTATAGCCGAATTAGAGGTCGAGTACGAGAACCTATACTAATACCCTACACTTTAAGACTGTAGAATATTATACCAAGGTATTAGAGACCTTACGAGATTTTGCAGTAAGGTGTACTTAACTAGATAATCTATATAATTACATCTAAGATCAGAATGTGGCGTGGCATGCTCGCCGGGGAGGCTTGAGCTCGGGACCTCTGACCTCTGGCTCTGGAGGCCTGCGCTTAAATACTTCTGTCCTGCTAATTGATGATAAATTGGAACAGTTGGGTACAGTTTTCATACCTATTACCTAGTATATAGGACAGCTATATTATCTTGTTTTACTATTTTGAATGCTTGTTTGATTGGAGTCTTGAGATTTTATTGTCCTAGAT
Source organism: uncultured Desulfurococcales archaeon (assembly GCA_964496855.1). GTDB lineage: Archaea > Thermoproteota > Thermoprotei_A > Sulfolobales > CAZCAU01 > CAZCAU01. The sequence goes on from CAZCAU010000056.1 coordinate 1,376, forward strand.
TTCTCTTAGAAATTGTTGGCTCACCTTGTTATCGGGGTGTTAAGGTAATATCGTTCTCTATTGAATATGCTTGGCCTGCCACTATTTGTTTAATATAGGAGGAAGTACTGTGTTTTCTCTAGTTTGTTTATTGTTTTTCGTAGTGGGTTATCTACTATGATGTATTTCTCCCTTTGTTTCTGCATCATGCCTGCTTTCAGTAGGTTTGTAAGTAATCTATGTAGAGTTGATTTTCCCACAGAACTCGCTAGTCTTTTTCCCAGTTCGTGATGAAACTCTGACCATGTTGCTCCGGTTATCGTTTTTGATAGTATGCTTAGTACGCGTATGTGGGGGGTGAGTCATAGATTTTGAGGAAGGCCTTTAGATCGTTTTCCCACTGTGATATAGCATAGTTTTCGGTTCTGGACAAAGCCTCATTGTGCTCCAGGCCCCTTATTCTTAAGAGCCGATAATATGAAATGAAGCCAGGTATTCCCGAGAACTCCTCATATACTTCATGTAGGCTCTTTTCTTCATAGTATATATTTATATATTATTGTCTCTAAAGCCTTTTCGGAGGAAGTCTATTGTTTCTTCTCTACTCCATCGTGGTACATGGACCTCTTCTATGTATCTTGCAAATCCTGGCTCCTTCACATCGGCTGGCGATATTATTTTTCTCTAGTAGACCAGGCATAGAGCCTATTAGTACAATTACTATATTTCTATAGTTGTTATGTATGAACTGTAATAAGCCTCTATAGTTTATTCCTTTAATGAATGCTAGTACCTGTACTTCATCAAATACTATTACAAATCTATCATATTTATTATTGAGCTCTCTGAGCAGTGTTAAAAAGGTTTGCTTGAAATACTTCGCTGGTAAGCTTTATCTTCTTCAGTTTAAGGCTTATCAGGGCTAGGCCTAGCTGGGTCTCACCGGATAAGATCTCTTCATCAAACCCTATATTGGCTGGAGCTACGGATCTGAAGCTTACGGCCCTAAGCCCCATGTAGAGTGATAGGTCGAAGTATATGTACTTGTAGCCATAGTGATTGAGTAAAGTTTTTAACAACACTTGTCTTACCTATCCTACGGGCACCCAAGACAGCTACGAAGTATCCATATTCAACAGCGTCATGCAGCTTTCTAACAGCGTCTCTATGACCTCTCCCATAGAGCTCCTCCAGCCTAACTATAGGTCTATCACTGAAGACAACCAATAGGTTCTCACCCAGAACCTAATAAGTGTTGCTTATATGGTTTTTGAGAAAACACAGACTCGATAGACACCCTGTCTCAGTCCATCCCACAACGTTGAAAGGCATAGAAAACACACCATGATACAGAAAGCTACAATCTAACGCTTCTACCCCTAGCATATAATTCACTGGCTTTCTCCGAGTACTTGGAGAGCAAGAAGACATTCTAGCCTCCTCCGATGAGGCTCTATGAGAGGAATATAGATAAAATTACGTTCTTTTATCATCCTAGTTATTGTTTTGTAGGGTCTAGCTCTTTTATGAGTTCTTCGAGTGTTCTCTCTAATATCTGGAAGCCTTTTTGTGTGCTCGCCTCTTATCAGTTTTGCCTTGCGTATTAATCCTTTATACTCTACCGATACTAGCGCACTCGGGTATACCCATCACTTACAGCCTTGGATTCCCACTTAACGACATAGCTGTCAACAAGTAGTATGTTGAGAGTGTTCTCAAGTAATTAGCATTGCTATCTTTGCTGATTCTTTACGGTAGATTTTTCGAGAGAAAATATAAGATTGCCTTGAGGGAATATTTTAAGCAACCTGTTGCATGCTGTTATCATAGGGATTAGTCTATGAGTAGGAGGGTGTATGAGTTTAGTGTTGTTATATTGGAGGATGAAACTGGTGGCTATATAGCGGTCGTGCCGGAGTTGCCGGGTTGTCATACACAGGGGGATAGTTTAGATGAAGTAATTAAGAATGTTAGAGAGGCTATAGAGCTTTATCTTGAAACTCTCTCAGATGAAGAAAAAGAAGAGCTATTGAACCGTAGAGTGGTTGGTCTTCAGAGAGTGAAGGCGGTTGCCTAGAATAACACCCATAGACCCCTATAAGCTCATTAAATTGCTCGGTAAAGTCGGGCTCAAACCTATACGACAACGAGGCTCACATGTGATACTAGTGAATGAACAAGCTACTAGGATAGTAGTACCTACATCCTGGAAAGAAGATTAAACCTGGGCTTATAATAATCATATTAACTGAGGCTGGGCTTACACGAGAGAAATACTTCAAAACTCTCAGAAGAGGACTGTTAAGCCCTCTATCCCTATATTCAATGCTCTCTCATGATTTTAATTATATACGTAAAAGTATATATTAGCAAAACTAGCTCCCTAAGAGCAGCTTGAATCATTTAAGTAACGTTTTCTTAAGGATAAGAGACTTTTAGACCAGCTGTCCCATATACTAGGTAATGGGTATGAATTCCTACCGTAAATGTCCCAGATAGCTATCAGCCCCTGGGGAGGTATTTAAAGGCCAGCCTCCGGAGCCGGAGGTCCCGGGTTCAAATCCCGGCGGGCCCACCATACAGATCCAATTTTCAAAATATATTTTTATAGAGGATGTGCTCCTCTTTTATGCTTTGTATTTCTTAAAAGAAACTGTATAGCGATATGTTAAGCTAAGCGTAGTTGCGTATAGCAGACAACAGCGCTTCTAACGCTACATAGCATGGTTATTAATCACATAGATTCTAGCGCTAAGACTTGATTATGGACTAGCGATGATAACATGTCGTTAGTAAGTAGTGGTACAGTACTAGTCATAGACCTCTATGTGCTCGTGTTCCATAACTACGAGCGGCCCAAGCTTTGGCTAGCTGCTTGGCTATAGAGGGTTCACCTCTTAGCTAGTCTTGATATCTCACCTCTAGAAGGCTGATATGATGGAGATCACCCTATTTCTTGTCAAGGATAGGAGGCTTGGCATAGTACGTTCGTAACTAGCCTATATTAGTTGCGTTAGACATAGTATTAGATTAGAGGATGGAGAGGTTGAGTAAAGGAGTACCTTATGGGAAACGATTTGAGGATTACTTAGAGGCTATGTATATTTTGCAAAAGGAAAGAGGTGTGGTGAGGGTTCGAGACTTAGCTAGGATGCTTAGGGTCAAGCCATCATCTGTTGTAGAGCAACTAGAGAAGCTCTCTCGATATGGTTTTGTACTTTACAAGAGGAGAGAGTATATAAGGCTAACAGATAAGGGTAAGAGAATAGCTAAGGAAATCCTTAAGAAGCACAAAGCCCTACGAAGATTCTTAAGAGACATCCTAATGGTGCCCGAAGAAATTGCTGATAAAGATGCCTGCTACATGGAGCATGGCCTACACAAAATAACGTTGAATAGAATTGTAATGTTCCTAGAGTTCGTCGACAAGCACTTCAAGTTAAAAGGTAAAATGGTCTTCCTAGAGAGGCTAAAGTATTACTACGAACATGGAGAACTTCCTGATGAGTGTAAGATGTAAAACCATTTGTCTCTAAAGGAATATCTCCTTTATCTCAAGGTTTCCTCCAGGACTTCTACTTCGTTTATAATCCTTTTGGTAGGCTACAATCTCGAGTTTCTGCTTCATTCTGGTAAAGGAGTCTGTAGAAGAATATCTGTCATTCTGATTTTTGCCTTCAATATCATTAACGAGGCTCTAGCCTGTAAGCTAAGACATTATTAAGTATAGATATAGAATAAGCATTACTGTCGATAGTTTATCGTAAGACTACTTGTACGCAGGCAAAAACGATTATTAGGCATATTCAATACTACTTGCTTTTAATAAAATTATTATTACTTTATATAGTTGTTAGCCTATTCTATTTATACTTTGCATATTCTTGTGTAAATGGACATCGGCTCATTTCTTTACTCAATCCTCTCTTCTCTTGTACTTTATTTGTCAACACAGGGATATCTACAGCCTACCTCAGGCGACAGCATATTTGCAAACATAGAGATGCACTTGATCATGGACTTTGCTAGGGCTGAGGTATTGGAGTGTTTTGTGCTATTGCTAATAATTAGCTTTATAAATTAGGAATCCCTAATTTTATTAGGAATTCCTAATAGATGATAAATTATGACAAGCGGGAGAAGGGGGCTAAAGTTATCAGATGCTAAGGAGGGGCGGGTGTATAGGATAGTTAGAATTGAGTGTACAAGGATAGTGAAGCGCAGGATTCTTGACCTAGGCCTATTGCCAGGACTTAAGATTAAGGTAGTTCGTAGAGCCCCGCTCAAGGATCCCATAGAGGTCGTAGCTAAGGGTAATCCAGTAAGCATTAGGAGAGCTGAGGCTAGCTATGTTGTCTTGGAGGAGGCTGAGGAATGATGCCATTAGCTTATGCACAGGATGGAGCCCTAGTTAGAGTTGTCGGTATTAGAGCAGGTAAGGGGCTTTGTAGGAGATTGCATGAACTGGGCATAGTTGAGGGGAGGCTGCTCCGTGTTGTGAGGTCTCAAGGCCCTGGTCCAGTAATAGTTGAGGTCGTTGATA
>CAZCAU010000057.1:0-2637 GCA_964496855.1 uncultured Desulfurococcales archaeon
CTATTACACTTAGAGAAGTCCTGGGGAAATCCCTGAAGCTACCAGTAGTGTTATGTCATGTAGCATGGGGTATTGGAAGAGCTCTAAAAGACGTTGTTGAGGAAAATAAGGAAAGGGCTTTTAGAATATGGGTTAGAAGAGATGCTTGTAACAATAAGAAGATAAAAATCACTACACACGAGGGAGTATTAGAAGGAGTTGAAAAAGGCATAACTAGAGAAGGCATGCTCCGTATTCTCACAGATAGCGGAGAAATAGAAGTTGATGGCGATGTACTCTGGTGCGAGGGAATAAAATACAAGTTGCAATCTATGTCGTATACAAGGAGATAACATCTAGTTACTCGACGATCCCTCATCCTCTCTAGACTCGTCTTTCTCACTACTTTTCTCAGAAACATGCTCCTCTGTACCCGTTCTCTTCAGAGGCACTGGCCTGGGATGTCTCGGCCTAGCTTGTATCTTTAATCTTATCCTAAGCCTCTGTAATTGTCTCCGTAATAATTCTTCCTCAGGATACCTCTCTTTTACGCCTAGCTCTCGTAGTCTTTTCTCAACAGCATCTATTATCCTAGCAGCCTCACGCGCTGATATCTCTCCAACACGCGATAGCTTCTCAACCCTGTTTAAGAGAGCTCGGACCTGTTCGAGGGCGTATGGGAGCAGTCTTGCCGAGCGCGTTTCTTTTATAGCTGTAAAGACTGGGTCGAGCATTAAATCAGCAAAAGCCTCAGAGGGTATTTGTTCCTCCATGTATCTCAATGCTACATGCCTGTAGTATCTAATGAAATTCCTAGCCTCCTTATCTTTACCAGATATTATGAGCCATTTCAGGAAAGATAGCATGAGAGTCTTCATGGTGCCACGGCTCGGCAGATAAGATGATTCAAGCACCAGTGTCTTCAAGAAATCGCGAAACCTGAGCCAGAGAACAGGTATGGGTTTTATCCTAGCATACTCCTTAGACATTATACTAGACATTCTCCTAAGTATTACTTCTACAGCTCTCTCATCGGGATGCGCTTCTACAAGGTATAGTCTTATCAAGTGCAATGCTGTAGATAATAACTCTTCTCTATTCTTAGAGTATGCCTCGATAGAGCGTACTATCTGTACAGGGTTCACAGTCATCAATCTTATAATATATGCAGCTAGTGGTGGTAGGAGCAGCAGTGACACAACCACTTCTACATAATACGCGATCAAGGCATACTCTGTTCTTGATAACCCTATTGTTACAGCTGAAACACCTGTAATCAAGACTAGTAGTAGGAATGGATAGAGTACTCTACGCAAGAAGAGTCTTAACACTATTGCTCCAAAACGGCTCTGCATATAGATGACCCATATAGTAAATGGAACAGCTACTAATGCTGCATAAGCTTGTATTATCGCGCTACCGTAGTAAAGTATAGGGTTTTCATAGAATGCTGGTTTTAATACATTCAGAGCAATAAACACGAGAAACACTAGGAGCGTTATCAGTACTGCACTAGCATAAAGCCATTTACTACTCATTCTCATAATACACAGCTCATCCTATGGGTTTATACTGGGAAAATATAAAAATAATCATCTCACAGTAAGTGTAGGCTGATAACGCAAAATAACCCGTGATAACGCGGAATAATAGCATACTTATATCTAGTCTATCTCAAGCGGGGTATATATAGTTGAGAAACAATAAGACGGGCTTAATGACATTCGCAGACAAGAGAGTATACTTGAGATGTATTAATTGTGGTACAAGATTTGAAGCAGACCCACTACTAACACTATGTCCAAAATGTAAGGGATTATTAGAGATCATCGTTAAACCCATAGAGATTAGTAGGAGAAGCCTTAGAGGTAAAGGAGTAGGTGTTTGGGGGTACAAGCGCCTATTACCGGTACCGAGAGGGGTGAAGCCCGTTAGTCTCTCTGAGGGCTGGACACCACTTATAAGATCAGAGAAGCTCGAGGAACTACTAGGCATTAAACGTGTCTATGTTAAATTCGAGGGAGCAAATCCTACAGGTAGTTTCAAGGATAGGGGAATGACTATTGCTGTTAGTTTAGCATGGAACACTGGTATTAGAGACTATGTTGTAGCAAGCACAGGTAATACTGCTGCATCAGCAGCCGCGTACGTGTCAAAAGCTGGTGGTAAATGCTGGGTATTACTCCCAAGAGGAGGAGTAGCAAAGGGCAAGCTAGCCCAAGTATTCCTCCACGGAGCCAGGCTCGTGGAAGTTGAGGGAGTCTTTGATGATGCTCTAAGAGTAGCGCTAGAGTCTTCTAAAATACTGTATCCTCTTAACTCCTTCAACCCCTGGAGACTAGAAGGACAAAAGACCCTGGCATTCGAGATAGTAGAGCAACTAGGATTTGAGACACCTAACTGGGTCGTTGTCCCAGTAGGCAATGCTGGAAACATCTCTGCTATATGGAAAGGATTCAAAGAGTTGTTTGAAAACGATCTAATACTCAGCACACCACATATGGCTGGTATACAAGCAGAAAAAGCCTCACCCATAGCTACTGCTTGGAAGAAAAGACTAGACAAGCCATTATTCACTGACAAGCCTGAGACCATAGCATCTGCTATAAGGATAGGAAAACCCATTAACTGGCCAAAAGCATGGAGAGCCGTCGACGA
>CAZCAU010000057.1:2647-5779 GCA_964496855.1 uncultured Desulfurococcales archaeon
AAGTGATCCAGAGATACTTGAAGCCCAGAAACTCCTAGCTAGATCCACTGGTATTGCTGTGGAGCCAGCTAGTGCAGCTTCTCTCGCTGGCCTTATAAAGCTTAGGAGCACTGGTGTTATTGACTCTAGTGATACAGTAGTAATAATAGCTACCGGACACGGACTAAAGGATACGGATACTATAACTAGTACTCATGGCAAGAACTACGAGTACCTGTATAGAGTTAAGAACCCTGAGGAGTTCATTAAGATCCTCGAGGAAGAGAGGATAATAGAGAAGATACACTCTGATAAAACTCGTGAATCATAGTGTGGACTGTTATGAAAAGCATAGTAGCTAGAGCTTATTGTAGCTCAGCTAATCTTGGCCCAGGGTTTGATGTACTAGCTGTAGCACTCGATGCCTTTTATGATGAAGTCCGTGTCGAAGTTAGAACTAGTGGGTCTGGGATAGCCTTTTCTGCTAAAGGACCTTATGCTAATAGGGTTCCGAGAGATCCTGATAAGAATGCTGTAATAGCCATAGCTAGACACATACTGGATGAGTATTTGGGAGAGACGGGTAAGAATATCTCGTTATCCATAGATTTATGGAAAGGAGTCCCTGTAAGCTTAGGGCTTGGAAGTAGCGGGGCGTCATCCGCAGCTATAGTAGTTGCTTTAAACAAGTTATTTGATCTGGGAATAAGTGTGGAGGAGATGATAAAAATAGCTGGTATAGGGGAGAAGACTGTTGCTGGCCAACCACACTATGATAACGTTGCTGCAAGCATATTAGGTGGCTTCGTGATAATATATTCTAAAGAACCATTACGAGTACATAGTTTTCACAGGGACGCTGTATTCGTGCTAGGGATACCATTAATAAGTACTCAGCATGGCAAGACTGGTATTATGAGAAGCATATTGCCTAGACAAGTCCCGCTAGAGTCTCTCGTAGACAATACTGGGAGACTGGCAGCACTGCTATCAGGACTACTTGAGAAAAACTATAAGTTAGCTGGTGAAGGAATGATAGATTACATAGTTGAGCCCCGTAGATCAAGGTACATTCCCTGTTACAATGAGATCCGTAGAGCGGCTCTAGAAAATGGTGGACTAGGAGTAGCTATTAGTGGTGCAGGACCCTCATTGATAATATTAGTAGAAAACCAGGAGAAAGGGCTTGAATTAGCTGAGAAGATCAGGAGTACATATAGTAGATGCGGGTTAGAGTCCACAGTTAAACTCACTAGGCCAGCACCTGGGGCAATACATCTTGTTAGGTAAGTAATATACATATACTTTTGGCTGATCTAAGTCATTACATAAGAGGGTTCTCGTAATGCCTATCTCTGTTCCCAAGAGAGTTCCTAAGAGAGAGGAGGATTATCTTGAAGCAATGCTGTTGATATCTGAGAAGAAAAAGAGTATACGAATAAAAGATTTAGCAGAAATGCTGAATGTAAGGCCTCCCACGGTTGTCGAGTATCTTGATAAACTAGCTAGGAAGGGATTAATACGGTACGAGAAGCACGAGTATATACATTTAACACGGGAAGGAAGAGAGCTTGCAAAAAAGATCTATGATAGACATATGGCTATTAAGGAGATGCTTGTAAGGTTTTTCCAGGTACCAGAGGATATTGCCGAAAGAGATGCTTGTTATATAGAGCATGGTATTAGTAGCATAACTATGGATCGAATAGTATTCTTTGTAAAATTCTTAAAAGAATGCTCAGACATAGCATCCCGTTTAGCAGAATACTTTAAACTATATTGTGAGAAAAAGACGTGCCCATACTAGTAAGTCTAGTAGTAAAGTGTTCTCAGCCCTAGAAGTTCAGCGATAGTCTTTATCTCTGCCACCCTATCACCTGGTATTAGTACATGGTGGTTACTAACAGCCTTGTCTACGAAGAAGCCAGGAGTCTTCTCCTCGACCTCTAGTATTGCTTGTGTCCTGCACGCATATGGGTAGAAGAATCCAGAGCACTGCATTTTCGCTCTAGCTACTGCTAGTACTCTGTAATCATAGCTTATAGCAGTGAGCGTGAAGACATTATCCTGGAAAGACCCTGTGACTGATAATGGTAGGCCAGTCTCAAAATGGGGTACTAGCATAGCTTGTTTAACTAGTTTTGCAGCTACCGTACAATGTGCTAAGAATATCTTGTTATCCTCATAACTAACAGGGTTGGCTATCCAGCCGGGGGTACTGAATACTATATGAGATATCATTAGTAATGCTAGTGCTCTTAAATCAGCTTCGCAGCCAGCTGGGATAGACTCTGTATTCAACATACTAAGTGCGATACAAGGAGTAAACTTGTTTTTCTTGATAAAATCAAAGCAATCAATAGCGGCTGCTGAGGCACTGTATTTCTCAAGCAGAGACTTTAGAGCCACGTATAGTCTCAATACTCCTAGCATAGTTTCTTTCTCAACACCACTAAGCCCTAACATACTAGCTAATTTCTTATATGCATCCTCTAGAGACTCCTTACTAGCTATCTCAAGTTCTCTGGTAACTTCTTCTACAGGTACAAAGATTGCTTCTACGCCAAGTAGTTTTTCAAATAATTGTTTATCAGCTGACTCCTCGCCTACAACTACTATTCTCGAAGACTTTATTCTAGATATACCAGTAAGGATTCTCAAGTATCTCTCTGAGTCCTTGGGATGACTAGTGTATACTAATGACACATTGTATTGTTCTAATTGCAGATTATTCTTAGCAGATAAAGCTGATGCTAAACTATTATGTGCACCATGCGCTACTAGCATAACTGGTGTTTTACCTGGTAAACTCTCTACTAGTAGTCTTGCAAGTCGGCTGGTTCCTCCAGTAAGGAATACTAAGGCTACAGGGTTGTTCTTGACTACATCCCGTATTACTGATAACTCCTCTCTGCTCGTTATTATACCATGTACCTGGAATCCTAGGCTTTCTGCAATAGACTTGTAATCATTGAATAGTTTTTCGTAAAACGCTTGTGGATGAGCTGGGCTAGCTAGCCCTATCAGTACGGGTCTAGGGCTAGACATTATTAATCCTCCGCCTTTAGGCCTGGTTATTCTAAGTATTTTAATATTTCCAGGTGATTTAAAGAAACATGGGAAACACGTAGGATCTAGGTAATAGTCTTTAGA
>CAZCAU010000058.1:0-5766 GCA_964496855.1 uncultured Desulfurococcales archaeon
GAGGCGGAGTCGCTGAAAGTAGCCTAAGCTCCTTATTGTATAAGGCTACATGGTAGAAGTAGTACCTCATTGGAATCCAGTAGAAGTTACCCCATTTATAGAGCATTCCTTTCTTGTGAAGCTTCTTAAGCTCCTTAACATCCAGTAACCCCCGTTTGATTAGCATGTCGACTTGGTCTGCTGGGAACTGGATCATCATGAGGTAAGGGATCATCGCATCATACTCGTCTACAATAACTATGTCTGCGCGTCCATATACTGCGAAGGGAAGGAAGTGTTGTGTTCCTATCCACACACCGCTTTTACTCTTCAGATAATCTCTTACTAGTTGGCTGAAGAGGCAGTTTTTGTTAAGGCATTTCGAGCATAGTGTTAGGGATAGGAGCGGGGAGTAGTTGTTTCTTATTAACGGGCAACCGACCTCTTCTTTGCTTGGGAGGATGCTGACATACTTGTTCGGTATCCTGAATGTATGAGTTAGATCCCATGCCTCCCTAGATCTGAGGCTTCTCAGCATTGTGAGCCACAGCACCTTAGTCTTCGGTGAACCGTATTTGGCGACCTCGGACAGCAGGATCGCTGATATCCACTTTTTTGTAGTAAAGGTCTTTCCCATCGCCGGACTATATAGTAGCTTCCTGACAATACCCATGTATCAGTCCCTCCTCATAGTATCCTTGTAGAAGCGCAGGAAGAAAGCGAGATAAAGTAACATGGTATTGGTTCTTGTTAGCCTATATCTGGACTTAACATATTTCAGCCTCTTGGCCAAGCGATGTCTTTGATCGAAGACTTTCCAAGGCCTCCTATAGAGCGGGTTGTCTGTCATGAGCAGTATCTGGGGCTTAAAAGATTCACTAAATAGAGGGTTACCGAAGACCCTAAAGAAATTCCTGTAGACTTGTACAGTAACATAGTCTGCCCCCGGATCATACTTTGCATTAAGAAATCCCATCCAGCCTGCTGAGGCAAGATATATACCCACACCATTAAGATTCTGCTTCCTTGCTATATCGTAGAGCCATGCCGGTACCTTGGCATAGACTCGCTTGGGGTCTCTTTTACCTAAGGTATATGTTAGAGCTCTAGTATGCTCTAGAATGAACTCATAGAACATGTATCTTTTATTGGTCTCCTCAAGCAACGTCTTTGCTATAGGCGGTAGATGCAGAGTATATGTGCTAGGCACCTCCCAATCAGCGCTTCCAGTAATAATACTAGTTCTCTCATCCATGGCTACCACCGCCTCCACCTTTCAACATATGATGTATTTTTAAGAGAGTCTCAATGAGGGTCTGTGATGTCCTTAGAGCCATTTCAACGATCTTCTCCTTACCGACTTCCTCAGCCCATAGGACTACAGGCTGAACAAGCTCTCTTTCAGAGGCCTTAGGTGAGCTTGTAAATCTCCCGCAGAGTAACTTTGGCTTTAACGGCTCGGAGAGGATACATACTGTGTCGCTTGATTTTGCTAGCCAGAATGCTGATAATATTATGTTAGAGCCTATGTCCTCGAATGTGACAACAATGTCCTTAGCAACACCGTTCAACACTTGGTTATTGTTTCTAGGAGTGTAGCCTACTATGCTGGTAAGATATGAGAGCAAGACTGCTCTGGTGACAGGATGCGTTGATTGCTTGAACCTTTTTTCCTCAAAATTGTAGAGCTCATCAAGAGACTTAACTGTATAGACGAAGAGGTCTTCTATCTTTTCTGCCCTAGTAAGGTAATTTCTTATTACTGTTTCAGGGTTTTCCCCGTTCAGCACTCTTCTAATTATTTCTTCTAGGTTTTCCTTAAGAATATGGAGCATCGCATATCGGTGGATACCTTTAATAATTATTTCGTCCTTCATCGTCTGGCAGAAGTAGTTCTTGGCACTATAGACGGCCAACTTCTTGTGAACTGCTTCGAGCTTTATGCTGAAGCCTCTGCCGAAGAGTTTTATGAACCTATTTATCTCGGCCTCTATCTTGCTGGACTCATCTCCATCATTTAGCAGGATAAACAATGAATCCGTGTCACCATATACAACTTTTCTGCCGAGAACCTGCTCAACATATCTTTGTGTTGAATTTAGAATCTGGTTTGCCTTCAAGAATATGAAGGCCGATACTACCTCATTTAGACCCGACCCCCTTGATTTGCTAAATATACCATAGACTGAGTTTGCTAAGACTTTAGCCGCAGAGTCTGGTTCAGCTACTTTCCGCGTCTTCTTGATCTTCTTGGTAATACGTCTAATATTATATGCATAGCTGAAGAATTTGTGAACAGGGCCACCGTTAAAGCTTACCTTAAGTATTTTCTTGTCTATTATTTTCTCTTTTTTACTCCTACTATTGGTCTTTGTTTTAAACTTCCTGTAGAGGATTACTGGGAAGCCTTCTTCATGTATGTTTACAGATGTTGGGTCGACCTTATACTCATAGGCAATGGTTGGGTACAGCATGTCGTAATCAAGCTGGAGAATGTTGGTGTATACACCTTCAATACTAATAACTTTATGACCTTCAGAAAGCCATGGGATAAATCCTTCTTTGTACTCGCCATAGTCCCATTCGCGTGACCGCACCTCTAGTGCTAGTTTGTGTTTTCTAAATAGATACTCGGCAAGGGCGTACTCAGCAAGACTTCCCATGCTGGGTAGCCATTGCTGTGCATAAGGGCTCACAGCCGTTAGTGCATGTAGAAGAATAAGTACTGGTAGCCACTTCCTCGCTATTCTAAAGGTAAGCCTAACATCGGTTTCGAGGTACTTTAAGAGCCGACCTCTATTCTCTCTATACTCTCTAGCTATATTGTTCCGATCTATTGATTTTTCCAGTTCTTCTTCCTTCTTGCTAATTAGCTTTAGATCCTTAGCTACTCTATCAAGAGATCTTGATGTATGGCTCTTCAGCTCTAGTGATGCTCCATAGCTTTTAGCGAAAAGGTAAAGGTCTATGAGAGGTGCTATAGTACTATCATTAACTATACCTGCCTGTTGCCCACCAATAACAATTCTGTTATCGTTTGTGTATACTTGGTAATATGGCAGGTCGAACCCAACAGCGTTGAAACCCACTATATAATCTACTTGCTTAGAAAGCACTTCATCTATTAATTTGTAGATGTCTTCACCTTCTAAAATAACGACCTCTGGGTCTTCATTAGTAAGGTCTGATATAGTTAGCCCTGCAAGTAGAACTTTATCTCCTAATCTTGGGAAGGAGCCTTTGCTTTCAACCTCTATATCTATTACAGCTATTTTGAGATTCCTGCTCTTCTCATAAATATCTAGGAGTATTTGTTCTAGCTCGTCTTGCTCATAGTGTAGAATTAATGGGACTTTATAGCCGAAGACCTTGCTAATTAGATCAAGACTGCATCTTGCAATGTATTTTATGTTGCTTAATGCATGGTGAATACTGTATTTTTCAAGCAGTTTTGTTAGTCTTCGCACATCGTAGGGATGAAATGTTGTTAGCCTTATAGCTTTCTTCTTAATATCGTATCTCCATGTCTGCTCATTAAATACCAGCAGATCCACATCTATATAGTCAATTGTTTTTATCAATCTGTCAAACATCTTCTCATGTTTAGTGCTCTTGAACTTTGGAATAGTATCGACAAAGAACCATGGATCATGGTCTACTTCATTCCATATACTGTTCTCTCTTAGGTACACCTTCTTGCTGTTATCCTTGTACAGAACGAATACTTCGGGATACATTTTCTCCCCTCCATCAGAAATTCATCAGAGCCTTCTCTCTGATGGCATATGCCTTATCTTTACTGAGAAGATGCAATTTACCATACACAGTATTAAGGCAATCACTCTTTGAGCATAGACCATAGCGTAGATATATGCATCTACCTGCCTGCTCATGTCCAAATTCTTTGAATTTGAACGCAGTAGTTATGTCGGATGACTCTGTTTTATGAGTACAACCATGCTGATAGTTCTTGCATATTTGTTTCTGTATGTCCTCCATTTTCTGAAGGAAAACCTGTCTGAACATGTCTTTAGTGATGCCAAACTCAGCTAGAATGCGCATAATATGATTTTCTACGATGCTCCAGCTACTTCTTTGATATGATTTGCCCGGCCAAACTGTATTATTTCATATGGAATAGGCCACTGGCCTTGTTCTAGGTAGTCTAGGAAAGTGTAGAAGCCGGGGCAGTCTATAGTTTTAGCAACTTCTTTGAGCAGAGTAATCATTTTCTCAAATGTATCAAACTTTGTTGTAAGGTCAAGACCTAGGATAGGTTTTCCTGTGCCACTTGATGACTTCGCAGTTGAAGTCTGTCGCCTCCGAATTTCTTCTATATTCTTTAGTTCTACCTTGACATTTAGAACCTGCATTACCTCTGGAAGCAGTTTGAAGTCTTTATCATAATATGCTTCCCATAAATCAATGGAGCTTAGTTTAAGGTATACCGACTTTTCTCTTGTTACTGTATCGAACCGTAGGGATGGGAATATAGTTTTAGGTGGTGGCGATCTATCATTGACCTCTTCTTCATAGTTATGTTGATACACTATTTCTTTCTGGGAAAGAATTGACTGATCTACGAAAAGACCAAGCTTAAGTCCTTTCCAAACTCTCTTGCTCTTTATCTCCGATAGTCTTCTATCAATATAGATGAAGCTACCATAATCTTTAATGAGCTTAGCTATCTTCTCTTCCAGCCCATATTTTTGGTTTTTTGCAGGGTCAAAATCTATTAATAAAAGACCTGAGACCCTCGAAATAACCGATATCCCGCTGACATGTGGTAGATTCAGTACTATTTCTTTGAATAACTTGTGTGTTTCTTCGTCCATTCTTTTCATATAGAGGGGGCCGTAGAGTATTCTTTGCTTTCTCTTCTTGTAGTACGTTATTGGTGTGTTGTCATAGCGCATTGGTATCCAGTTTAATCCTGCTTGATAGAGTCTATCCGCGTATTGTGTTAGCAGTTTTCTGTGTTTCTCGCTTACTATTACCATTGTCTACCACCTTAGCTCTCCCTGAGTTGCGCTAGAAGTTCATCAACGATTTTCTGCTTCTCCGGTGGTAGCTCTACTCTTTCCTCTTCTGTTGTAGTATCTTCATCTTCGGTTCCTTCCTCTCCCTTGCCCGTTGTTGATTCTTCCTCAATCGACTTAATGATGAAAGCGTCTATTACATTGCTGTTGAGTCCTTCGTGCGCTATAATTACTGCTGAAATATTCTTGCCATGCATTGAATCCTTCAGTAGCTGAATAGATACCAAGTTGTATGGTATGATCACGGAACCACTTTGCATAACCACAGCACATGACGTGTCTTGATCTATGAATATGCCTTCAAGCTCAACATACTTGTACTTTGGATCAGCATCGGCTATTGCGTCAAGAATTTCTAGCACTTTTGAAATCTCCGCTTCTGACTTGAACTCTATCTTCTCAATTCTGTTGAACTCGTATGATATCTTTGCGAGTAGTAGCTTACCATTACCTAGTGCGTCTCTATACTTTTTCTCAAGTATTTCATACCATGAAGCATCAGCACTCTTACGTGATACAATGTTTTTCCGCAAATCAATGTATGTTATTTGAAGCCTTGCATTGTTCTGAAACCTTGTCGCTTTTGCATCAAGGATTATTGCATCAGTTTCCTGCAATCCAGTTTTACTTCTCTGAAGCGCTTTCCTCAAGAATTCTTCTGCCTTAAGCCGTACCATTCTCTCACCTCTATTACGGTGTTTGCTTTGTTCTGTTCTCTTGTTGCTCGTGCTTGCCCCAGCATTTCTCG
>CAZCAU010000059.1:0-5757 GCA_964496855.1 uncultured Desulfurococcales archaeon
GTATTTAGCTAGAATCACAAGTAATAACGATACCTGTAAGGATGCCAGAGACGAGCTTGAGAGAATCATTTGTGGTATCCATGATTTTCTAGTAGATTATTACAGTGGCATGGCTCTTTACGATAATGAGGGTAGAGTAGCTTGTAGAGTATTAAGGGTATTTGAATGGAATAACGTCTTGCTTAAACCAGGTGATCTAATATACATGCGGCCTGGAGAGGCTTTGCTTGCAAAGTTTCTTGGGTATGTAGAAACATTAAAAAGCCCCTTTAAAGACTATGTGAAGAAATAGCAGTGAGTAACGCTGAGGTGGTGCTAAGCTCATGCGCGTACCTAAACAAATAACAACATATTGTCCCCGTTGTAAGACACATACGCCGCACTCGGTAATGATTTACAAAGCTGGTAAACGACGAAGTCTAGCAGAGGGTGAGCGAAGGTATAGGAGGAAGCAGGAAGGTTACGGAAGTAAGAGAAAGCCTGAGCAGAAACGGTTTGCTAAGGTAACCAAGAAACAAGTGTTAAAACTTAAATGTACTAAATGTGGCTATACACTTCATAGACGAGGGATAAGATTAAAGAAACTAGAGCTAGTAGAGGTGGCGTGAGGACAATGATTAAGAGGAGGAAGATACTGATACCTGAGCCGCGCTCCCGCTTCTTAAGGGTTAGATGCCCTACTTGTGGTAATGAACAGATAGTTTTTGACAGGGCTACTTTTCCGACCCGGTGCCTTGTCTGTGGCACTATTCTTGCTGAGCCTAGAGGCGGTAAAGCAAAGATAATGGGACAGATCGTAAGCATACTAGGCTAATTTATTCTTACTTATTAGATCAAAACTTATTATCATATCATTGTATCACATATACATCTAGGTGATAATAGCTATGGTGAGAATGAGGAAGGAATTGCCCGATGTAGGCGAACTAGTAGTAGCTACTGTAAAACAAGTGTTCGAGTATGGAGCCTACTTGATACTCGATGAGTATAATTCCATGGAAGCTTACCTTCCCTGGAGCGAAGTGGCGTCTAAGTGGGTTAGAAATATACGTGATGTCATCAGAGAAGGTCAGAAGGTGGTTGTCAAAGTCATTAGGGTGAATAGGCGCAATAAGCAGGTTGATGTTTCACTCAAGAGAGTTTTCGATAACGAGCGCAGGAGAAAGATGCTTGAATGGAAGAGAGCTGTACGCGCAGAGAAGATCTTAGAGCTAGCAGCTAAGAAGATAGGGAAGACGCTGGACGAGGCTTATGAGAAAGCTGGTTGGAAGCTTGAGGATTATTATGGCGAGATATACGCTGGCCTAGAACAAGCTGTCATGAGGGGACCGGAAGGTTTAAAGGAGGCTGGTATCGAAGAACCCTGGTTATCAGCATTATATGAGGAAGCTACTAGGCATATAGAGGTCAAGAAGGTAAAGATAACAGGTACATTAACACTTAGATCGCTGAGTCCTGATGGAGTTAACCGTATAAGGCGTGTATTGTCGGAACCGTTATCTAAGCTCTCCTTAGATGAAAACACAAGTATAAGAGTATATACAGCAGGCGCGCCCAGGTACAAGATAGAAGTTACGTCAACTGATTATAAGACAGCCGAGAAAGTGCTTGCCTCATACATAAGGAGTGCTGAGAAACTAAGCAAAAAATTATCCGTAGAATTCGGTTTTGAACGAGACCGCCGGTGAAGAGGGTTCAGCGGTGCAGTGGTTATTGAGAAAATGTAGCAAGTGTGGTAGATACACTCTACATAACGATTCCTGTCCCTATTGCGGAGGAACGCTGCATGTTCCTCATCCGCCCAGGTACTCGCCAGTAGACAAGTACGTTAAGTATCGATATGCTATGAAGGAATTAGCAGGACTAATAGATGATTGTTAAAAGCAGATTTTAACACGCCTCACCACGGCACGTT
The DNA here is from genome assembly GCA_964496855.1 of uncultured Desulfurococcales archaeon. Classification (GTDB taxonomy): domain Archaea; phylum Thermoproteota; class Thermoprotei_A; order Sulfolobales; family CAZCAU01; genus CAZCAU01. Next base: position 1,916 of record CAZCAU010000059.1, read on the forward strand.
TTTAAGACCGAGATAGTATGCCAACTTGTTAGTATACACATGAAGTATGTAAATCAGTATATAGACTATTATAAGATTAACAAAGGCGAGCCTTGCTCCTAATAACATCATAAATAATGTTGCACCAATAGCGAAATCAAGCTGGTCTAGTATAGGTGCCTTCTTACCTCTCTCCATACCAAGTCTTCTCTTAATAAAACTACCGATTATGTCACCTATAAGTGCTCCAAGACAACTGCCTAATCCTAGTTCTATCAATCCTGGATCTTCTTTTATAACACCTATGGTTATTACGAATGATACACCATAATAGAGACCTAGAAAGAATCCTTCAAGAGTTTTGCCGTCACCTAGTATTCGCCGCCCATCAATAAAGAACTTCCCGAGATCTAGGGGCCGTCCTCTAGAGATAAGAGTTGCTGATCCATTAGAGACCATTGCTGGAATAAATAGGATAATCGTGTATGCTAGATCATGCAAGCTGATCATCGCTGACCTCACCATCTACGATGACTAGTTTATCGCTATGTATCTCTAACAGTTTTCTCATGCAACAAGGTTTTAAAAGAAGCATTTCGCGTAAACCTCCTTCTAGACGTTGCAGCCTATATATGTGTGTTGCCCACCAGGAGATGTACTTAGCACCGCTAGCGTCTATCTCGTTTTCCTCGTATGCTCTAACCTGTCCTGTAGCTATTGTTGTTATTCCTAAACTAGTTAGTGCACGAAGTATTGACGACTGGTATGCTAATACTCTTAGTGCTTCCTCTCTCTCAGCTATTTCTCTAAATAATCCATTAATAGAATCTATTACGACGAGTACCCGGTCATTTTCGGATCTAGATACCCTACTGTATAGGTGCAGAAGCTCCTGGGCCTGATCGTAAAAATCCATTACAATACTACTATGTAGCATATCTAACATGCATTGATTCTCCATGTGCTCGCAAAAGTTTAGGATTCTGTCTATGAATAACTCCCCTTCTGAGGATAAGTAGAAGACCTTATAGCCCAAAGCTATAGCTGTAGATGATATCCATGTTGCTAAATTAGTTTTCCCGCTACCAGCTTCTCCATACACAAATATGTAGCTTGGCTTCTCTGCTCCAAGACTTTTCAATACTTGTTGGAAAACATCGTTGCTATTCACTATGGATCACTATCGTTGAATAAGAATCCTATACGCCGATTTATAGATTTGCGAATCTGCCCCTATTTTTACCTACTATTAACTATTTTAAATGTTCAATTTTCTAAATATTTGGTAAATAGTTGCGGAAAAAGATAAATAATATAGTTATAGTATAAGGCACTGAGGAGATCTCTCTGCTAATGATTTTCCATATTCTAATCACTACGCAGGGTGTATGATTTTATGCCTGGTAAACGTATTGTTTGGCTCGAAGAGATCAGGGCAAAAGATGTTAAAATAGCAGGAGGAAAAGGTGCTAACCTAGGAGAGCTGCGTGCTGCGAATGTTCCTGTACCTCCAGCCTTTATAGTCACAAGCGAGGCTTTTAGAGAGTTTGTTGTTAGAACCGGAATTGTTGAGGAAATAGGCAAGATTATAAGTACAGTAGATGTAGACAACAAGGAGGAGTTGGAAGAAGCAAGTAGCTATATCAAGAAATTAATTCTTGGAACTCCTATGCCAAAAGATCTCGAGGAGGAGATAAGGAATGCATATAAAGAATTATCACTACGACTCGGAGTTGATGAGCCCTTAGTAGCCGTTAGGAGCTCTGCCACTGCTGAGGATTTAGAAGAAGCTAGTTTTGCAGGCCAGATGGAGACGTATCTTAATGTTAGAGGGGCTGATGCTGTTGTTGAACATGTAAAGAAGTGTTGGGCTAGTCTCTATACACCACGTGCTATATTCTACAGAGCTGTGAAGAAGATTCCTCACGAGGAAGCAATGATAGCAGTTGTCGTGCAGAAGATGGTTAAATCCCGTAGCGCAGGAGTAATGTTTACCCTGCATCCAGTTACTGGTGATACAAACGTAGTTGTGATAGAGAGTGCTTGGGGGCTCGGCGAGGCTGTTGCAGCTGGTAAGGTTACGCCTGACGAGTTTGTTGTCGATAAAAAGACTCTGGAGATAGTGAATAGAGTGATAAATACTAAGGAGATAGCAATAGTATATGACCCTGCCACAGGTAGTAACAAGATAGTAAAGTTGCCGCCTGAAAAAGCATCTGCGCCAAGTCTTTCAGACGCTGAGGCGAAAGAGCTTGCAAAATACGGTATCGCCATAGAAAATCACTATGGGCGAGCAATGGATATCGAGTGGGCCATAGATGAGGAAGTACCACCACCTAATAACATCTTCATTGTACAGGCACGGCCAGAGACCGTGTGGAGTAGCAGAGGCGTAGTGAAAGTCGAAGAAGTAGCAGAAAAAGCAGTATCTTTGAAACCTATAGTAAAAGGCTTGCCAGCAAGCCCTGGTGTAGCTAGTGGTAGAGCTAGGGTTATTCTTGATCCTAAGAGTGTGGAAGCCCAGCATTTCAGAGAAGGAGAAGTGCTAGTGACTAGAATGACTGACCCAGACTGGGTACCCTTGATGAAAAAAGCAAAAGCTATTGTAACATCCGAGGGTGGAATGACAAGCCATGCAGCAATAGTAAGCCGCGAGCTAGGCATACCAGCAGTAGTCGGTGCTAAAGGAGCTGTAGATATCATCAAGTCGGGTATGCTAATAACAGTTGATGGTACAAAAGGAATAGTCTATGAAGGAGTTGTTGAAGAAAAGAAAGAGGAACCAGTCGTAGAAGTCGCGGGGCCAAGTATACCTAAAGAGTATCTCCAGGAAATATTCCCAGTCACAGCTACATCTATTTACATGAACTTGGGAGAGCCTAGTGCTATAGAGAAGTATAAAGACCTACCATTTGATGGAATAGGGTTGATGAGGATAGAATTTATAATATCAGACTGGATAGAATACCACCCATTATACCTTATCGAGACTGGTAGACAGAACTTCTTCATAGACAAGCTAGCCGAAGGCATAGCAATGGTTGCTTCAGCTATATATCCAAGACCTGTGGTTGTCAGGTTCAGCGACTTCCGGACAAACGAGTATCGAGGACTTAAGGGCGGCGAAAAGTACGAGCCTGTTGAGAGAAACCCCATGATAGGTTGGAGAGGCGTATCTAGGTACATAAGCCCGAAGTATGAGCCAGCATTTAGGCTAGAAATAAGAGCTATAAGAAAAGTAAGAGAAGAAATGGGTCTAAGAAACGTCTGGGTCATGCTACCATTTGTTAGGACAACATGGGAAGTGGAGAGAGCATTAAGAATAATGGAGGAAGAAGGGCTCAGGAGAACCAAGGACTTCAAGGTATGGCTTATGGCTGAGGTGCCCTCAATAGTCTTCATGGCTGAAGAATTTGCTAAGATAGCTGATGGCTTCAGTATAGGAAGCAATGATCTCACACAGCTAGTACTAGGCGTTGATAGAGACTCTGAGATACTCGCTAACATGGGATACTTTGATGAACGCGACCCAGCAGTTCTGAGAGCCATAAAGATACTAATAGAAAAAGCACACAAGCATGGAGCAACAGTATCTATATGTGGCCAAGCACCCAGCGTCTACCCCGAGATCGTGGAGTTCTTAGTCGAAAACGGCATAGATAGTATAAGCGTTAACCCAGATGCTGTAATCCATACAAGGAGGATGGTCGCTAGTATAGAGAAGAAAATACTATTGAAGAAACTAGAGATTATCAAAAACAAGCTCGGATTATAGACAAGGCCCGCATACTCTTTCTCTCTCATTACATCTCTTACTTCTTGAGAAGTACTGTCTATCTACCAAGCTTCTTGTTGCTCTAGCT
>CAZCAU010000060.1:0-5472 GCA_964496855.1 uncultured Desulfurococcales archaeon
ACTCTAGGTATCGTTATTTGGAAAAGATTCTTTTTAAGTGCTTCTAATAGCCGTAGCCTTTCTTACTAGGTGTATAAGAAAGGGGTTCCGAACCAAGGGGTTGGAGCCGGGGCCGGGATTCGAACCCGGGAGTAAACGGGTGTCCATGGGCGGTTTAAACCTGGACCACTGCAGCCCGCCGCCTTAGTCCGCTCGGCCACCCCGGCTTGCTTCATATTATTTATTTAGGTTGTTGCATTAATTAATTATTTCGTGTACACGAGCGATGGTGATGTGTTTTGGCTTTTACAATATCTGAGGTAGCCGAGGTCTTAGAGAAGATTAGTTCTAAAAAGATAGTCTTTACTATTATTGGTAGCACTGTTATAGATCTGGCTATAGGGGCTAAGGAGTTTAGGGATGACTTAGACCTTTTTGCTTCTGAGCCAAGCCCGTTTATACACGAGGACGTGTATAAGAGCTTGGCTGAGGAGTATAACTGGCAGTATGGTTATACAGAGCTGGGGACTCCTAGATTTGTAGCTAAGAGTCGTAGCGGGGATATTGTTGTAGAGTTTTATGATAACATCCTGGACTTCTACATACCGCCAGCTATTATAGAGAATTCAACAACTATTAGGCTCGGCAGTGTTAAAGCAAGAATCTTGAAGCCTGAAGACTACGTGGTTCTCAAAGCAAGAGCTGGTCGTTCTAAAGATATTGATGATCTCAAAAGGATAAGCAAGCTAGTCCCTAAAAAACTAAGACTTGATCAGCGGAGAATAAAGAAGAATATAGAGTTATTTGACCCAGAAGACCAGCGTGTTATTAAGAGAATATTGAGTGATATAGGCTTGATATAGAGATTTAGTCTCTCTACTTCTTTAGCTTAGCTCCTCTCCTCTTAGGTCTTAGATTAGTACTTCTACATCGCCTACACTTGGTAGCTGTTATCGGGTTTAGTGCACCGCATTTCCTACATACTTTTTTCTCTAGTATGCGTTTCGAGGCTATTTCTATCAGTACTGGATCAGTTATAGGCAATTCTCCGGCACACTCCTATCATTGCTTGTATTCACTAGAAATACCAAGATGTGTGGTCTATAAAATTTTCTCATCAGTCACATTATTATACTCCTAGTCATCTATATCCTGGGAGAGGAACAAAGTTATTTTAGAGGATAACCTACTTAAAGACCGCAGAACCAGACAGTAGACAATTGCAAAGGAGGTGGCGACCAACGGTAAAGATACCGCTAGACTATGTCTGTGTTAAGAGCGGTGTTCTATGCCCTAGATGCCAGGCACTAGTAGACTCAGGCGAGGTGGATGAGAGAGAAGTAGATGTTATGAAGCTACTTATAGAACTAGAGGAGAAACCCGAGTTTAGATCATTACAAAAAGCCGAGTACGTAAAGACCTACTTTATAGATAATCTAGCAATAATAGTTCTGAACTTCCGGGACCAGCAGAATATACCAGTAAGCCGCATAGGTAGAGAGCTAAGCGCCAAACTTAACAAGAGAATAAGAATAGTAAACAAGAGTGGCGATTTAAAGAATATGGCTCTCCAACTAGTATACCCTGCTAGGATACTTGGGATAAACACTTTATGGTTACCAGATGGTACACGACAACATATTGTAAGAATCCCACGCTATGATGTACGCCGCTTACCAGCAGAGCCCCAGATAATAGAACACGCATTAACTCTCATAACCGGCAAACCTGTCAGGATAAGACTAGAGTAACGCGACTCCTGTATAAAAAGGCTTAAGACAAGATTATGTTACAAAATACTTCTCTCAAAAATACTGTAGCATAAGCACCCCGTGGCAGAACAACCCCAATAATTATACTTGTCTTACCCTCTCTAACCTCGAAGATTCTTAAAGGAAATAACAAAGGCCTCTTAAACATACGTGTTTTCTCCATCAATGCTACACACTTTTGTGTATCAACAAACTCTTCTCTACCACATATATCTACGAGGAGTCTTCGCATATAGTTCTCGTCTAAGTAGATAGCCCTAGCTCTACAGCCTAATAATTCGTAGACCCTGGACTTAGTATAGCCTATCTGATCCTTTAACAAGTCGTCAAGAGTAGATGATAATAGTGTCTTACTAACAATTCTATTAAATACATATGATGCATAAGCAGCTCTGAATAATCCCCGAAAATTATTCTCTAGCCATTTAACTATTTCATGACAACTCTGCCCCTGCTTAAGCTTATATGTGATGATATTTTCAGGATAAGGCAGATTCTCTCTTCTCCTCCGTGATAGTATTGCAAGAGGGTTCTCATCAGGATACACGCCAGCAACGAGTACCTCCAATGCTTTGCAGTAGTCTTCTTCAATAACGTATTTTCCCACTATGTGTGAAATAGGTCTAATAGTACCAAATCTCTGATAACCATAATAAGAAGGTATTAAACTGTATCTTGCTATGAGTTTCAGCCTGTTATTAATAAGACGTACATGTTCATCTACTAATCTCTCTAGCCTTATTCTAAAAATATTCGCATCATGTAATTTTTGGCTTGGAACCTTGTTTAAAAAGCCTACAGGGTATAGTTTAATAAAACCTCTCTCACTCCGTACATGAACGATATTTGAAAGAATACCAGGAATAACTAGGTACTGGTACGTATGTGCATTTGCATCTTTTAAACCAAAGTATCTAAACGCGCTTATATTGAGGCGGAGTTTACTACTCAAGATCCTTAGCGCATTATAAGTATCGTAGCCCTCTTTCTCTAGTATTGCTAAGGTATAGGTGCCTGGATGTTTTTTCAGAGCATGTCTTAATCCAGTATTACTAAGGTGTTCTATTACGATAAACGATGTTATTTGTGGAGGCTTGTAATCTAGTATGTTGCTACATGAATAAGTATTGTAGAGATATGCTTCTATACCAATTACCCTGTCTATCTCTATGCTTTGTATCATTAAGTAAATGCCTCACAAGAGCTTTAGCTTACCAGTAATTTCATCTACTTTCTCTACAGGGGCTGGACCTATAGCTATGGCTGTCACGGTGCCTGGAGGAAGCTCTGTCAATCCCGCGTCTTCTACTATGGATACCGGTAATCTTCTTGCCCGGGCTTTCATGTACAACCCAAGTAATTCCTCCTTGCTATTCACACGCAGTACTATTTTAGCCTGCCCTCTACTATACCATTCTTTAAACCAGTTTTTCCATTCCATATTACTAGACTCTAGTATTGACACTACTGCGATAACAGCAGCATGTGCTACTTGAACAGCTATCTTCCCCTTACTCATGCCTAGATCAGCTCTTACTACTATTGCTTGCTTATACTTGTAATTCAAAGACACTCTCCAGAACCCTCATGTAGAATACTTTAACGAGATAGTTTTATTAATCTCGATACTATTATCCAGTGCCAGGTAGTGATCATAGTGGCTGAGAGGACAAGTATAAGGATAAGTGTGTATGATACCGCGGAGACACCGGCTTGCTCTAGCTGTGGCCGCTTAATTCATCCACGTGAGCGTGCTGTAAGCTTCTATTGTCCAAACTGTGGCAAAGTACTTATATGGAGATGCAATAAGTGCAGGAAACTAGGAGTAAGATACAAGTGTCCTGTGTGCGGGTTTGAGGGACCATAACTCGGGTTGGTGATAAAATGGCTAAGGTTCTTGTTGTTGTAAAAGTATATCCCTCTGACATAAACATTGACTTAGATGAACTAGCAGATAAGATAAGAAAAAAGCTACCCGAAGAAGCCGATATTGCTAGATCAGCTAAGGAGCCTATAGCTTTTGGTCTAACAGCTCTTAAGCTCTATATCTTGATACCAGAAGAGACCGAGGGCGGTACTGAGAGCGTAGAAGAAGCGCTTCGAAGCGTTGACGGCGTAGAAGAAGTTGAGATAGAACTTGTTCAGAGAGTAAGCTAACCAGCTTATTCAAAAACAATTGTTTTAAATAATCTCCTATATTCTCTTACAAGGACTTCTAGTATATCCATTTATAAGTTCCCATATGTAAAAGAGTAGATAAATGATAGAGAAGCCCTGAGTATTTGATCGATAACACAGCACTATCTTAATCAGGGGTTGTGATACCATGCCTACAACTGTCTCAGGTGGAGAAGAAGAGAAGAAAGAATTAGTACTGAGAGTCATGGAGGCTAGACAAAAAGACGTTGGTAGGGGAAAAGTACGTATTGATATATCTCTGCTTAGAAAAATCGGGGCAGACGCAGGCGATGTCGTTGAAATTGAGGGTAAGAGGAAAACAGCCGCGATAGCATGGCCAAGCTATGTTGAGGATCAAGGCCTAGACATTATCAGGATGGATGGTCTGACCCGTAAGAATGCGGGGGTAAGTATTGGAGACAAAGTTATTGTTAGAAAAGCAAAAGTGAGGAACGCTATATCTGTAAAACTTGCGCCTTCCAACTTCACTATAACAGTTGATACTGGTTTCACAAATTATGTTAAGAGGAGATTACTCGATTATCCATTAGTTGAAGGAGACACTGTTCTCATACCCGTCTTAGGCCAGGCTATACCATTTATAGTTGTCCAGACCAGGCCCTCCGGAGTCGTCATGGTTACTCAGGATACTGTCATAACGGTTCTTGAACGCCCTGTAGAACGTAGTAGAATGCCTCGTGTAACTTACGAAGACATTGGTGGTATGAAGCACATAATCCAGAGAGTAAGAGAACTAATAGAGCTCCCATTAAAACACCCAGAATTATTCAGGAGGCTTGGCATAGAGCCTCCTAAAGGAGTACTACTCTACGGGCCTCCCGGTGTAGGAAAAACACTACTAGCAAAAGCAGTGGCGACAGAGACTGATGCCTACTTTATTGCTATTAACGGCCCTGAGATAATGAGTAAGTTCTACGGAGAGAGCGAGCAAAGGCTTAGAGAGATATTCGAGGAAGCTAAGAAACACGCTCCAGCCATCATATTTATCGATGAGATAGATGCTATAGCTCCTAAGAGAGACGAGGTTGTGGGCGAGGTGGAGAGACGAGTAGTAGCACAATTACTAGCATTAATGGATGGCTTAGAAGCCCGAGGAGACGTTATTGTCATAGCTGCTACTAACAGGCCTAACGCTCTAGACCCAGCACTTAGAAGACCTGGTAGATTCGACCGGGAGATAGAGATACCATTACCAGATAAACAGGGTAGACTTGAGATCCTACAGATACATACCAGGAACATGCCTTTAGCTAAAGACGTGGATCTAGCAAAACTCGCAGAGATAACTCACGGCTACAGTGGCGCAGACCTAGCAGCGCTTGCAAGAGAAGCCGCTATGCAGGCTTTAAGAAGATACTTGCCAGAAATAGATCTCTCAAGCGACAAGATACCAACAGACATACTAGAACGCATGGAAGTCAGCATGGAAGACTTCCTGGCTGCTTATAGAGAGATAGTTCCAAGCGGTATGAGGGAGATTTATGTTGAGGTTCCTGAGGTTAGGTGGGATGATATTGGTGGT
>CAZCAU010000061.1:0-5340 GCA_964496855.1 uncultured Desulfurococcales archaeon
TATTTTAATTAAATAATATTGATATATTTGATATTTCTATAGATAGGATATTATGAAGTAATGTTCTACATATAGAGAGTTTCCTAGTACATACATATTTATATTTCCGAGGCATAAAGCTTTAGGTTGGTGTACGTGTTCTTGCATAAGTATGCCAAGTTGCTGGATGAACTAATTAGTCTTATTAATATAGAGCAGTATGGTGTCCGAGGAGTACTTAGAGGAGAGAAGTTGTTGGTCGGTGCTTTGAAGGAGGGTGCTGCTAATGCTTATGTCTTTGATGGCGAGAAGCTTGTTAAGTTGAATAAAGAGCCTATTAATAGTATATTATCAGCTGATTATGGTGTTGGCAGAGTCGTTGTTTCTAGAGATGTTGCTAAGGGTAGAGAACAGCACTTGTTATACGAGATAGACCCTGGTAGCCCGGGTGTCGAGAAGACTGTCCGGGGAGTAAAGCCTGCCAGGATCATGGGTGGGGCTTATGATGATCATAGAATAGTGTATGTGGCTTCTACGCCTGAGGAGAATGCTGTATACATGGCTGGTGGAAGCGGTGTTGAGAAAATAGCTAGTCTGCCAGGCTTCGCGGTTATCCTAGACATGAAGTGGCCTTTAGCGGTAGGCTATGGTGTTTTTAAACCAGTTACTGGCAGGTTCCAGCTACTAGTAGTTGACCTGGAGAGCAGGGAGGCCAAGATCTATGAGCCGCCTAGTGGTAGTATAGAGAATACTATTGTCTCGCCAGGCGGCGAAGTAGTCTTCTCACTGCTTAGAGAAGAAGATGCCGTGCTCATGGTGCTAGATCCGGGCACGATGAAGGCTAGAGAGCTGGAGCTACCGGGGAAGGATTTAGAAGAGTATAAGCCTGTAGGCTTCAACTTTATAAGTTATACGCCAGACGGGTCTTTCATAGCTGTTGCACGCAAGAATGGTAGGAGCAGGATATTCCTCGATGGGAGACTAGTTGATGCACCCGAAGGTATGCATGGCGGCGTGTATGTGTGGAGAGGAGAGCTAGTGACAACGCATACTAGTCTATCGACTCCGCCGAGGATTATTAGTCTAGGCTCTAAGCCAAGAGTATTGCTGAGCAGCGACATACCTGGTTTTGTATGGGAGGCTCTCGGCAAGCCGAGCTTCTACTGGGTCGAGAGCTTTGACAAAGAGAAGGTACCAGTATTCGTGCTCGAGAGTAAAAGAGCAGGAAAACCTGGGCCAACAGTAGTACTTGTCCATGGAGGACCATTCTCCGAGGATGCTGATGTCTGGAGTATTTTTGCAGCATCATTAGCGCTTGCAGGATTCCATGTCGTCATGCCTAATTATCGCGGCAGCACTGGCTATGGAGAGAAGTGGAGGATGAAGATAATCGGAGACCCGTGCAGGGGCGAGCTAGAAGACATAGACTCGGCCGCGGAGTGGGCTCTGAGCTCAGGGCTTGCATCAAGACTATACATTATGGGCTATAGCTATGGCGGGTATATGACAATGTGTGCTCTAACCAGGAAGCCTGGCCGCTATAAAGCCGGGGTGGCTGGTGCTAGTGTTATAGACTGGGAGGAGATGTACGAGCTTAGCGATGCAGCGTTTAGATCATTTATAAACATGTTATTCGCAGGGAAGAGAGAGTTATGGAGAGAGCGGAGCCCTATAACCTATGTTGATAATCTGAGAGACCCATTACTAATAGTACATCCACAAAACGACTCGCGGACACCGTTGAAACCAGTATTGAGATTCATGGAGAAAGCTGTTGAGAAAAACAAGGCTTTCGAAGCATACATAGCGCCTGACATGGGTCATGCTATTAATAAGATCGATGACTTATTGAAGATACTATGGCCAGCAATACTATTCCTAGTTAGGCAAGAAGAGGCTTTAAAACAAACATCCTAGCTATTTCTCCTTGGGGTTTCTCTTAATCTCGAGAGACAAATATAGCAGGATCTACATGATTTAAACTCTTTTTTAAAGGAAACAATAATACTCGGTTGGTAAGGTATGAGCATGCATAGTTGCCTGGATACTCGTGTAGAAGGTAACATCATCTACTGTAACGATACTAGTTGGAGGACGCGCGTCTTCAAAAACCGTTTCGAAGCAGGAGAGAAGCTAGCATTGTTCTTGCTAGACCAGGGTATTGGTGGAGAAGGCATCGTGTTCGGGCTTGCTGCTGGAGGAGTCCCGGTAGCCTATTCTGTAGCTAAGATACTTGGCTGCCTCATGGATATACTCGTTGTCAAGAAAATCACTTTCCCATGGACTACCGAGGCAGGCTTCGGGGCAGTCGCTATTAATGGAAGCTATGATTACGACGAGTTCCTAGCCCACGCGTATCTCAAGTATACTGAGGAACAAGTAGCGGGACTAGCCAGGCATGTACACGAGTACGTTGTAGCCAGGACTAAGAGGCTTAGAGGAAAGACAGAGTATGATAAGCTGGATGGCAGAAGAGTCGTGTTGGTAGATGATGGTATAGCGACAGGCTATACCATGATTGTTGGCGTCAGGTTTCTCAAAAAACTGGGAGCCGCTAGTGTTATCGCTGCTGCCCCTACAGCTAGTAGTGATGGAGCACGGCTTGTGGCTAGAGAAGCTGATAAAGTAGTGGTTTTAAATCTAAGACACCCGCCATACGCTGTAGCTGATGCTTATGAGGAGTGGCATGATGTCAGTGATGAAGAAGTAATAGATATACTGGAGAAAGCTGGGAAAGATAAGATACTCTTGTTCTAACAGGGATTCCCAAAACATTAAACAGTACTCTCTACTGGGGAAATTATTTATATAGAATTTCTCAGCTTAAGGAATAAGGACGGATGGAACAATATAGTTGGTGGTAATTTGTATAACGTAATTGCCGGGAAAAGAACACTAATTCTCATCCTAGCGCTACTGGTGCTAGCAACTAGTTCTGCGGCATGTGCCAATACTAATCCTGTTCCGGTAGTAATAAATGATAGTGCAACCACCGACTCGTTCATTGATCTCCGTAGTTTAGAAGTGAGTGCTGATACTACTTATTTAACACTGAAAATCATTAGTGGCGGAGCCATACCCACATTGTCTACACCAAGCTTAGAGGCTGAGGGTGTGTACTATTTCTACATATTACTAGATCTAGATGGCAATGTATCTACTGGTATTTCTTCAGTAATGATGTATTATGCTTATGTTGCCGAGGCTGAGATGGAGCAAGCTGTTGCTGGTGTAGAAGCCGAGATCTTCACTGGTTACTACTTCCACAACTCTCCTGAAGGATACGAGGAAGAATCAGGAGGACAAGCACGCTTCTATTATCCGGATGGAAGCCCGGTAGAAGTAGATGATAGAGGAGGCGAAGGCTTTGCGTTTACTCCGGAAATCGTTATCAGCGGCAATACTTTGACATTGAGTATTAACCTCACAGAAATACGCGAGGGATACTTTGAGGCAACAGGTATTAATCTAAGTGATGCTAGCCACATAAAGATATACATCATATATGGTTCTGAAGAAGGATTCTTCGGATCCGGGATCTATAGCGGTGTCGGCGATTATGCTGTATGGGAGGAGACGAACATAACTGTACCAGTAGGAGACATAGTTGTTGATGGAGACTTGTCTGATTGGGAGGGGATGAGCCCATCAATTATTGATGATGACAGTGGGTTTAACTCCGCAGTGCCTGAAGACGCTAATATTACTAGTGTGTATACTGCCACCAATAACGGCATACTTTATGTTAGAATAGATTTCGAGTCTTCGCCAATGAGTCCTGATGACATCTATAGCAGCGAGTACATCTATATATGTATAACAAGTGGGTCCACAACCTACTGTGCAGATCTAGATCTAGAATATGGATCAGGGTCTTCTGCCATAATCTCATATGCTGCGACAGACTCCAGTATAGAGCTAGCTATTGATGCAAGCATGGTGGGATACCCTGAACTAGGGCCCGGAGACAACGTGACATTCTCGGAAATCTCTGTATATAAAGAATATTATGACTCTATTGCGGAATATATGACATACATAAGCTATGATCTAGGAGAAGGAGGCTACATAGAAGAGCCGCCTATGGGCAGCATTGTAGTGGGTGAGCAAACACTCAACTACAGCGATACAACGCTCTACATAAACTCTACAGACTACGTCGGAGTAGTCATGGGAACATACCATGAAGACCCCATGGGCGCCGGCGGCGCCGGGCTCCCAGAAGAATACTGGGACATACGCTATTTCACAGTAACAGACCCAGACCTCATAACATGGCCCATAATAGTTGAGATAAACTACACCAACTACCTAGAAGAATACCCAGGCATAAACGAAGAAGAAATAACACCATACTACTACAATAAATCGCTAGGAGCATACGCACCCCTGCCCAGCAACTACTATAGTATCGATACAGCAAACAATATTGTAAGGATAACTATTACCCGCGAACTCTACGAACTTGGAGACCCAGCAATAATACTAAGCCCGCCTCCACAACCACCAACAATAGGGGGAGAACTAGTGGCAGAAACACCGCGAGCCACGCTAACCCTACTAGTAGCACTAGTAACGGCTCTAATACTATTAATAGTCACAGCTATGAGGAGACCACTAAGATAAAGACCCCTCTAATCCCTGTTTTTTCCCTCACTACCACACTATTCTATATTGCTTCTAGGAGAGATGTTTAACGTTAAACCTATATTAGTTTGCTTTAACAACACTAGTTCTCTGAGGCTTGAAGCTGTGGAGAAGTATAGAGTCAAGGTTCACAAGAAGGGACTAATTATTATACCAGCCGAGGTTAGGAGGAGACTTGGTATCCATGAGGGGTCACAACTTGAACTCGTAGTCGAGGGTAGTAATAGTATACGATTAATAGTTCCAGAAAGCCTGAGAAATGCTTTTGGAGTCGATGGTGATAAGGCTCTAGAGGTTATAAGGCTTATCAAGTCTTCTAGGAGAGCCAAGGTTGAGGCAGAAAGACTCTCCTGACATGCAGGTAATAGTATTCTATTTTCTAATACTGGTTGGGCAAGCATTGAGGGGCTTATTGGCTATGTACTTGTGTGGGGAAAAGATGTGTTTGGGTTCTCTAGATTTCCGGTATGAGTATTGTTTTTACTTTGAATCCTCTGGTTATGTATGCTAGGTATATTATGCCTACTACTATCCAGGATCCTCCATCTCTATCTTCTCTATATACACGCTCAGAGCATCGCCTGGCGAAGCACCCTCTATATAGACCGAGCCCGTGGCCGGGTTTACCCGGGAGAAATCAATACTAGTCACGAGCTGGTCTTCACTAGTAAGCTGGTTTGAGAAGCAATCCATGGCATGCATTACTACTTGTTC
>CAZCAU010000062.1:0-5219 GCA_964496855.1 uncultured Desulfurococcales archaeon
ATCTATGAGATAGCCGGGATAATTAAGATAATGGTATTAAAGTAACGTAACAATTATCCACAAAATAGGGTATGATGATATAGGCTGCAGGGTGAAGAAGAACTTTATGAGAAAAACTCTTTTCCTATTTTACCCTGGTCTACCTGTTCGCTTTACTATGTCTTTACTCTTTCTTTATTAGTGTTATCTCTATCGTTGAGACTCTGCTCTGTCTGTTGTCCTGGCCTGTTACTGTCTGACTTCCTATCTTTATTTCCTTAACATCGACTTTGCCGGGGAGGAACCTGTTCCTGACTATCTCTACAGTGTCAACAGCTTTGCTTATAGCTCTGCCTCTAGCCTTCACTACAACCTCGTTTACGCCTTGGTTTAGCAGAGTTAGAGCTGCTAGGACATAGTTCATTACAGGTTTTTTGCCTACTAGGATTACATTGCTTGGAGTTGGAGTACCTTCCATTTTTACTACACCTTTTGTTGTTTATCGTATCTTTCAAGTTTTATCGATGCTCTGGGTTTTTGAACAGAAAAGAGTCTTATTTAAGGTTTTCTTGGGTTTACTAGTTACTATCTAAACGTTGCAAATTATTATCATGTGATAAGACTTTTAAGAAAAAGTATCTGGGTTTAGCATCCTATACGGTATAGTAGAGTGATCAGCGCTATTTATGAGAAGCTCTGCCCAAACTGTGGAGGAACCATCGAGAGCGAGAGGCTTGAGAAAGGCTTACCCTGTACCAGATGCATTCCTAATGATTCTAAGCTAGTGAACACTCTTAGTCGGGCAAGGTTTGAGAGAAAAGTAAGATTCATAAAATCTAGTCTTAAGAAGAATGGTGTCTTAAAAGACTATTGGTTCATAGGTAGCCTAATAGAACAACTCAGCGATTTCGAATCTTTTGCTAAAAGCCTAGGCTACGAGTTATGGAGTGCTCAACGCTCATGGGCTAAGAGACTACTAGGTTACGAGAGCTTCGCAATAATTGCACCTACAGGCGTAGGTAAGACTACTCTGCTGCTTCTTTATGCACTATATAGAGCTCTTGAGAACCAAAGGGTATACATAGTAGACCCTACTGAAGAAATAGTAAAACAGACTTATGAAAAACTTGTAAAGCTTAAGAGCAAGCTACATGGTAGTGGTGGAGATGTAAAAATCTTATGCTATTATTCTAAGCTTAATAAAAAGGAGAAAGACTCGTTTTTTAGGAGGCTACATGACGGAGACTTTGACATACTGGTGACAACCTCAGCATTTTTGAACAAGCATTTTGAAACCATTAGTAGACACCAATTTGATATACTAATAGTAGATGATGTAGATGCTTTATTGCGCACATCCAAACTCGTAGACAAAGTACTCCAGCTTATAGGCGTCAAGGCAGACATTATTGAAAAAGCAGAAAAACTAGTTGTGTCCAAAATAAATCTACTAAAAATAAGATCAATACTTAATGAAAAGAATAAGGAGAAATATAAGGAGCTTGTGGATAAGATTAGTAAGCTTCAAGATGAGATACAGGAATTTATAAGATACAGTAAGCTAGGTCAACTCATAGTAGCAAGCGCTACAGGGAGAGCTACAGGGATAAAGGCAAAAGTCTTCAGAGAAATACTTGGATTCGAAATAGGTGGTATACACGACTACATGAGGAATACTATTGATACTTTCTTCATCATTAACCACAAGCATAGCCTGAACACCATTAGTCTTGACGATGAAGACTCTATAGAGAAACTCGTAGAGCTTATAAGGAAACTGGGTGATGGCGGGCTAATATTTGTAAGTAAAGATCTTGGACGAGATATTGCAAAAAGAATAGTTAAGAAATTAGAGTTAAACGGGATTAAAGCCAAATTAGCTTTAGCTGGCAGAAAATTCCTAGAATCTTTTGCACAGGGAGAAACAGATGTACTCGTAGGAGTAGCATCGTACTATGGAGTTATAGTTAGAGGAATAGATCTCCCGCATAGAGTTAAGTATGCTATATTTTATGGTATTCCAAAACACGTCATTGACCTAGACAAGGCACTCGAATCTCCGCATAGGCTCCTCCAAGTCCTCTACTACCTAGCAGAGAAGGATCTTCTTCAAGCAGAGGAATATTACAAGAAGCTTATGAAGCGTTTAAACACGTTGTCGGTAAACGAGTTAAAGCTCCTAAGAAGTCTGCTACGTGAGAAACTAAGAATCCCCGTCATAAGTGAGTACATGGCTAGCATATTAGAAGAAATAAGGAAGATGAAAGAATACGCGGTAAAGCAGGTACTAAGTATAATTAATGATAATGAAGAGGATACACTTGTTATCGGCTCGTTTGTTGTTAGGAAGCTAAATGATAAAGTAAGGGTAGAGATACCCGATGTGTATACCTACCTGCAAGCCAGCGGCAGGACAAGCCGCTTGTTAAATGGAAGAATGACTCTAGGTCTTAATATACTAGTTCCTGATAATATCCATCTTCTCAAGCTACTCGAGAAAAAGCTTAGCTACCTACGGGACGAATTCTGCTTTGTAGATTTACGTACTCTAAATCTCAAAGATATTTTAAAGAAGATAGCAGAAACACGGAGAATAGATACTGACAAAGGGGAAAGCGGGGAGAAGGAAGTAAATATTGTTAAAAGAATTCAAACATCTCTAATTATAGTTGAATCACCCACCAAGGCACGTACAATTGCATATCTATTCGGAAAACCGAGTAGAAGAAAGATCTATGGCGTCAATGTTTATGAAGTACCAATAGTTGATCTAAAGACCAAGAACACATATATTGCACAAATAACATCATGTAAAGGACACATCTTTGATCTCACATTAGACTATAAAGAGAACACACTTTATGGAGTATATTTTGATGGTAAAACTCTCTCGCCAATATACTCTCCTATAAAGAAATGTCTAAACTGCGGACACGGCTTCTCTAGCTCTGAAGATTCATGCCCGCGTTGCGGATCTTCTAACATAACAGACTCGTTTTCTAGGATTAGTATACTTCGAAAACTAGCTATGGAAAACGAAGTGGCATATATTGCGACAGATCCTGATACCGAAGGAGAGAAGATAGCATGGGATCTATACTTAGCTCTTAAGCCTTACAATGATAATATTTACAGGATAGAGTTTCACGAGATAACTCGTAGAGCTATACTCGAAGCATTAGCTAAACCACGTAGTATATGTAAGGAAAGAGTATATGCACAAATTGTGAGACGCGTCGAAGACCGATGGATAGGATTTAAGCTAAGCAATATACTTCAGCAGCGTTATGGTTTGAGATGGTTAGGAGCAGGGAGAGTACAGACGCCAGTACTCGGGTGGATTATAGACAGGTATGAGAAGTGGAGAAAGAACAAGAAGTACTTGTTCATAGTATGCCTAGATAACGGATATATAGTCAAATTCTATACTGACAGAGACAAAGCTAGAGACCTAGTTAAGAAGCTAAAGGAATTATCATACGTTGAGATTAGAAAAATCGGCGAAGAAGTAGTTACTAGATACCCGCCAGCACCTTATACTACTGACGAGCTACTACACGATGCATCTAAAAAACTTAATCTAACAGCAGACAAAATCATGAGAATAGCACAAAACCTCTTTGAAGCAGGGCTAATAACTTATCATAGAACCGATAGTACCACAATTTCTAGTAATGGTATAGCAATTGCTAAGAAGTATCTAGATAAACATGGCTTATTACACCTGTTTGTGCCGAGAAGCTGGAAAAGCAATGGAGCACACGAGGCTATAAGACCCACATTACCTTTATCAAGCAAAGACATAGTGAGAGAGATCATTAATGGAAACCTTAAAATCAGTATTAAGCTCACAAAAACGCATCTAAAACTCTATGATCTCATATTCTCTAGATTTATTGCAAGCCAGATGAAAGAGACAACACTAGTTGTTGCAAAAACAAGTATAAGGATCCTTGACGAGATACCAGAAGTAATTGTCGAGCTGCCTGTAAGGATAGTAAAAGAAGGATTCTTACCTTATACAAACGAGAAATTCAACGAAGAACTGAGAAGAAATAGCAAAATGCTTGTACAAAAGATTGTGCCTGTAACAAGTATCAAAAAGATACTAAGTTCACAATACGCGCTATACACCCATGGCGACGTTGTCAGACTGATGAAAGAGAGGGGACTAGGCAGACCAAGTACCTATGCGAAAATACTTGATAGCATAAAGAGACATGGATACATAATTCTATCTGCGAAAAGAAAATACCTAATACCGACGAAACTAGCTTTCACAACTTATGGATTTCTCACAAATAACTTCAGCGACCTTGTATCCGAGGAGGTCACAAGACTACTTGAAGAACAAATGAGGATGATCGAAAACGGAGAGCTAGATCCTATTAGTCCTATTAGAACACTATACTCGAGAATAATAGGAATAGATGAGAAAGGTTATCTAATAGGACAAGAGCTTGCAACTACAAGTCTCAATGATATTAACATTGATAATCCTGAGAACACTACATTAAACAACTAGCTATAGAACTCTCTTTACCTTTATCACAATGAATGGCAAAAGCCTTCTGCCTCCCTTCTCACTGCCTATTTCTATGCTAACAAGCTCTAAGCTTTCTCCTAGCCTGTCTTTCAACGCATTATAAACATCTACTGCCTTGCTTATGTTTTCGCCACGCCCTTTTATTATCACCTCGTCCATGCCCTGGTTGAACATAATTATGGAGGTTAAAACATAATTAGCAATAGGCTTTCTGCCAACAACAATAACGTTGCTAAGTTGAGGTATACCCATAGTTGTCACGCCCCACAAACATTCACTAAAATCCTACTTCAGAGTACATTATGATATACCCTTAAAAATATAATGTCTACAATGAGTCTAAAAAATGAGAAGAATTAAGGCTACAATAAATGGCGGCATAGCTAGTATCAACGACCATTTATCAACGCAACGTAAGACCTCTTTTTCGGCTTTTATTGTTCTAGCGTATATTAGTTTATTAAGAGAAGCTGAGCCTATTGCTAAGAGAATAGAGGCAGCAACTAGCTTTTGAGAATATAATTGTGAGGATACCAGTGTAGAGAATATAGAGGCACTTGCATTTACTAGACCGCCTAGGAAACCCAGTGTCATTAACCCGTATTCGCCTAGGACATTATTTAGTATTAGTGATGCAATTAACAGTACAGCATAAAGCAGAGTCGCTCTTGCAACTACGTTGTAGCTTAAGGGG
>CAZCAU010000063.1:0-5203 GCA_964496855.1 uncultured Desulfurococcales archaeon
CTCCAGCGGGCGCCCCGCCTCCGCCAGCCCCACGGGGCGGGGGTCATTGCTGGGCACGGGGCCTGGCTAGTTGTTGCAAGCCCCGGTTGGGGGTTACTGGCCCCCGCGTTGCGCCCGTTTCGGGTTACGAGGGAGGGCGAGCCCCTCGGCCCTACCCGTGTCCCCCGCCGCCATTATTATTCTCTTGCAGAAAAGGGTTAATACTGTATTGGTTCTTGGAGAACTCTGTTTTGAGGGGAAAGCAAAAAGATTTGTGGAGTGGTAGCCGGGCGGGGATTCGAACCCCGGTCACGGGGGTTCTCCGCCGTGTGAGGCTCCAGAGCCCCGCATCCTTGGCCGCTAGACGACCCGGCTTCCTATAGCTTTTTATCATAGAGTAAGTTTATATGTTTTTTATCTTGCCTTATTGTGGAGGCAATACTATTCCTAGCTCTTTTGCTAATTCTTTGTATCTATTTCTGACAGTTACTTCTGTGACTCCGGCTACTTGTGCTATTTCTTTTTGGGTTCTGCGCTCATCCTCTAGTAATGCAGCAATGTAGACAGCGGCTGCTGCGAGCCCAGCGGGGTCTTTTCCTGCTGTTATTCCTCTTTCTTTAGACATTTGTATAATCTCGGCTGCTCTCTTCATGACGCGGCCGCTTAGTCCTAGGTATGATCCTATCCTTGTGACATAATCTATCGGGTCTGCTAGTGGCACTCTTATACTTAGCTCTTTTAATAATAATCTATAGCAACGTGCTATCTCCTTTCTGCTACCCTTAGTATATTCTGCTATCTCGTCTAGGGTTCTAGGGATCTTTAGTCTGCGGCATGCCGCGTATATTGCTGCTGCTACTACGCTCTCAATACTTCGTCCTCTTACCAAGCCTTTCTCCACAGCTCTACGATATATTACTGCTGCTTCTTCACGCGCTGCTCTCGGTAATGATAGTAGATTAGATATTCTCTCTAACTCGTTCATTGCTTGTGCTAGGTTCCTATCGATACTACTCTGAATTCTTGCGCGAATCTGCCATCTACGCCATCGGAGTATTTCTAGCCTCTTACGAGGCTCTAGTTTCCTACCAGTAGCATCCTTATCTTTCCAATCAATTACTGTTGACAAGCCCTTATCGTGAAGAGTAGGCGTTAATGGGCCTCCTACACGGCTTCTTCTCTCCTTTTCCTCGGGCGTAAATGCTCTCCACTCCGGGCCCTGATCTATAACTCTCTCTTCCAAAACCTCGCCTGTCTCTGTACAAATATATTCCCCACGTTCCTCATCAAATATTATCTTGTCCGGGGGACATGGCCTACTAGACATTGTAGTCACCACTGTTAATATTGCTAGAACCTTCTGTTCTAGAGCAAAGTTTAAATACCATCATTACGTGTCGCAATACTTACCTACAAGCATGAGTCCTTAAAAAACTTTCGGTTCAAATAACTAAAAATAATATTATTCATTACCTAAACTAGTCTATAACCATGATGTTTTCTTCAGGGAATCCTAGATCAACTAGAATACTCTTTACCCGGTATCTATGGTCTCCCTGAAGCTCTATGCGTCCCTCTTTAGCAGTCCCACCAGTAGCAAGTTTAGACTTGAGAGTAGAAGCTAGTTTCTTCTGTTCCTTAGGATCAATGCCTTCTATAATAGTTACCTCTTTCCCGAACTTTCGTTTCTCAAGTCGTATCTTGATTATTTGTTGCTCACGCATAAGTTGTTCACAAAGCTCTGGAGGCAAACCACCACAAAGAGATGAAAGCTCGCTCATGTTCTACCTTTCCCTATACACCCTTTCCCAGGCTCTTAGCACTGCTATATTCTTAACACTATAAGTTTATAAGCCTTATTGCAGTGAAGGAATAGAGAGGCTAGGAGCAATGTACCTAGAGAAAGAAAGAGAAGAGATAACATATAGATGTGGAAGATGTGGAAGAGAGTTTACTGGGGAACAACTAGCATTACTACCTGGTGTTAGATGCCCTTATTGTGGATACAGAGTAGTGTACAAGATAAGGAAACCTGGTGTAAAGAAAGTAAAGGCGATTTAGAAAGAGGTTAATTGTAATACCTAGGATCCAAATAATAGATCTAGTATACTCATTACTTTACTTTCATCACCCAGTGTTCTAACACATAAAACTCTGTATAATCACAAGTACTACATGAGACAGCATAGTAGACCAGGTGTTGCCAGTCAAATATTCGGCTAAGACCCGTACCTGTAAAAGCAACTTTTCCCACAACAGGTCCTCGACTATTGCATTTTGGGCATTTCCATCCATTCTTTATCTTATCTTCGACACCCATATAGCACTACACATAATACTTTGATGGCGCCTGGATAAGAGCATTATTGGTTTACGACTAAAAATACCTGTCTAACCTGGATTGAGACCAAGTATATGAAGAGAACAAGTGATATGTAGCGGCGGCTCGGTCCCAGCTTGGGAGAGGCTGCGAGGCCTCGCGGACCTCACGGCCTCTCCCAACGCGGCTGGCTTAACTGCCGGGTTCGATATGAGTCCGGGTGTTGCCCAGCCGCTATGGCCGGGCCGAGCCGCCAAGTTTCTCTCTATTTTTCTAGAGGTTTATTAAGTCTTTCCTCTTTTTGTTTGCTCGGGGTATTCTGAGTATATAGTGTATATTATGGTATCTGAGCCACATTTAGGGCATTTACCCTCGATCTTTCCGACATAGTCTCCTCTTCTGAACTGTCTTGTGTTTTCATAGTCTTTGTTTACACATTTTATTACCGTTATAGTGCGGGGTTCTATCCTCTTCCGTTGACGTATCTTAGACATTGTGTCCATGATGCTCATAACTAGGGCTATGACTATTAAGAGCATGAGTAGTGGTAGGAGGTTCTGTGTGTCTAGTATTCCTGCCATTTGCTTACACCGGGGACTAGTATATTCCTACAGTGTTTCCTATGCCTGCTATGACTACAGTGTCTCCCTCACGGGTTTCTTCATGTAGTATTTTCTTGAGCTTATCTATGAGTTTCTCTGCTGCCTCTACGATTTCTTTCTTCATATCTTGTATGGCTTCCTCCATGCTCATTTTTACCACTAGTGCGCGGAGCGGTATATTGTATTTTGCCGCGACTCTCTCTATTCTTATTTTCTCAGGGCCTGGATCACCTATGGCTGCGCCAACTCCTTCAGATATTGTCCCGGTTTCCTCACCCTCTAGCTTTTGTGCAGCATCTACTGTAACTATTAGGGAGACTTTTCCACCAAGTTCCTCAACTACTTTCTCCACACCTTCACCCGGCTTCCCTACAGTAGCTGCTGGTCCTTCTGCTTTTACTACTATTACTCTCCTGCCATCAATGTTTGTCTCTGAAGCAACGGTCTCGTATGCTACTTGTCTTCTCGGATTATTATTAACAAGCATGAATGCTACAAGTGGTCCGAGGCCATCGCCTACTGGTTTGCCATTCATGAATGCGTCAAGAGCTCTCCTATAGGCTTCTGTCTGCTTTACTAGTTGTGGCATAAGTAGTTCTAGCTGCATTATTAGTACCCAGTTATTAGTCTTCTCTCCTAAGAGGAGATAGTGTCGAGCTGTCTTGTAAACCGTGTTTAGGACCATCGAAATCTCGGCTGCTACTGCTGCTATACTTCTCTCAACTCTGCTTGCATTTTTCAGCTTCTCGTCTATTATCCCTCTGAATCTAAGATCTCGTGTAACAAGAAGATGCTCAAGTCTCTTAATTATATCAGTAGGCTCTATGTCTACTGGCTCTATGACGAAAAAGTCTACAAGCCTGTCTAAGATCTCTCTTGGATTACTACACCCGTTTCTTCTAAGATACTC
Organism: uncultured Desulfurococcales archaeon; assembly: GCA_964496855.1. GTDB lineage: Archaea > Thermoproteota > Thermoprotei_A > Sulfolobales > CAZCAU01 > CAZCAU01. The sequence continues at coordinate 3,812 of CAZCAU010000063.1, forward strand.
CTCGGTTTTGCTATAAGCTTCCCTGGCAAATCTCTCAATAATGAGTAGGCGAGCCTTTATATTCCTAGACCATATGTAGACCTGAAGTTTCTGATTAGCACCAAAGAATAAGAGTAGAAATATAGCCATAAAGACTAGTTGTGAGATAACATTTATCCAGTCGGTAATATTTTCGGGCACTTTCTCCACCGGTATAGTGACAGTAGATTATTCTCCTCCATTGATACGCGGAGGTGTCGAGTATTATTAATTTTCTCTCAGAGTAGTCACTATAACTTCTTTCTCCAAGACTATAAAGGTGTGTTCAAATTGTGATACTATGCCTCCTCTTTTCTCGATCAGTACGGGATACTCGAATATAATATTTTTATGCGCGAGTTCCTTGAGAGCTCTTCTCAGTATATTAATATCCGGGAACACGTCTTTAAGCCATCTCTCTGTGAATGGGAGTGTGCGGAACCTCTTATATGCTTCTTCATAGACTTTTTTAGCTTCTGAAGAGATGTGGCGTGGTCTGAGCTTTTTAATAGCAACAATAGGTTTTACATCACCTTCCATGACGTAGCCTGCCCCATTAGTCGCGAAAGGCTCTATGGCTACTACATCGCCTACCTCTATTTTTCCAGGCATAAATGGGTCGTAATAATTGGGAATACTCTTCCCTGCGTGGATCATGTAATAGCCAAGGTTGTGTCCGCTCAGGTTCTTGACAGGTTTAAAACCTCTCGCTTTTATGGTTTCTTCTATTATTTTACCTATGTCTCTAAGCTTCATGCCTGCTTGCAACGAGTTATAGACTCTCATCAAAGCTTCCTCGGTAGAGTTTAATAGGTCATCGTACTTGCCTGATAAGTCTATAGTAATTGCTGTGTCAGCTATGTACCCGTCTATGTGAACACCTATATCTACTTTTACAACAGCATCGTCAGGCACTACTTTCTCATCACCTATTAGAGGCGTGTAGTGGGCTGCTTCGTGGTTTATCGATATATTGCATGGAAAAGCTGGTTTGCCGCCTTCTTCTACTATTAGGTTCTCTAGTTTCTCACAAATATCTAGTACCCTTTTACCACTTTTAACAAGCTTATAAGCGTTTTTTAGAACTCTTGACGCTATCTTGCCTGCCTTTATATACTTTTCTATAATCTCGTCGTCTATGACACCCATGTCCTAGAGCCTCGCGCGGCAGACATTGCGAGATTTACGATGTGCACATATAAAATTAATATTTTCTGACAAAGATATTATCACTTGCCTGGGTGAAAACATGGGTTATATAAAGTATCTTGGCCATGCGGCTTTTGAGATATTACTCGATGGAAAAAAGATTCTCATAGATCCCTGGTTGACAAACCCCTTATCACCAGTAAAGCCTAGTGATATATCTAGTGT
>CAZCAU010000064.1:0-4879 GCA_964496855.1 uncultured Desulfurococcales archaeon
CATGTTCTCTCACAATAACTTTGAACACGAGTACAGGGACTGTGGAGTAACGCACTACTGCTTCTGCTACTCCTCCAAAAATCTTTTCCTTAAGCCAGCCCTTACCCCTAGACCCCATCATTATTAGAGACGCGTTTATCTTCTTAACAGTCTTGACAATCTCTGCCTCGGGGTCGCCGAAAGGCGGGGGATCTATAAAACTCGCTTTAACACCCTTCTTCTCTAGCTCCTCAACATACTTACTCAGCTTCTGCCTAGCATACTCTTCCTCTTCTGCCAAGAATTTTGATACATCGAACCCTGAGGCTGGATGATCATATCTATCCTTATTAATAACATATACAAGTACTGCTTCTTCAAGCCCTATCTTCTTGAATCCTGGCAGGAGGTTTATCACGTTCTCAGATATTTCTGAGAAATCTGTTGGTACAAGGACTTTCTCGAACAATTTTGTACAACCCCTCTCTAGACATAGGTTTTAGAGTTATTTAAACAAATCTGGTGGAGAAGCAAACTATTTTGCTAGTTTTATTGTTGTAAGAGTATTTCTCGTAGAATCTTCTCGTTAATCCTGTTTTTCTCAATAACAGTCTTTATCCTTGTAGGCTTATGTGTTAACACGTATATCTTATCAGTTACTTCTACTAACTCGTTTAACTGATGAGACACTATTATCATGGTGATCCCTTCTCTACTTCTCAGATTCCTCAGTGTCTCTTGGAGAGAACTAATAGTCTTAGCGTCGAGCCCCGTGTACGGCTCATCTAGTAAGAGTATATCTGGCTCCAATACTAGTGCTCTAGCGATAGATGCTTTTCTCGCAGTACCCCCGCTTACCTGGCTAGGATACTTGTCAAGATACTCTGTTATACCTAATAGCTCGGCTACTTTCTCAACCATGTTCTCGGACTCCTCTCGGCTCACACCCCTTATCCTCAAGGGTAGCATAAGGTTCCCACGTATACTACGCCATGGTAGCAACAGGTTTTCCTGTGGAACCATCCCTATAGAACCATGTATCTCTACTTGTCCCTTGTCAGGCTTTTCAACACCAGCTATTATCCTTAACAAAGTAGTCTTACCACACCCGTTTGGGCCCGCAATACCTATTGACTCTCCCTTCCCAACACTCATAGTTATACCAGCTAGTACTAGTTCTCCCCCAAAACGCTTCTCGACACCAGTGATCCTCACAACATCCATTTCTTGCTCACACTCTCAACAGGTCTTAAGATCACATAGTCTAGTGTAATCATTAGTGTTACGAGTAGTATAGCCCATGCAAAAACTCCTTCTCGGATACCCATATCATAGCTATACACTAGGCTATACCCTACACCACCGCTTGCGCCAAAAGCTTCTGCTACAACGCTTATCCTTAATGCCAGCCCAATAGCTGACCTACTAGCGCTCAACACGTAGGGCAGTACTCCTGGGAGTACAAAGTATAATAATTCTTGGAGCCTAGTAGCACCCATTAAACGGGCTAGTTCTGAGAACTTCTTATCAATACTCTTTACACCGCCATAGAGTGTTGACAGCATTAATGGGTAGCATGCAGCAGTCGTTACTAGTACTGGGGGCAAAGGACTCGTGACCCCTAGTATCATGATTAGTACTAGAGCCCATACTAGTACAGATACGCTCTGGACAAAAGTGTTCAGAGCCTCAATGAAGGACTCGATATGCTTATTCAAGTAGCCAAGTATTATTGATAAGAAAGCTAGTGATACTGCGAGCGAGAAGCCTGATAAACTGTTTACAAGAGTCCTGTACACTGGCTTAGCTATCCCCGCCAGGCCTGTCTCAACATAATACTCTAGTACATCACCGGGGCTAGGTATTAGTAATGGGTATAAAAAATGCATGATAATCCAGGCTACAAGCACTATTACCAGCAGGTATACCCAGCCTAGGACTGGTAGAAGTGCTCCTCCCCTATCCCTGCTGGGTCTTTCTCCAAGTATCCTCCTAGCCATGCAAGCCTCCACTCTTCATAAATGCTATTAATGAGGCTCTTGTCCAGAGGCCTATTATTGATAACTACCCTGTTATATAGGTATTCGGCTTCACTAGGTGATAAACCATATAGTGTCTCTAGTATATTGACTACTTTATCGCGATCCCTCATCCAGGTAGAGGCTGCTTCTCTCCTAGCTCTTAGGAACTTCTCAATGATATCCCGGTGGTTCTCGACAAACTCTTTCTTAGCAACCCATACGAGCATTACTGGTTCTCCATGCACCCCGGCTCTGCTCCAAAGCTCCTTATACTCGTCAACTATCTTTGCCCCTAGGCTTATAATGATCCGGCTTACCAGTGGCTCCCATATAACTACAGCATCTACATCCCTGTTTGCGAGTGCATCTAGTAGCGAGCCGGGCGGGACGTTTACAACAGCTATGTAGTCGTTACTAGTCTCACTAGTCTCTACCACGCTTATATTACATATTGTGGAAACATATGCTTTGAAAACCTTATAAGTACCAGAAGCCACTACAGCGCCTACAAGCTTCCCCCTCAGCCCGCAGATATCATTAACACTCTCGTCTAGCGATAGTATTGCCTGGTTCTGCATCATGTCCACAGCAATGATTACCAGGTCCTCGCCATTCTGTATCATCTTAGCAGCCATCTCAGCAGGTATAACAGCTACGTCGGCCTCGCCCTTGCTTAGCGCAGCAAGTATCTCCGGGGTCTTCTGGAACCTCAAGACCTCGAGCTTAAACCCATACCTCTCATGCAGTTTCTCCTGCTCTATAATGTCAAGAGTACTTATACCGCCTTGCAGGGTACCAGCTCTAAGAATACCTGTCTCCCCAGTACCTACTCCCTCTGGGCTTGCAGTAACATTCTTATTTAACAATATTGTTAGCGCAGCACCTATCACTACTAATACTATGATTATTGCTAGAGCTGTCCTATCCATATAGAGCACCAATACTACTACTAGTTAGTGGTAATTTAAACTTAACTCTACAGGATCTTATCAATAATAATGCCTATTGATACAAGAACACCTACATACAAGTTCAAGTTAAAAGCATACGGTATATTCCTCAAGCTCTTATTCACAACTACATGCTGGTACACGAGTAGCATTGATGCACCTATTGTTGCAAGAAGAGACGCGATACCTAGTTTATAAACATATATTGCTACGAAAAACAGTATTATTGATACAATATGCGTAGCCGCTGCTATTATAACAGCGTTTCTTATCCCTAGCTTAGCAGGTATGCTTCCAAGACCCTGTTTCTTATCAAAATCATAATCCATGATACTATAGATTATATCGAATCCCGCCACCCACAGGGTTACTGCGCCAACATATATCCATGGAACACGTGATACTACCTCTATAATACTAGTTGCATTACCACCAGTAGATGCTACTGATCCTCCAAAGACTACTAAGCCTAGTGTAAATCCTAGATGCAGGTGTGGGAGCCAGTGTATTCTCTTAGCATAAGGATAACTCATAGCTATTATCCAGAGCAATGGGCTCAATAGTCGCGTGTATATGTTGAGCATGTATGCTGAGAAATAATAGAGTAGTGAGCCGAGGACTACGAGGACCCATGCATCCCTAAGAGATACTGCTCCAATAACCAATGGTCTATTCATAGATCGTGGATTAATCCTGTCGATATCAAGGTCGGCTATGTTATTGAAAGACATAGCGGCAGTCCTAAGCCCGAAGACTGCTAGTGTTATCCATAAATAACACTCCAGGCTACACCCGCCAGACAATAATGCCCCGACATACGCGAATGGCAGGCTGAACAATGTATGCTCTACTCTAACTAGCCGTGCAAGTCCATGTAGTCTCGACCTTTTGGCTATCCTGCCCGGATCCCATATCATCTCATCTTATCCCCAGTCTCTCTAGTATCTTAGAGATCTTGTCAAGTATCTCCGGGTCTTCCTCCACAACCTCTGGCCACTCCCTACCATTATACTCTTCTGGAAGCTTACGCGTAGCATCTATCCCGAGCTTACTACCATAAGCCGGAATAGGGGTCGCTGGGTCGAGAGCATCAGTATGAGTATAAGGTATTACAACGACATCTCTCTGCGGGTCAACATTCGCGGAGACAGCCCATAATACCTCGTTTATATCATGAGGATCAATATCATGATCCACCACTATTACTATCTTTGTCAACGAGGTCTGGCCAAGACCCCATAATGCCATCATAACTTTCTTCGCATGGCCCGGGTACTGTTTCTTTATCGACACTATCATTAATCCCTGGAACACGCCATGAGCCGGGAAGTTCACCTCTACTATCTCCGGCAACAATGTCTTTAGTATTGGCAGGAATACCCTCTCAACAATCTTTCCGAGAACAGAGTCTTCTAGAGGAGGCTTACCAGTCACACTACCATAGTATACCGGGTCTTCCCTGTAATACATCCTCTCCACGTGGAACACCGGGTATTTCTCGCTCGGCTTGTCATAATAGCCGAAATGATCCCCGAACGGCCCCTCCTCGACCAGCTCTCCCGGCTTCACGTACCCCTCGAGCACGATCTCCGCGTTAGAAGGCACTAGTAGCCCATTATCAAGCTCGTAGAGGCCCAGTCCTTCCCCCCTAACAACGCCTGCAAACAAGTATTTATCCACTGGATACGGTACAGGCGCTACACCTGTAAACATAGTCGCTGGATCACATCCTATCACTACTGCTACCGGTATCTTCCCCGCCTTTCCCTCAACACTAGCTCTATAAGCATGTGCCCCCCTCTTATGAACCTGCCAATGCAGTACTCCTCTCCTACCATCAAGCAGCATCACCCTATACACACCCATGTTATAGACTCCGCGGACAGGATCCCTAGTAATGACGAGTGGAAAAGTCAAGTACCTGCCGCC
>CAZCAU010000065.1:0-4824 GCA_964496855.1 uncultured Desulfurococcales archaeon
GTTAGAGAGCTTGGTGATATAAAGTCACTTTGATGTAGAGAAACTTTAACCCAAGTACTTATGTAGCCTTGAGGATAGGTACGCTGTTATTACTATGAACTTATCGTTTTCTTGCTTATAGATTGTAATAATCACTTTATTGTCAATTTTCTTTATACATCTATAAACTTCCTCTATCTTCTCGCTTCTGTCCGGATCTTGAATGCATAGAGTTACTAATTTCTTGTCTATTCCTCTTTGGCGCATTCTTTCAAGAGCATGTAGGCTATAGATTATTCTCACGCTATAGCCACCAAAGCCTCAGGATCTTCCATCAATAGCTTTAGTAAATCTAACTTACGTTTTGAAACATGCAAAATCTCGATTCCTATTACTTCATTATTTTCATTAAAATCAACTATTATACCAGGAGTAACTTCATCGGACTCTACAATTCTTCCATCTCTCAATCGTATATAAAGAGCATCTACACTTTTGTCATATTTAACATGAAACTCTATTGGCACATTTATACCCACGATACAATAAGAACCTAAGGCAAATATAGCTTACCATTAAGATCCAGTCATACATGAGGCCTAAGCCTTATCCTTATACTACATATAGTTCATTAGGTAATGCTGTATCTGAACTCAGTTACGAATTCAGATTTGCCTCTTTGTTGTATCAGCTATATCACAGCTACACAGCTTCTGCTATACGTCTGGGCCCGTGACCGGGGTTCAAATCCCGCGGCCCTATTCCATCTCTTCTATAAACCTTTTTACACCAACTAGTCCTCCGTCTCTCATATTTGCTGTATTGCTAAGTGTCTTATGAGTTAGGGTATACACCTTTACTCCTTCATGAAGGTATTTGCACCCAGATTTAATGTTGCATATCCTTCTCAATGTGCACTGAGAGCATATGGTTGTTCTGCTCACTTCTCTAATATATCCCTCAGCTAGTAATGTTGATAATAGTGTTTCAGCTGTACTAGGGTTTACGCCTAGGTGATGTGAGAGTTCGCTAGCTATTATTATCCTAGTCTTCTTTAGAAGATGTAGGGCTTTGGCGATTAAGGTCGGCTTTTTTGATAATACTTCTTGTCAAGCATGTACACCGGGCTTGCTATTCCTAGTTACTTTCGTAGAAATGATAGACAATAAATATTAGGCATGCTAGAATAAACTTAGTTCTCTTGACAAAGCGTGTGGTTAAGCAGAGGGCTTGCAGGGGATACTATTGAGATCAAATCATGCTGGCGAGATAATAATCAATGAACGGGAGCTATTAGTATTCATCGTCATGGCTGGATTATTTGGTGCATCAATAGTCTTTGCTAACATAGCTGCGGGCATAAAGCTTGTTAACTTTTTAGGAATGATAGTGCCTGCCGGAACTATTGCATACTCCGTAACGTTTCCAATAACAGATATCATTGATGAAGTCTACGGCAAGAGAAAGGCTATCTACATTATATGGGCTGGCCTAATAGCCGAGATAGTCATGCTACTACTAATAGCGCTTGACCTGCTGCTGCCACCTGTAGATCAATCACAACAACAACTATATGTCAGAGTATTCTCCCCGCAATTAAGGATAGTGCTGGGAAGCATAATAGCATACTTGATAAGCCAGCACCACGACGTCTGGGCTTTCTGGAAATGGAGAGAAATAACAAAAGGACGATGGCTATGGCTTAGAAACAATGCATCTACCACTGTTAGCCAATTTATAGATACACTCGTCTTCACTCTCATAGCGTTTTACGGCATAGTATCTGGAAGCGTATTGTTAAACATGGTTCTGAGCATGTGGTTGTTCAAGGTAATAGTAGCATTTCTTGATACACCATTTGTGTATCTAGGCGTGTATCTATTAAACAAATACGTGAGATACCATAGACTAGGAGTAATCGATTATAGGCCACATGTAACAAGAGAATTCATCCGGTAAACAAGTCTCTGGAGAGATGATATTCATATGAAACGTATTGGCATCGTAGGCGGTTTAAGCCCTGAGTCAACTATGCTTTACTACAAGACCATAATAGAAGAATATAGGAAGAGGACAGGGGATGAAAACTATCCAGACATAATAATTTACAGTGTGAATTTTGGCGTCTTCACAGAATTTGTGGGAAGAAACGATAGGGCAAGCGCTGTAAAATTGCTTCTAGACGCCCTAGATGCTCTCAAGAGGGCTGGTGCAGATTTTGCAATTATATCAGCTAATACTCCTCATATGTTTATTGATGAGCTAGAGAAGCGCTCAAGCCTACCTATACTCAGCATTATTGATGCGCTAGCGGAGGAGCTTACAAGGGATAATGTGAAAACTATTGGGTTACTAGGCACAAGGTATACTATGAAAGCAGGTTTTTACAAATCAAAGCTACAGGGTTATGGTATTAGAGTAGTTATACCTGATGAAGAAGGTATTGATATCATTAATAGTATAATATACGATGAGCTTGTGAAAGGGGTTATCAGGAAGGAGTCTAAAGACGCTATAATTAGAATAATACAGCAACTTATCGCTAAGGGAGCAGATGGGGTAGCTCTTGCCTGCACAGAGCTACCATTACTAATTCCGGAAACTACTATAGATGGTGTAAAGGTATATGATACCGCGAGGATACATGCTATAAAGGCTTTGGAAAAAGCATTAATGCCAGCCTAGTATGGTTTAGACCTTTCAGAGTTTTTAAGACAGTATTCTCTCAAAAACATGGCTAGATCGTTGAGAGTTATCGGGATACTATTCTCTCCGGTAATTAGCTGCCTATATACTTGCACAGCAATTGGTGGCTTGAACCCTATCTGTTTTAATAAATCAGCATCACCGAGAATCCTCTTAGTTCCTTCAGCTAGAATCGTACCGTTTTTAATCAAGTAGATTCTATCAGCCACCTCTGATACAAATTCCACATCATGAGAAGCTATTATTACTGAATGATTTTTACGTTTATACTCACCTATTATCTCTATAATGACATCAATATCTGATGCAGGGAGCTCGGAGCTAGGCTCATCTAGAAGAAGGATTTTTGGATTAAGAACAAGAATTGATGCAATTGCCACTTTCTTCATCTCTCCCCCGCTGAGCCTATAAGGTGGTTTATTCAGCAAGTGCCTTATACCGAGTTTTTCCGATACCTCTAAGACTCGTGCCTCGATCTCTTGCTTGTTTAAGCCTAGCTGTCTAAGAGAAAAAGCTATGTCATCATAAGATGAGGACGCGAAAAGCATGTCGCTCGGATCCTGGAAAAGAATGCCTACTTCCCTCCTATACCTAGCTCCAAGATTCTTGATGTCTATGCCCTTGTACAGTATCCTGCCTGTAGCCGGCTCTATGAGTCCTGCTAATAATAGTAATAATGTACCCTTACCAGAACCATTTGGGCCTATAAGTGCTATTATTTCTCCCTCATTAGCATAGAATGATACGTTTCTAATAGCTTGTGTTCCATCAGGGTATGTAAACGAGATTTTTCTGATGTCATCGTATTGCTAGACGTCTTTAACAAGAAACCTAGATATGTAAGGAATATAGCATATGTTACTGTCGCGGTTACAGGATCGAGAAAGCCGTCTGGTATATGCGTTAGGTGCACCAACTTATAATAAACGTGCACCAATTAAATTTCTTACTCTGCGCAAAAAAGTAAATAATAATAGGAGGATAAGGTAAAAGAAGCCTAAAATTATACATGGTAGAGACACTCGGCAAGACTAAACAAAATGATGATGTGACGAAGATGGACGTCTTTGAAGCAATTTACGAGCGTAGGAGTATACGAAAATTTCTCGAAAAACCTGTAGAGCATGATAAGATCGTGAAAATCCTTGATGCTAGGAGATGGGCTCCTAGTGGTGGAAACACGCAACCGTGGAGATTCATCGTTGTAGATGAGAAAAACTTGATAAAAATGATAAAAATGTTCTCTCCCGGCATGTTCTCGGAGCCATCAGTACTGATAGTTATATGTAGAGATATAGAAGAGGCTCGTAGGAAAGGAGGCGAGGATGGCGAGAGGTTTGTGTCTATAGTAGATATATCTATGGCTACTCAGAATATGATGTTAGCGGCTCATGCACTTGGTCTAGGTACTTGTGTAATTAGATCTTTTAATAAGAACGTTGTTAGAAAATTGCTGGAGATACCAGAAAATATTGAGCCAGAACTGCTTCTTGCAATAGGCTATCCTAGTTATAAGCCGGGTAAGCCTCCTAGAAAACCTTTAACAAGCATTGTCTTCTTCAACAAGTATGGTAAAAGCTATGAGTTTGCAACAACACGAGGAACTGAGACTAAGGGTTCTTGAATACATATCATACCTGGCTTCTAGTGCTAAGAATCTCGTACATGAGCCAAAAGCTTATGGATCGTTCAGACTAGTGGATGCAATAAGTAGATTCGTAATACTCTATAAAGAGATTATGGGTGGCGAGGACGAGTTCTTGATAAAGCTTAGGCAATTTATTGATGCTAATAAGGACCTTGTCATGTATGACCAAGAGAAATTCTATAGATTCCTAGATGAACTTGTAGATAGGATCTTGGAAGAAGTGGAAAACGAGGTATTAAGGCGAGAAGCACAATAGTATGGTCTTGGATATTTTCGTTAAACTACTCTCTATCCATAGCTGGACAACTAAGATAAGCGTGCACAAACGATTTCGTGATATTATTTTGAGAATAATGATATAGATAGCATAACACAATTATAGAAGCGTAAGAAGCACCCTCAAGCATAATTGTGTACTGATAAGAAGACATAGGTGGAGCCGCCGGCGGGATTCGAACCCGCGACCACCGGCTTACAAGGCCGGCGCTCTA
>CAZCAU010000066.1:0-4819 GCA_964496855.1 uncultured Desulfurococcales archaeon
AAATAAGGCCCTCCAAGATACGAGAGATACTGAAAGTTGTAGAGAAAAAGAATGTTATAAGCTTTGGTGGTGGGCTTCCTGATCCTCGCTTTTTTCCTAAAAAAGAGTTAGCAGAGATAGCGTCTCAAGTAATAATGGAGTATGGTGAGAAAGCTCTACAATATAGTCCTACCCGAGGTGTTACTCCCTTCTTAAAGGCCTTAGAAAAATATCTCTGGAGAAGAGGTATTAGTATAGGTAAAGACGAGTCGATAATAGTTACTACCGGTAGTCAGCAGGCACTCGACATTATAGGTAAGAGCTTCATAGATCCTGGTGATAAGATAATACTAGAGCTGCCAACGTATCTTGCCGCTGTAAATGCTTTTATGATATATGGTGCAGAGTTTATAGGTATACCATTAGACCATAATGGGATGAATACAGAGATTCTTGAAAACATTTTAAGAAAGATGAGTATAGAAGAGCGTAAAAAGATAAAATTCATTTATACTATACCTACGTGTCAAAACCCCGCCGGGGTAAGCATGAGTATAGAGCGGCGAAGACACTTACTTGAAATTGCTGAGCAGTATGATTTACTCATAATCGAGGATGACCCGTATAGTGCATTTGTATTCGAGGAAGAGCCTCCGCCCTCGTTAAAATCCATGGATAAATCTAGCCGCGTAGTGTATACCTCAACGTTTAGCAAGGTATTATCGCCTGGTCTTAGACTAGGCTATGTTGTGGGAAGTGAGGATATAATTAAGATATTTGAGCGTATGAAGGAACACATGGATTTACACACATCTAGTCTCTCACAATATATTGTAATGGAGGTAATAGAGAGAAATATTATAGAAAGGAACATAGAGCGTATGAAGCCTGCATACAAGGCTAAGAGAGACTTAATGCTATCAGCACTAGGAGAGTACTTCCCGGAAGGATCAGACTGGTCTAGGCCTGTAGGTGGCTTATTCGTATTCGCATGGCTTCCTAAAGGCATAGATACTACTGCATTACTAACAGAAGCTATAAAGAGAAATGTTGTCTACGTGCCTGGTGCCCCATTCTTTGTAGATGGGAGTGGGGCAAACACTCTCAGACTAAACTATAGTTATCCAAGCGAGGATGATATAGTTAAGGGCATAAGAATACTAGGAGAACTATTTAGCGAGAAGCTGAGAAGCTAGTGAAAACTATATTCATACCATCCCTCCTCAAGGCTATTTACACTAGTAAAATCCAGGCATGCAAGACCCAATAATCCACTAATTTTTTTAGATAATCTATGTAATAGTACCAGGTCTCGAGGCAGAGACCACTTATCTAAGACCCTTAGTTTAATATTTCTAAGCTTTCTACCAAGTCTCACTATTCTTATCGTAGATAATGGGTGTAATAATAGCAGAGCCTTACTCGATAAATCTATGTCGTATTGTCCAAGACTAGACACAAACACTACCTGTGCATCCCTAATCTCTCTCCTACACAGAGTCCTAATCCAAGCCTCTCTGACAGTATTGTTTTTCCTACATAATCTCTCAGAGATTATGCTGAAATCTATATTATCACGATGTAATAACAAGATTGTAGTAAGAGCCGCTGGGCCACCGCCTATGATTAATAGTCTTTTATCATAGTGTTCTCTAAGCATCTTATAAGCTGTATATCCTATGCCTATGCTTGAGGGGTAAGCAAGCGAGTAGCTGCTTGGCCCTCTCGGGAGTTTTAGTAATGATAACTGATCATAGCTCAGAGCCGTATACTCTGCAAAAAACCCGTCTCGATCATAACCTGGTATCCCCTTCCTAGTACTAGACAAGTACGCGTACATTCCTATTATGTTCCTCTCTATATCAACACCTACTTCTATGATTTTCCCGAGCCCTTCAAAACCCATTACTATACCATGATTCGGGCGCGTGTATCCTTGTAGTATGTAATTCTCGAGACCACCGCTCCAGGCTTTGACTACCCTTAGTAGAACGCTATCTCTGCGTAGCGGGGGAACTGTTTTCTCCACAACAACTGGTTGTTTATCAAAGATTATTGCGCGCAAAACTAGTGCCTCCTCCTATCACGTTGTTATATTATCTAAGTACAATAGCAAGCCATTATCATTATAAATGATATCTACTCAGAGCAATAACTTCCCGGAGGATAAATTGAGTAAGTTTATACACTTACTCGGGAAAGATGCAAGACTCGAAATTATAAGAATACTCCTCAGGAATAGGAGTATAAAAGATCTAGCACAGAGCCTAGGCGTGACACCACCTGCTGTTGTAAAATACCTTGCTGGTAGAACTCATCCAAGCGATACTACTATGCAGAGAGCTTTGCGTATAGCTGATGATGACGAGTCTAATCTTATCTATAGCATAATAATACGAGAACTCGCAAGTGGTTTAGAAGAAGCTGTACGAGAAGCAATAGAGAAAAATGCTCTCAAAAACAGTGATGTACGTTTCTTAAGAACTGTTCTTAGGCGAATCGAGGATCATGTGGGGAGAAAGTTGGCCGAATACATCTATGTATAAACCATGTAGCACTTTTTGACGGAGATTAAAATACCAGTACTTACTACCTTGTAACATGTGATCATCCGTGAAGACTCATGTTGAGAAAATCGTGGAAAACTTGTATGTTTTAAGAATAGATGATGACTCAACAAGATACTTTGAAGCCCTCTGGTACATTCCTGAGGGAATTACATATAACGCGTATATTCTCACAACATCTGAAGGCAGTATACTATTTGATACGTGGAAGAAAGGCTATGATCAAGTATTTCTAGATGCCGTTACAAGAGTGGTTGATCCTAAAGATATAAAATATGTAGTCATACATCATGCCGAGCCAGATCACACGGGTCTCTTACCTACTATTCTTGATCTCCTAAAAAATAATGTAACCATCCTGGGGCATCCATTGGCAAAGAATATGATCAAGGCCTTCTATAATATAAGAGTAGAGAATTACCGCCCAGTATCAGATTTGGGTAAACTGGCTATTGGTAATTTTGAATTAAGATTCATTCATACTCCTTGGATACATTGGCCAGAAACCATAATGACGTACATTAATAACCTGGGCGTCTTATTATCTTGCGACGCGTTTGGCGGATATTCTATACCTCCAGGATTATTTGACGACGAGATTGATACCAGTGATTACCTGAGATTTGTGAAAAAGTATGTCATAACAGTTGTAGGGCATTATAGGCAGAAGATAATTGATGGTATCGAGAAACTACGCAGAGAAGGCATAACACCCAGAATAATAGCACCTAGTCACGGCATTATATGGAGGACCAGTCCTTCAACAATTGTAGACTACTACATGAGCATAGCTAGAGGAGAGAGTTCCGAGGACAAAATAGTTGTAATCTATGGCTCTATGTATGGTACTGTAGAAGAGTATGTTAGAAAAGCAGTAGAGCTTCTAGAAGCACAAGGTTTTAAGACAATAATATTCAGATTTACCTCCCAACACCAGGACTCAGTAGCAGACTTGCTAGGAGAAATTGCTGATGCCAATGCATTAATCATAGGTGCTGCAACATACGAAGCCGGGATATTCCCCCGTATAAAGCATGTAATAGAAGATATCGTTTGGAAAGCTCCTAGTAATAAGCCAGTACTCATACTATCATCTTATGGATGGGGCGGCGTAGCTGGGAGGAAGATTAGGGAGGTACTCGAAAAAGCCGGGTTCGAGATAGTAGATGTAGTTGAGTCTAAGGGTTGTTTAACAGAGAGCCTTAGTAGAAGAATTAGAGAAGCTGTGGGTAAACTCATAGATTCTGTAAAAAAGTGAGAAGTAAGCAAAACCACTACTCTTCTAGTACTACAGGGAACCCTTCTACACTCTTAAGAACTTCTTTGACGATATCTAGTAGTGCCTTGCTATCAGTAGCGCTTACTTCTATCCTTATCCTATTTCTCAGAGGCGGCTGCTGAAGAACTCCTTTTAACACGGGCTCGGCAGATGTCTCAACTCTCACTTTTATAAGTACCCCGGGGCTTGAGAACACCATCCAAGACTTTGTAATAGCGCCTTCGTACACTGTTTCTAGTGCTTTCCTTATATTATCCAGTACTATGTGTAACTGGTACTGGTCGTCAGTGTACACAGCCATGGTTATAGTGAATAAATTATTCAAAAGATCATGCCCCATAGAGGCTGTTTAATATTTATAGGATTTCTAATACAACTATATCTCCATCATTTAGGTTAAACTTTCTCCTAAGATTTATAGGAGCTATTACCTCTATGATGTTATCACCATAGTATGACTTTATGCGAGGAACAATGATGTATACATTGTCTAGGTCCTCAATACGCGCCCTATAGCATTCAACCTCTGCTAGTCTCGTACCAGGTAATTCTGGTGGCTTAACAATAATTGGTTTAACATTACCAAGAAGCCTGCTTCTCCTACCATCAATTAATCTAATATTAAGAGTGCCTGGATAGGGTCTATAACCTAGGGTTTTCTCAAATGCTCTAGCATAGATATTTATGTATATCTCTCCCTCGCCTCTACCAGAGAATACTCGTCCCCGCACTCTTTTATTATCGGGCATGGTGCTGCATCTCCCTGGGCTCTCTGAGTAAAACTAGTATCGACTCATCACTGTTATCCGGTAACGCCTATTTTAGGTTAAAGAAACCTATTTATTATTGATGTGGTTCCGAATAATACTAGCCTGATGGTGAATATATGGTTGCTGACAAAGCTTTCTCATACGCTGTACGGGCCTCCTACGCTCTATTCACAGCCATAGATACTTATGTAAAGCCTGGCGGAATACATAGGCTTATGCCTGGA
>CAZCAU010000067.1:0-4781 GCA_964496855.1 uncultured Desulfurococcales archaeon
GATGAGTACAAACCCACCTCCCACGCAAGAGGCGTGAAAGAAGCTTCTTCCCCTTCATCCCCTTAAACACTGTTACTACCTCGATAAGCCCTGCATGCTCTTTAAACACAACAGCTACCCCGCTCTCCTCTTCTACGAGAACCCTTAATCTTGTCTTAGAGTTAACACACTCCAATGTATATTTCTCAAAAACCCTGCATACATCACTCGCACTTATACGTCTCTCACGCAGCCTGCGCAACGCGTGCTCATTAAGCAGCACACGCTTACCATGAAACAAGCATGGAAGCTCCATGCCCCTCCCCCGATTCCTCAGAGATACTCTTTGGCTAGCTCAGCCAGGCACTCCCGATACTTCTCCTCATCCACACCGTACTCCCGAGGCCTGACCTCTAGCTTATATCTATGTATCAGGGAGGCTATCCTGACTGCTGCTAGGACATATGCTTCTCCCTGATCGGAGAGCCTCCGAGACCCCAGGATCCCTTTCTTGTATCTACATATATTGAAGGAGTGGAGTATTGCTAGTCTTGTGTAGTAGGGGGTAGAGTAGTGCATGCTTTAAATGCTTGAGGAGTAGGAACTGTGTGTAAAGAGAATTATGAGATACAGGGGGTAGGGAAGAGTGGTTAGTAATAGTACTGCTTGTTTTCATTAGGTGTTCCATGGACTTAGTATTCTATGTTCTTCTCTTTTTTTCCCTAGTGTTTCTAGGAGGTTTTTATCGATTGTTAGTAGTCTTGTCTTGTATTTTTCTGCTATGGCTAGGAATAGTGAGTCGTAGATTGTTGTCCCTAGTCTTATGGAGAGTCTTATTGCGTCTTCGAGGTAGTCTATGTCTTTATGAATCACGCATGTATTGTTTATGAACTTGTGTAGTAGTCTGAGATTTTCTAGTACTGTGTTGCTCGGCTGCTTGAATATTGTTATTCTCTTCCAGGCGGCATTACTTGTTTCTAAGAATACTAGTTCTGGTACGTGGATTACATTGTATTCTCTAAGCATTTTCTCGGACCACTCACTATATTTTTCTGGGAAGAATAGTGCGAAGAGAACAGAGCTATCAGTAACAATACTATTAGTGTTCACGCTCCCTATCCTCGCGTATCAGTTTGTCGACAGATACTGGTACTCTGCTGAGCCGCTTACGTGCTTCTCTAGCAGTTCTAAGATAATCCTCTAATAGTAGTTCTCTAGCCCTCTTATCGATGAATTCTCTAACCTCCTTAGCCCAGTCTACGCCTTTACACTCATCCATTAACTCTTTAAGCTTCTTAGGAATCCTAATACTAAAGACTACGCTCACTGTATACACCTCTTGTAGTCAGATAAAGTATACAGAGCACATGGTTATAAAGCTTTCCTTAGAGAGTAATAGTAGAGCATATACTCCTGCACACCCTCTCCGCAGGTAACGAGTTTATTATTTGAAACGCTTTGTTTATGTTTATGGAAAGGAGATTATTCTATCCAGGAGTGAAGAGGCTGTGGAGACGAGTTATAAGGAGTTTCTCAGGGAGTGGTTTTACGGGATCCTCGGTTTCGAG
This sequence comes from uncultured Desulfurococcales archaeon, assembly GCA_964496855.1. Taxonomy (GTDB): domain Archaea; phylum Thermoproteota; class Thermoprotei_A; order Sulfolobales; family CAZCAU01; genus CAZCAU01. The sequence goes on from CAZCAU010000067.1 coordinate 1,548, forward strand.
GATCTGGCTGAGCGTGGCTGGGGCCGTGATTTTGGTGATCCTAGACGGGTCTTCATACCAGTTGATGAGGATCTAGGGGCTCTATTTGGGAGGATCAGGTTGTGCCAGGAGCGTGGTAGGCCGTGTTTCTTATCAGTCAATTATTATTCTGGGAGTAGTGGGGCGCCGGGCGTGGTGCGTGGCTTGGAGAAGCTCTTCTTTGACCTCGACTCTCCGGGGGATCTTAGTCGTGCTGAGAGAGATGCTCGTAGGCTGGCTGACTACTTGTCTTCTCATTGTAGGCCATTAGTGGTCTTTAGTGGTGGTAAGGGGTTTCACGTATACTGTTATCTCGGGGAGATTGTTTCTGGGGACCGTGTTTTCCTCAAGCATGTTCTTGAGAGACTAGTTGATAAGCTCGGGTACCCGCCCCTGACTAGTCTTGATGAGAGAGTAGTATGTGATGTCTCGCGGCTCTCTAGGATACCCTACACACTGCATGAGAAGACCGGGCGTAGAGTAGTGGTTCTTGATGAGAAAGACTTCAAGCCTGTAGAGCCGGAGAGTATTAGTTTGAGAGAGTACTGGGGCAAGCCATTACCAGTGAGCATGGTTAGGGAGACAGTATCGTTTATCAGAGAACTAGGAGTCTTGGGAGCGACTAGGGGTAAGAGTAGGAAGAGGAAGAAGAGCCTAGCCGAGGCTACTTGGATAACATTTTTCGAAGAACCAGGGATGCTAGAGAGGGTTCTCGCAGGAGTCTCCGGGGAGCTGAGAACACGTCATGCTAAGCAGCTAGCACTATATTATAGGAATATAGAGATGCTCAGCAAAGACGAGTGCTTAGAGAAACTGCTGGAATGGAATAAGAAGAACAAGCCACCGCTACCAACGAGTATTGTGGAGAAGATTGTGGAAGAAGCGTATCTTTATGAGAAACAATAGCATAGCCGCCCGGGATACCAGTTATCTGCCCCGCTGATACTCTCTACACTGGTCTCGTAACGAGCATTCTGCGCATCTGGGGCGGCGGGGCCTGCATACTTCCCAGGCATGGTCTAGGAGTGCTAGGAGATACTCTTTCCTCTCCTCCGGGTCTCTCGGAGCACACTTGTTGAGGATCTCCTTGATACCAGGCTTGCCGTGGAGGCCATGGTATCTCGTTAATAAACGTATTATGCTGGTATCAGGCTCAAGCTCTGCCGCCATGCCTAGTATTGTCTTCACCGTACTAGCCGTGTAGGGGCCTACCCCCGGTAATTCTCCTAAATCCCTGCCAGGTATTCCACGGCTCAGTGCCTCCCCTATTTTCTTGAGAAGCCGTGCCCTACCCGTGAGCCCGAGTGGTCTTATCAACTCCTCTATCTCGGACACCGGGGCAGCTGCAAGAGCCTCTGGGCTTGGGTACTTGTCTAGGAGCAAGGGATACGTTTTCGCAACCATGTCTCTCCGGGTCTTGCGGAGAAGCACTACTGCTACCAAGACCTCGTACAAGCCCCGTGCACGGCGCCACGGGTAACTCCTAGGCCCAGTCCTCCTCCACCACTCGAGCAAGGGTTCTACAAAACTACATTCTTCCAATACGGATCCCTTGATATAATAAATTATGCAATACTCGTTAAGAACTCTTGTAGATAAGATGAGTTTACCGAGTTCTTGACAAGCTATGTCTATTCTAAATAGCTATCCATTTTCCTACAGGGTTTTCTATTTTTGGTATCAAGCGCTGTATAGTTGGGTGGAGAAAGTGTTTATCATTAGTATAAGCTACATCTATTACTTCTCTTAATGGTATTATGCATAGATAATCCCATACGTGTATACCTGATAAGCTGCTTAGTCGTAGTGCTTCTCTATAATGTTTCTTCTTAACCTCTACAATTGCTGTTCTCGTACTCTTGATGATCTTCTCGATAATACCTAGTACTTCGCGCACATCTATCCTATCTCCTCTAAATGCTAGTGCGTGGAAGATCTCAGCTAACTGATGTGTTGTAAGATACACTATATGGTTCAGAAGAGCGTTTCGTAGAAACTCATTAGCTCTATTATGTATGCGTAATGCTTCTTCAAACTCTTCTTTATCCATAAACCCTCCTCTTCGAGGCTTCTTAAAAGCATAAACCCATAACTGTGTATCAATAAAGACTCTCAGCTCTAACCACCTATGTCTTCATAATCATACTCCTCAAAATAGTCCTCACGACCACCGCTTGCCCTAGTCTCTTTTATAAGTCTCACAAGGTCGAGAGTATCCTTATCAACTATCCTTACAGGCTTTATCACTACCTCGCCTCCTCTAACCTCTAACTCTACCTCATCACCATCCTTAAGCCCAAGAGCCCCTAGTATCTCTCTGCCGAGATACACCTGGCCTGAATGAATCCTTCTCCTAACAGGCAACTACTAATCACCAAATACCAATTATTACTCCCAAATACTTAGATTTTACCACCACAGATAATGATCTCGTTTCCGTAAGACTGCATCTCGTAGAAGCTACTTCTCCCACATACTCCATATTCTTGCTAGCTCTATTCTCACGTGCTTGCCCTGTCGTTTCTTCACTTGTTTTACCTGGTATAATCCCAAGCCTTCTACTAGTATCCTCGTAGACGTTGCTGTGTCTAGTGGTGCTGTTATTATCCTGGCTATGAAGTCTACTACTTGCTGCCTCAATCTCGCATACTCTTGAGGATCTTCTTTCTTAAGCTTGTTTATCCTCATAGTGTTCCTGAGCGCTACTATTCCGAGCATTAGTAGTAGTGCTGATGCTATTGTTAGTATCATGTATACTGTATTATTACCCCTAGCTACCATTAATGATAAAGAGTAGAGTACTCCCAACGCTATGCTCGCAATACTAGTTATCTTCTCGTAGCCGGAGAACTGTGCGAGGCGTAGTAGCTGGTCAGCCTTAGCCGAGGCTATGTCTACGAGTCTCTGCTTCAACCCGGTGCCTGAATGAAGATCCTTTACAGTAAAGGCTAGTGTGAGCGTGCCATGGCTCCACGTTATCCTCAGATCATCCTTCTTACCCTTATTAATACCTACTATTATCTTCCTAGTACTAGCTAGTAGGTTTCTCAAAGCCTCGCTAACACCAGGTCTGGCAGGAGCACTATGTGCTCCAGACCCCATGCTCACTACTCCACGGAGAGAGCTCCATAATGTGGTATATAAGTTGATGGGATCAAAAGAGCTTCATAATAGTTCTTAAGAGGCTTTGTTGCCGAGACTAGTGGAGGCTTATAT
>CAZCAU010000068.1:0-4704 GCA_964496855.1 uncultured Desulfurococcales archaeon
GCCGCAGCCCCCGGTAGCTCAGCGGCAGAGCGCCCGGCTGTAGTGAGACCGTGTCTCTGCGGGAACCGGGTGGTCCGGGGTTCAAATCCCCGCCGGGGGACCACTCGCACACTTTTCTCAACATTAATGTAAAATCCTGTATGAATAGGTTAGACTAGATATTTTTATTTTGTTTAAGATGAGATACTATAAGATGGTGAATTAACTCCTATGAGTAGCGATGTAGATACAAGAGTTTTAAGTCTGGCAAGAAGAATACTCGTACGTCATAAAGTTAGTCTACACCCATTAACTCTGATGGAATATCTTGCAACCCTCAGGCCGCTCTTCTGCCTATCCAAGGAAACTATTATGCAGCACGAGAACTATATTTACCAATTAGAATCAGCAAAGACTGTCATGGCATCTACATTTAAACGCGTGAAAGTACCAGAAGCAGAGAAACTAGCTCTTCGTATAACTTTTGAGTTACTAGAGGAGATAGAGGAGGAATTATGTGGCAAATCATCTTATTGATTATTTGGTGGACCGGCCGGGATTTGAACCCGGGACCTCTCGGATGCCAACCGAGCGCTCTTCCAGGCTGAGCTACCGGCCCACAGCCCCATATACCACTCATACTATGCTCGAGGGCTAAAAGCATTTCTACAATTAGTCTGGCGAGGTTATATGGGTTTAGTCCCAGCAAATTAGTCTAGAAAACCTACAATAATTGGAAATTAAACTATTAAGCTAATATTTGCTAGAACCTGACTAGATTATAACTTTGTTCTTTGCACTGGAGTAGACACTATGTATTAGGCAGATCTTTTTCATTAGGTCCTCTTCTTTATATAACCATAAGATAGTAAACAATTGTATTAGAAGTAAAGGAAGCCGGGGCTGTGCAATGTGTCAGATGTATTGAGAGAGATTTTCGAGAAAATGGAGAAAGCTAAGATTTTCCGTGACAGGGACTTTCTAAGACCCGACTATATACCAGAGAGGCTTCCTCACCGAGAGGAGGAGATAAAAAGACTAGGTAGTATACTAGCCCAAGTACTTAAGGGTTCTAAGCCTAATAATGTATTCATATATGGGTTAACTGGTACAGGAAAAACGGCGGTTACGCGTTATGTGCTAAAAAGACTCGAGGAACATCTAAGATCGAAGATGCTATATCACGGCTTTAAGTACGTGTACATTAATTGCAGGCGCCGAGATACGCCATACAGGGTTTTAGCCGATATTGCGGAGGGGCTAGGCGTACGAATACCGTTTACCGGGTTATCTACAGCGGAGGTCTATCGCAGGATTGTGAATAAATTAGATTTATGGAGAGGAATACTACTAGTTGTTTTAGACGAAGTAGACTTTCTCGTAAGAAGACATGGAGATGACGTATTGTATAAGCTGACACGCATAAACGAGGAGCTGTCTTATGCATCAGTCTCGCTGATAGGGATTACAAACGATATAAAGTTTGTTGAAAACCTTGATCCAAGAGTTAAGAGTAGTCTGGGAGAAGAAGAGCTGGTTTTTCCACCCTATAATGCTGAACAATTACGAGACATACTTAGGGAGAGAGCAGAAAAAGCGTTTTATCCCAGAGTATTAGACGAGGGTGTTATAGACTTATGCGCAGCATATGCTGCGAGAGAGCATGGTGATGCAAGGAGAGCTCTTGATCTTCTCAGAGTGGCTGGAGAAGTCGCAGAGAGAGTAGGAGATACAAGGGTTACAATAGAGCACGTAAAACGAGCCAGAATAGAGCTTGAACGAGACAGGGTATCGGAGATAGTGAGAACGCTACCTTTACACAGCAAGCTAGTTTTAGCTTCAATACTAAAACTCAGTACTAATAAAGGGTTAACAACTACTGGTGAGGTGTATAACTTGTATAGATTTGTGTGTAGAAGATTAGGATTAGAGGAAGTAACACAGAGAAGAGTCTCAGACATAATAAACGAGCTAGATATGCTTGGAATAATTAACGCTAGGGTTGTAAGTAGAGGGAGATACGGTAAGACAAGGATAATTAAGCTAGGTGTAGATAAAGAGACGCTGACAGAAGTATTGAAGGAAGACATCCATGTCTCTGAGATACTTCGATGAGACATTTGAAAAGCAACGTTATGTAATTGCTATTGATGATGGCTTCTTTCCTCCCGAGGCTAAAGGAGGTAAGGGAAAAACGGTATTGGTGTCATTACTCTATAATGTTTCGAGACTAGTACCAGTTGAGACATGTATTCAACTAGTAGACATTGATGGGCGATACGCGGAGAAATACATTGTGCAATGTTGTAGAGAACTAGCTAGTAGTGGTATAGATGTTGATGCAATAATACTAGATAACATAACTTTTGCGGGATTTGACACAGTTAATCCTAAAAACATATATCATGCTCTCGGTAGAACCGTTATAGCTGTTTTTAAAAGAAGACCGCGTATCGATCGCATAAAAAAGGCGCTCGAAGAACATTTTACTGATTGGAGAGAAAGACTACAACCCTTTACTGATATAGAAAAACTAGTGCATGAATTAAAGCTGGAAAGGGGATATGTGTACTTGTATGTGGAGCCCACACATGATCTGCCTAAAGCTCTAGAGGTTCTTAAACAGTTATCTATTCATTCTCCTACACCTGAGCCACTAAGGCAAGCACATATTATTGCTTCGATTATCAGCAGAGCTCTTATCTGGCGCTAACGTCTTGGAGTATTTTAATAAATCCATGCTTGGCTAGTCGAAGTCCATGGCATTGTATATCTCGCGTGAAAGTCCTGGACAGTTTTTATCCAGATAGTACTTGCTTTCTTCTATTTGTGCCTTTAGAAGGCTTCTGAACTCATCCATACTTACGTAAGTTGTGGGATCCAGTTCTTTTAGTCTTTCTTGGCTAAGCCCGGGTACTTCTACTGGTACAAGAACTTTTTCGCCCCACACAGGATGCGGTTTATATCTGACAGCTCCTCTAGCAGCTTGTAGTATGAATAATTCAGTCTCTTCTATAGTAGGTCTTGTTCCTCCAACAGCCTTTGGTATACCATTAACTTCCACTAATATTGGTTCTGGGACCATTATGTCTTTGTTTCCTAGTTTCTTTTCGACCCACTTGTACTTAGCTATAATCCTACCAGTTGTATTAAATTGGTATACCTCTATAGGATCACCTTTTTCTTTCCTCTTTCTGAGATAGTTGTAGAATCTCACAATGTGAGCAGTATTAGTAACACCCATTGTGAATGGTTGTGCATATCTTGCAACATATCTAACTTTGCCAACAACCTCTTTTGATTGCGCGGGATGACCTATGGTTCTACCATCGGCAAGTACTTTTGCAGCCAAAGCCTCATCAACTATTTTTACCCATGCGTAATCAGTGAAGTATCCTGGTGTTAGGAATATAGCTGTGTTGAGGGGGCCACTGGACTCTACATCACCATCAAAGTATCCTGTATCTTCTAAATAGATGACGCTTCGAGAGTTCCTGTTTGGCATACCGAAATACTGGAAAAGCTCGCCCTTGAAGGAGGGATACCCGTTTTCATCAAACTCCGTGTTCTCGTGTAAGGCTCTAGGACTTGTCGCAGCTCTCCACATAGCCTCTTGCTCTGGCGTTAAATCCTCTGTTTTTGTCCATGATCCTCTCTCAGAACCAATGACGGTATCTTCGAAAATAGCTATTATATCATCGTTTTTAATAACCTGGTCCTCGACATAGTCCAGAGGATTTACACCAAATTTCTCTATATACTTTTTCGCATTATTCTTAGTCCACACATAAAGTCCATGCGTAGACTTACCTGTCCCGGTTAACCCCCATACAGCCATTATAACTCTCTTTCTTTTTCCATCAACAGTTTTCACAGTGAATTCCCTGAGAGCAGCATGCTCTCCTGTACCACCGCGCTTATAGACATGGTATATCCAATGCGTTAAAACAGCTTTTTTAACCTCACCTTGGTATGAAGATGCGGTTATAATTGTAAAGTTATGATGAGGAAACCTGATAACCATAAGCATCTCATCTTTCCCTGGGATCTTGGGGTTCCCGAGGTAGTGGGGTATGCTGAACACTTCTACATCGGGAGGCTCGTCTGGTGGTGCTGGGAAAACCAGCTGGCTCCATCGGTAAGCTATGTCAGGGAACTGCGGGTCAACGTATACTGTGGCATGCATCTGTGCTTTGCTACCGGGTTTTCCTACATAGCCATCAACTTTTATGAGGGGGCCTTGAGCCAATATGTGCTCTAATACACGTAGCATCAACAGTTTATGCTCATATTTGAGATCTTCATCTCTTTCTATTACTACTGTGTTTGCAGCTGACCTACTCCATATATTAGATGTCCAGTTCCAAGAACTGTTTTTATACTGAGTACCGTAGAGTTTTGCTCTCTCTAGTAAATCAGGTGGATTATCGAGTAGTGGTTTAAGACCAGCTTTTTCTTTTATTTTTAAGATTTTCCTGAAGGCTTCCTTGAAGAGCTGGGGTGTCATTTCTTCTATTGAAGGTAGAATTCGTTTCACAGGTGTGGTCACCACAAGGACTAAGCTGTATACAGTAGCTTAATTAGATAGGGGGTCTCTAATTAAGTTAGACCTTTTATTTTATTACAATTTTACTTAACAATTATTTATCTTAAAGAAGATTAGCTGGCGACTGGAAGTATTATGGGAGAAGGTAGCAAGATAGCGGGGGAGCGCGCTGGCTTGGC
>CAZCAU010000069.1:0-4675 GCA_964496855.1 uncultured Desulfurococcales archaeon
ATGATGCGCCCTTGGGATAGATGTGTTTGAGTATATACCATACTAGGCCGTTGCTGCCATACCTATTGAATATTGCTATTAGGCGGTTATAGTGGTTAGCAAGCGTTTTTGGAACGCCCTTCCTGAGTATGATAAGAGATACCTTCTCGCTTGCTAATTGAAAGCTGTTTTCACTATCATAGAGTTTAATTGTTAATGTGTAGAGGCCGGGAGGTGCTCCGGAATTAACGATGATAGTAGCTGAGGCCGTGAATGGTGCCTGAGATTTCTGTGGATTAACATATGCGGTCGCTATATTTCCGCTAGGCCCTTTCAACAATAATTCAACTACATGATTAGGTGGGCCATTAGCTTGTATACTAAAGAATTCTTGTTCGCCCGGATATGCTGCTAAGACCTTGGTTGGAATGCTGATTAGGCAAGACTCTATCTCTACCTGTCTATTGATGCGAGATTCTTCATAGCCAATTTGTTCCTGCTCAGACAACTATGCCCCACTATACTTAAACAGGACTAGGCATAATTATGCTGGACAAAGCAGTGAAGAATACAAATCATTAGAAACACATGTTAATGAACCTATCGGAGAATAAAAGATAAGAAATCATACCTGTTCGACGCAAGCCAGCCCGGCTATTCATGGAGGTGGTGCGTCGAACAGGCTTGAAGAGAGCTCCTAGCTTATGTCGCAGTTTTTAAAATGACACGACATTACACTTTATAAACACACGTCGTTTTTTGGATAGAGTGATTAAGTAGTTCAAGACTTATGGTTGTTACATTTGGGTTTAAGTAGGTATATTAGGATTTGTTCAAGCACCTTTGCTGTTTCAAGGTCTTCTGTTTCGATAACTTTAAGTTTAAGGCTTCTCAAGTAGTTCCTAGCATCATCAACATTACTATGCTCTTCTAGGATTTTCTTACCAAATGTATGTGGTTGCTGTGGCTGCCCTAGACTACCCCAGAGGTCATGTTTTAAACGCCTGTAGAGATTGTTTGTTGAACCTACATACTCTACTTGTCTGTCACTGAAGAAAATATACACCCCAGTCTTGTATTGGTATTTAGTAGATACCTCGGTCACGCTTATGGGTTTCATAGTGTATAGCTTAATAATATAGGACCTAAGCTTTTCCATGAGCTCTACATATCTCTCTAGAATCATGTTACATTCTTCATTGGGATGCGTCTTTATCCTTAATCCATTACTATATATACCATGTTTCTCCGAGTCATAGAGTTCGTATCTACCATTTTCTCTCAGAAAGAGGAATCTCTCAGGTGCATTAGGCCAGTGCCTATATGCTGGAGGAAGATTAACCACGAGCCACATCAAGTGCTGCCATATAGTATCATCACTCCAGTCTCCCATTGACCTAACCTTACTGAATAACTCTTCGGCCGTAACAGGGCCTCCGCCTAGCTCTAGTATAGCCTTCTTAATAGCTTGACGACAAGTAAGCTTATCCTTCAAAATATCACCCCTTTTAATCTGTTCTCGGAGTATCTATCCTGACTCTTCTATCTCCTTTACTTCAAACCCTAGCTTAGTCAGGATTCTATAGGCATCCATTGCCGTAAACGCTATCCTCGGCAACCCTGTTACCAAGCTTATAACCTGTTTAATAGGATACTTTCTACCATTAATCTCAACATAGTATTTCCTCCTACCAGTAAGAGGCTCTGGCTCTACATCCTTAACAGCTTTAATAATGTTCTCCTTCTCAATATTGAATCGCTTGCCACGAATAGTAAACACTACCACTTAGACCACCACCTCCACTTACTACTACACCTACATCATCTAATAAAGATTTCTATTATTAATGATAATGAAGGCTTACAGCGAAAGATAGGACAATAATCCATCTAGCGTCAAATATTAATATATAATATGTTATTTACATCTGAACAATTATGGTGTTTTTATCTGGACATCCTGTAATGCTAGGTATGCTAATTTATCGGCCATGAATACTGGTAACGGGAATTTATTTATTCCGTCCAGCGGGTTCCAGTAATCTAATCTACATAGTCTTAGGTATTCCTTAACTATGTCCTTGATATTCTTACTCGATGTTTCTTTACTGTATCTTTCGAGTAAAACTGGTTTAACGGTTCCACCTGTTTTCGCTGTAGATGATACTATGAGTGCTCTTTCAGCATATATTCCATATCTATTGATATCCCATAGTCTTATCCATGTGCCCATCCATGGATTAATCATTATGTTTTCGGGTTTCTTCTTGGCAAACAATCTTAGGTTATGCCGTTTAATAATGCCGATAACGTCTATTTGCTCTAATCCTATTCTTCTGCCTATATTGTTGAAGATATTCATTATATTATTGTATTCATCTTTGCCTCTAATACCTCCATCCTTGTATATCACTAACCTCTTAATTTCTTCTCTATACTTTATTGGTTCGAGAAGAGACAATAGAATTGATTCAATCGTATCCCTAGATATTTTCTCGCCATGAACCCTCTTAGCAAATGCACTCAACATATATCCATGGGAATCATAGAGGATGAAGGATACAGCTATGTCGTTTCTATTGCTAACGCTTCTTGAGACGTCATAGCCCATGTATATTGATTCACCTTTTCCATCAGCTGGCTCTGCTAATGCCCATGTAAGCTTATTGGGTATATCGTGTTTATACACCTCTTTCTGTATAAGGAATTCAACATATAATGAGAATACTATGTTTGATATTATCGAGATTAACTCTTTTAGTTGGTCGTCTTCGATTTCATTAATAATAGTGATGTAACGTTTTATTGATTTTTCATCCCTAATGTTAAGCTCTTTGATTAAATCCATTATATGAGTAAATGTCTCCTCCTCTATAATTCTAGCATGAAAATATCTATCTGTGGAAAGCTGTTTAGCTATCTTGAAGAGATAGGGATGGTTTATGACTGGCATAAATATGGCTTTAGTAGGGGATTCCTTCTCTAGAAACTTTATTAGTTTTTCTGAGAACTCCACTTTTTGTTTATCAGGGTCTTGGAATGTATCGTAATAACGTGTTAGTACTCCAGATATTTTGCCGAAATTATATTCCTCATATAATAACTTAATAAATTTATTGATGACGTCGATGATTTCTCTACTATTATCTTCATAATCTAGAACGGTCCTTGGCAGTAATATTAATAGCTTGGATATATTGACTGATCCATGTAATGGTTTAACGTTTAGTTTCTGCATTGAAAATAGGGGTGAGGCATGTGTTATTCTATTGCCATATTCTAGTTTTATATCCTTTAACATGTTGACTCTATCTTTATATGTTATAACAGCTTTCCTAAACCCTATCCCGAATATATTGAAGTCCTTGATTAGGTCTCCTAATACACCATATATCATGTCGTATCTTGTGTGAGGATCAGGTTTTTCTATAGGAAGAAATACTCTAACCTGTGATGGCGGATATGGAAGGATTTTCTGGCCTCTGGGCTCTGGACTTATTATCTCAACCTCGACTACAGGGTACTCGTTAGGGTCTAGGCGAATACCCTTTTTCTCTTCATAGTATTCTAGGAGGCTCTGTTGATTAGGCATAGATGGTAATGGTTCACTAACCTTTACTTGCATAAAACCATGTATTCTTCCGTATGCATATATTTTCCCATATGGAACTATTACATTACTGTTAAGGAATTTCCATACTTCATTTACATCCATCTTTTCACTAACTATTTTATCCCATAACGGTTTGCTCGACTGAATCCTTATATCAACACTTATATAGCCTTTATATGTAGTAGGGTCTATGTATGTATCTATACTATACAATATATCACTATTCTCCCTGAACCATAGGTTTTTCCTTCCTATAGTTCTGGGCTTATAGTTTCTACGATATAGGTAGTTTCTAAGGGATAGTTTAAGATAGAAGTCAAGTAGAGAGTATTTTCTTGCATTAACTAGTTCACGTATTTCATTGTCCGTTAATTCCTTAGTCTCATCGGGCTCTATCTGATTCTTCGAGAATATCTCTAAGGCTTTTTCGACAACTTGGTTATTCGATGAGACTATGTATAATTTGTAGAGATTATCTGTTATTCTTTCAATGGCTACACTGATGAAGTATTTATCAGCGTATCGTGAGAGGCTGTAGAGTAGTGGGTGTATATTTGAGTAATAAGATTTAGTAGTTGATAACAATATACGTTTACCTGTAAGGGGTAGTTTGTTTAATAGGCTAGATAAGGGCTTGGCTGTCTCTACAGCGTTTAACTCTAGCCAGGGTGTAGGCATTGATTAACCCTAAACAACCTTGTCTAACCTATATTTTATTTTATAGGGTATATATAAGGTAAAAACAAATCTTTTATCCCAGTATAATGTATGCGTATGGGTCGTAGAATTTCTGGCGAATCTCTATTAATGCTTGCTTCCAGGTACCTCGTTTTTCTAAGACGGGTTGAAGATAGTGATTTATCATTACTTCGAATTGTTTTGGCGGTGCTCTTCCTTGGAAGATATTTACCCATATTTCCTGGGCTCCGTGCTGTATCATCCATGAAGTGAAGAAGCTTCTTAGGTCGTATAGGCGGAACATTATTCCTGCCTTGGTCATTGCCTCGTTTATCATTGAGCGTATCCTAGACTCCTTGATTGGTATTAGTTTTTCCTCCCAGTCCTCCACGAGCTCGTCTACTG
>CAZCAU010000070.1:0-4480 GCA_964496855.1 uncultured Desulfurococcales archaeon
CTACGGCACCCGACTCGGGACCCTTTGCGAAAATCCCCGTGGTCCGGGGTTCAAATCCCCGCGGGCCCACCACTTATCAATGTTTTAGATCAGCTCTTACCAACGGGCATAAGGGATCTGGTGCTGGAAGTCTTTTCCAATACCAGTATACTCGGGAGTAACACCCGCCCATACACTCGTTCTTGGATGAACATGTTTTACACTCTGGTGGTATCCCCATTATAAGCTTGTTAAGACGGTGTGACTGGAGCCTCTTCCAGGCCATGTATAGCCCGTCTCTAACCACATCTGCAACTTCTAGGCCTAGCACGTCGCAAAAGACGGCTTTCCCATCCGGAGTTATGTCCATTACTTGCCAGAATCTGCAATTACTAAAGCTTAAATTCTTGATCCACCGCAGAGAGGCAAGAAACGGGGAACACCACACACTAATAGTTATACCTAGCTCCCTGGCTACTCTTTCAGCTTCTTCAAGAGCTTGTAGAAAGCTTGCTCTTCTAACATACGTACCTGTATTAGCAGCATTACCCGCAGGCATCGCAGGGATTATAGATATACTATCAGCTCCTAGTGATAAAGCGTTCCCAATAGCGTTTCTCACATACTTGTAGTTAATCTCTGAAACAGGTATATTGATATGAAGTTCCACACCCTTTCTCTTGAGCATCCTCACTCCTTCTAGAAACCTCTTCCAAGACCCCTCGCCCTTTATAAGTTCATAAATATGTGAATCCGTTTGTCCCTACCGCTTCATTTTGTTTAAAACTGTAGCATACTGTATCGGCGGTAGGGACTTCCACCTCGCCCACAGGGATTTGGGTATCCTTATGGGGTCATGGGTGGCAGTCGCCCGCAACGGCATAGCGGGCCCATCTAGGAGAGCATGCCCTACGGGGCTTGGAGCAGTGCCCCCATCACCCCGCAGGGCTTTGAAAAGAATATTCCAGCAGGCAACTACATCTCTATGCCATATTTCTCCTCCTCTAGAACACTTACCTATTCTTGAGCCATTGTCGTAGATTATTGGAGCACTATGGATTGGGCATAGTCTTGAGGTATTCCTTGGATTTATGTAGGTTACTGGCACACCGTACTCTCTAGCTTTTTTGCACAAGCCTCCACCCACTCAATTACTCTCTTAGCACAATTCTTTGCATCCTCAGGCATCTTCACGACTAAAATGCTCATATGCTGCTCCAGAGCTAAAAGCATTAGGATGCCTAGAGGGTATATACATCCTATCTAATATGAGAAGACATCTCCACACATCTCTTGGTAAATCACCACAGATCTTCTCTGCCTCAGCACCAAGAGTTCTCAAGTCATGGCCAAAAGCGGGTTTGCCGAGAGAGCGGAAGCGCCTTAAGCATGTACTCTGTTGCTTGTTGTGATTTAAAACATGCCCAGGAGTAACCATTATACCTTATATCTGCATCAACAAGCTCCAGGGTATGCCTTGCCTGTCTTGCCCACCTACTATATTCTTCCCATCAATCAAAGCGATATATACACCTAGTTCTTAAAGAAGCTGGCCAAGTATATTAAGAACACCATGGTTATCCTAGTGGGGGCTTGTGCTCTTCTTTCACGGTTTTTAGAGACTCTATAATCGCTACTTCTAGTACTCCTTCTAGACAGCCAATCTTCTTTACTAGATCAGCTATGCTACTCGGGTCGGGAGTCCTAGCTTTGACTAATAACTGGTACTCCCCAGTAACAACGTGTACCTCGAATACTTGTTTCATAACAGCAATGCTTTCCGCGACCTCGCGTATCCTGGCAGGAGAGACGCGTACAAGGATAAACGCTACTATTGGTAAGCCGAGGAGCCCAGGGTCCAAGTCTACCGAGAAGCCTTTTATAACACCCATCTCTCTGAGCTTCCTCAACCTGAGATGAATAGTAGCCTCGCTAACGCCCAGCTCCTTAGCTATCCTGGAGAAAGGTAGTCTGCCATCTTTTAATAGTAGACCAAGTATCTTCTTATCCGTGTCATCAACCCTAGGCACAGGCAACGCTGTTTCACCCAACGAGTAGCCTCAGAGCTTTTACAGCTAGTCCTGGATACCTTGCCAGTATCGATACCAGGCTCTTCTTATCAAAATACCCTAATCCAAGCCTTATGCTATCCTCTGGCGAGAGTGTCTTGAGTAGCGATGCACGGAGCTCAGCGCCCCTCCTTACTAATACGTTGAGAATCTTCTCATGAATACTGATTCTCCAAGGTAATAGTGTTCTTCTAAGCACTTCTCTATAAGGCTTCCCAATCTTGATAGCTTCTGCTAGTGCCCAACTAGTAATAATAGCTGGTCTAATACCCTCACCACTCAGTGGATACACCGCTCCGAGAGCTTCTCCTACTATGGGCAGGTTTTTATCCAGCAAGTCTTCTCTCAAGCCACCAATGTATATCCTAGAACCCATCTTATCGATGATCCTGAAGCCGGCAAACCATTTACTAGTGAACGACCTAAGCATACTGATAAGCTCTGCGAAACTCTTAAAACCACCAACACCGACTCTCAGCCTACCAGGATTGTCTGGGAAGACCCAGTAGTAGCCTACAAACCTGCTATCAAAATGAAGCTCAGCAATACCCTCGTATTCCTCTCCCACATGTCCCTCGATAATAAACTGTACAGCATTAATCCTGGAGCCACTAAGCCCGCTCCAGTAACTACCAGTCGCGACAACTCTCAAGTACTCGGGAGAATCGCCCTGCACGTATCCAACGGGATCACTACTAGCAACAACCCCGCGAGCCACATGTGCGCCAGAATCTTCTACAAGCTTCTCCAAGAACAGCTTCTTATCAATAATATAGCCCCACAACCCGCCATAATTCTCAAACAACAACTTGTTATCAAGATACACGCGGTGGCCACGAAGTCTAGAAACAATGCTATCCCCGGGGACCCGCAGATACTCCTCGACAGCAACAGGGACAGCGCCGCCACAAGGCTTCAAACCCAGTACACGGCTCATATCATAAACCCTGATATCAAGACCTCTGCCGCGCAGAAACCAGGCTAGCGAAGCACCAGCAGGACCCCCACCAATAACATCAACACGCATCACTAAGCACCTATCAACCATATGTGAAAGTCCATTATTACATAATCTGTATAAGACTAATATTTATTCAGATATCTAGAAGACCTTGAGAGTTTCGTGGCCGCGTGATTTCTTATTACTAGTGGAGGTAGAGTATGGCCTCTATACGAGGTTCTAACTAGCGGGAAGAGGCTATGATTAACGTTTGATGCTTTGTCTGAAGAATATTTATATCTGACGGAATATTATTATGATCTGATGGTGTTTTTCTTGTTTAGGGTACGTGTTGGTAAGCGAGGCGTTGTAGTTATTCCTAAAGAGGTCCGCGAGAAACTAGGTATAACAGAGGGGATGTTTCTAGAACTCGAGATCCGTGGCGACGAAGTTGTTCTCAAAGCTAGGGATCTCTGGAGCGAGCTTAGGAGGAGAGGCAAGGGATTAAAGGTTGATCTCGAAGAAGCTGAGAGAGAGATAACAGAGGATGATGAAGCTTGGCTAAAAAGGCAGAGAGACTAGTAGTTGTGGACTCTTATGCCTTGATGGCTGATCTAACTGGGCAGGCCACTCCCATAGCTCTTGAGACTCTAGAGAACATCAGGCTTGGTGTTGTCAAAGGAGTTATTCACCATCTCATAATCTATGAGATCGCCTATCATTGGAGGAGAGGACGCCTACCTTTTCACGACGAGAACGAGCTGGCAGAATTCATTAGAACATATTTTATAACTCATGATCCTAGCCTAGAAGACGTCCTCGATGCTGCAAAACTTAAGGTTGAGGGAGACAGGCTTCTGAGAGACTCTGGAGACAAGGATCTTATGCATAGACGTATCTCGGTCTCAGACGCGTTAACGCTTGTCTTGGCTAAAAAACTCGGGGCACCCATAGTCTCAGGTGATAAGGATCTAGTCTATGTAGCCGCGAAAATAGGTGTTAAGATCATATGGTGAGGTTAGAAGAGTTATTACTATTCCTGTATCATCCCAACTCGTACGTATAATTGCATAAAGTATTAAACCATGTCCTCTACTATGCCAGCAAATCCTCTACGGGCCCGGGCAAACCTGATAGCATCCCTGACCAGCCGCCTAGCCCAACCCGATAAAACAATAACGCTAGCTCCATAAAGCACTAGAGCAACAACTATATGGGCTAAGAGCCTGGGGGCATACTCCCAGAAACGATACACTAGTATATCATTAACACCGAGAACCACGTAATAGCAGGCAGCCACGAGAGAACCAGCAAGCACAGCCATTGCCTCTCTCCACGGAAACCTATGAGGCACTAACAGTTTAGCCTGGGTATAATAGTACGAGAATAATATTAATGCCTCAATATTTAGTACAACAGCCACACACATAGCACTCTTAAGAGGGTCACCACGATAATATAACAACATAGGAACAATAATAGTGTATACTAG
>CAZCAU010000071.1:0-4411 GCA_964496855.1 uncultured Desulfurococcales archaeon
GTTTCACCTATTACCCCTAGGTGCTATTACTACTTGCTACCTAGTACCTGTTATTTAGGTTTACATCATATGGTTTATACCTGTTGTAGCAAATAGCAATAGGAAGCCCCGGAACAATATCATGTACGCATAGAACCTGTTCTTACTCCCACATTTCAAGTATCTGTTCTGCTATAGTATTTCTTTAATCTAGTATTTTAATTAGTAGTTTACAGCTTTTCACCTTTATACCACTGCTAATGTTTGTACATTATTATTAGATTTGCTAAAGTACTTAAACCAGCAAAAAGCGTCTAGTGCAAGTCCTGTGCAACGAATACTTTCTCTAGGCATGAATTCCAAGAGACTCATTTCACTTGTATTGGCAGGATTATGTACAAACAATGTTCCTAGAAGCGTTAATAGGGATAGTAGTACCAGAGATGCAGCGTTTCACGTTTTGTTTTGTATAGAATATTAAAGCTAATCTCCCAGGAGCGGCGGATGCCCTGTGACCCGGGTCACAGGGCTAAGGTTTTAATTGCCTTGAGGCGTATGTTTATTGCTCCTACTTTGTCTCTAATCTTTAATAAGAGACCAGGGTTAACCCTAGCCATAAGTCTCACCTCTTTTTAAGAGCGTACCTGGAGCAATCCTCGTCGGTTTCCTTAAATTCCTCTACTTCTCCATGCTTATACATAGTCATCAAGTACCAAGACAGGGTGAAAAGAATCAAGACCAGTAGCTTCTGCCATTTCTGGAGGAGTCTTTGTCCCTTCTCTCAGAGCTTTGAGTATCTTAGTTCTAATTACCTGTTCGGAGTCTTAACGATTTCAATTAAATCATTAGCAGGTTTTATGCCGAGTTTCTCTTTAAGAATGTGTACTGTTAGTCTTTTCTCCTTTCTCCTTTCTCACGACACTTTATTCCTACACCTCCTTAGCAGCGGTTTTATTATATCCTCTATCTGCTTGCTAGCTGGTCTCTGAACCTGGATTGCACCAGCAGGGCAAACTGCGACGCATGCACCACAATCCTTACATAGTGCAACATTAACCCAGGTTCTCTCCGATACTTTTGTACTCTTTAATTTCTATAGCATCGTAGAGGCATTCATCCATGCACCTCCTAGAAAGCTCGTATTTGCTGGATCCACAAAAAGCGACAAATGGCTAGGGCTCGAGCATGCCTCTTAGCACTATGCCTGCAGCTTCAAAAGCTGCAGCTAATGCCGACAATACTGTTTCTCTTATGTCTCTTGGACCTTAGACTTCGCAATAAGTATTATAGCAAAGTTTATTGTATTTAAAATGAAAAATATGACACTATCAGCTCTCTATTTTTCTCTAATATCTCTCTAAGTAGATATAACAGTACTAAAATTCTCTGCAAGATAATTATTTTTAACAAGACAATTATATCGTTTGTTACTTGAGGGATCAAGTATTGGCTCTAGAATCATCACTAAGAGTAGCATTAGTTTATAGTATTAATGATGTTGCAGGCTCTAGTGTTGCTAAGCTTATCCAAGATCTGCTAGGATCGGAGAAGGTTACGTGTCCCGGTGATCCTGTAGAGTGTTATGTAGTCGCGAATAATGTAAGATTAGCTGGTTATAAAGGGGAGAGCATATACTTTGACTTCCTTGACGAATCTCCTGATCCCCGTGCAGATGTGATTATAGTCTTATCTCGTCACAGTGCTAAGAGTGGAAAGCCTAGCTTAACCGTACATCACACTGGTAATCCAACCAAGGATAATAGTTACGGTGGTGAACCATATACTCTCTCTATAAGTGCGCCTCCATTAAGCAAGACTCTTCTAAAAATATATAGGCAAAAAGCGGAGGAACATAACCTGCTCGGCAAATACGAGTTGACGTTAGAGGTTACTCACCATGGGCCTACCAAGCCAAGAAAACCATTGGTATTCATAGAAATCGGTAGCAGTATTAACGAGTGGAGAGACACCAAGGCACAATATACTATGGCTGAAACAATTATTCATGTATTAGAAAAAGGAATTGACTTGAATTGTGAAGCAGCAGCTGGCTTTGGAGGCTCACACTACCCGGAGAAATTCACTAGGCTACATTTAGAGAGCGACATGTGTTTTGGTCACATAATACCAAAATACGCATTTAACCAGGGTGTAAACGTGGAAGTTGTACTACAAGCAATTAGAAATACCTGGCCCGCACAGGCCTCTGTAGCAGTAATAGAGAAGAAATCCATTAAGTCAACCCATAGAAGTATGGTAGAGAATACAGTAAAGAAGCTTGGGATCAAGGTTAGAATGGTCTAGCGATTATCCTTAATAATATTGCTAGCTGGTGTGAACAAAGATAGCTAGTAACCATACGTGGAGGTCCACCAGCAAAACGCTTCACTTCCACGCCACAGTCTTTACTCACACTAATTGCTTTGAATAATCTAAAACTATGTATCATTGTAGAACTTTTAAGGTTTGCCTGTTACCATATAACTTCATTATATACGATGACTTTACCTCTATAGCGTGCTATCACTTCATGGTTTAGCCCAGTTACATATTATTATCATAGTTGCATCCAGCTGTGAAAACTTTCCATAGTTACATAAGTGTTCTCAGGTACTTTTCTGCCAAAATTCGCTAAAAGCGGATAGACTTAGCAGTTACTCAAGGCTAGGAAAGCGACTGTGTTACGGTATGTTTTTCTCTATAACTAGAGAGGCTAGATACATGAAAATGATTCCAAGCGCGAAAACAGCGGTAATCGATATATGAGGTGGTACTAAGTCGTATGTGTTATTATACGCGTATCTTATAGCTTCAGCAACATAAGTTAGTGGTGAAAAGAAAGATATTATCCTTAGTGACCGAGGAAGTACGCTTACAGGTATTACTATGTTAGATAAAAACATCATTGGGAATCTAACTAGGTTAAACACTGTCATTGTCTGTGATGGATCTTTTACTAGAAACGATATCAAGACACCGAGCGTTGATGACATGAATGTAGCAAGCACTATGCAAAGTACAAGTAATGGAATGTTAGCCGGAGATGTGGGAACCAAAAAGCTGGCTAAAGCCAGAACCGGAATTGAAGAAAGTACCCCAAGGGTAAAGCTGCTCAAAGACTTGCCGAGCACTATACAGTTATAGCTTACCGGGAATAGTAAAAGCCTCTCAAATGATCCTACCCTTCTTTCAAATACTATTGACATTGCTGACATAGAAGTCGAGCCAAAGAATAGAGCCAAAGATATCATGCCAGGAGCCAGCCATATAGTCATGCCTCCCCTCTTAAGCATAAATGCTAGTGAAAATACAAATGGGAACATTAAGCCCCAGCTTATGGAGCCCGGTTTCATGTAGTATTCTCTAATATCTTTTTTAGCTATATAAACAGCCCTAGCTAATTCACTGAACATTTGTTCCACCTACTATTTTAATAAAGAGCTCCTCAGCATCTATTCCTCTTACACTTAGTGTGTATATGTCAAACCCCTTGGATCTAGCATACTTAGCTAATCCTTCAAGCGTAGCAATAGTATCTGAGGTAATTATTCTAAGTAGACCTTGTTTTTCATAAACTTTGACAACACCTGGAAGATTGACCAACTCCTCTACATCAGGGTTTCTGGGATGGAATAGTGTCTCAATGACTCCTTCAGCGCTAAAGGTGCTACGAAGTTCCCACGGTCTTCCCATAGCAATTATTTTTCCTTTATTAATAATTGCTATTCTACTACATATCTCAAACGCCTCACGAATGTTATGGGTTGTCAGAAGTACTGTCAAGCCTTTTTTACTTAATTCAAGAAGCTTGCTCCACAGAATCCTCTTGCTCATGATGTCAAGCCCCGAAGCAGGCTCATCCATAAACAGTACCTTGGGATTATGTATTAATGCTGCAGCTATCGTTAGCCTCTTCTTTAATCCTCTTGAGAGATCTTTAAACTTAGCATTTCTTTTCTCCCACAAACCAAAAAATCTCAATAGTTCTTCAGCGCGTTCAAGCCTCTCTTTCCGAGGAATACCGTACATTTCTCCGCAGAATAATAGATTCTCGAGACATGTAAGCTCTGAGTAAAGGTTTGCCTGATCAGGAACAACTCCTATAAGTTTCTTAATTTCCTTACAATTCTGTATAACATTATAGCCATATATGATAGCCTTACCGCTAGTAATCTTCGTTAAACAACATAGCATTCTAACAATAGTGGTCTTTCCAGCACCATTGGGACCAAGTAAACCAAAAATCTCTCCACGTTTAACACAGAAGCTAATTTCATCGACAGCTATGAATCTCCCATATCTCTTAACTAGTTTTTCAGCTACTATAATACAGTTTCTATTCATCATTAACTAAGACCACTCCTAGACATAATCTAGACATAATACTAAACTATTACCATATATACTTTAAACCTAAGCCAAAAAATTATAG
>CAZCAU010000072.1:0-4323 GCA_964496855.1 uncultured Desulfurococcales archaeon
CTTTCGGTATTTTTCCTATTGGTGTTTCTTTGAATTCTTTGTGTCCTATTCCCCGGGTTAATAGTTCCTGTATTAGGGCTTTCTTAAGCCTCTCAAGCCTCTCTATCAGCCTCTCTGTCTCCTCAATAGCCTTGTCAACACCGGAGAGAACCTCAGCAATACCCCACTGCTCCGCCAAAGGAGGCAAAAGGACTAACGTATTTTCTAACGCATTCTTGGATAACTCTTTAAATGTACTACCTCCGCTTTTTGCCTCTAGCACAGGCTTAAGCCTTACAAGATAATATGCATAAAATTCGGTTATGATGGAATGTTTGTTCTTGGGGATAAGTCCTTTGCATCCTTGATTAAAGGTCGCCGGCTCCTTTATTACCGCAACATAGCCTACTGGTGCTCTTGTTGATATTATTATGCTTCCCTTGGGCATCAGAGTCAGGTGAGTTTCTCTCAATGCTTTCTCGGTAATCTTTCGCTCACTTGTATGGATTTTTATCTTTCCCTTTAATTTGCTAAGGTCCTGGGGAGTAATCCAGTTAATAGTACCTCCTTCCCAATATTCCTTAACCTTAGTTGAGGGTGT
Source organism: uncultured Desulfurococcales archaeon (assembly GCA_964496855.1). GTDB lineage: Archaea > Thermoproteota > Thermoprotei_A > Sulfolobales > CAZCAU01 > CAZCAU01. The sequence goes on from CAZCAU010000072.1 coordinate 581, forward strand.
TGTTCCAGTTACTACGTTAAATAAATCCTTGATTCTCAGAATTTTCCATTCTTTTGGTATTTTTCCTATTGGTGTTTCTTGGAATTCTGTCTCCTTGTAAAATCCTATTATTCTATATTTTGGCTTGACTGTTTTTTGTTTTGCGGTTGCGTGGGTTGTTACTTGTTTTAGGTATTCGTCTAGGGTCTTGACTGGCATTAGCTTGTTCACCCCTTGTTGGCTTGAATTATCATTTGTATGTATTGTAGTGCTTTTGTCTGTGCCTCCTCTACTTGCTTCTGTATCTCTAGTAGTTCCTGGAGTTCTTTCTCTAGGTCTATCTCCTCTATCTCTATGGGTGGTGTCACGTAGAGGGTTACGTTTAGGTTGTAGTCGTTCTCCCTTACCTCTCTGATGTCCACTACTCTGGCAAAGCCTTCTATGTCTTTGAACTCGTGGTATGTTTTGGCTATTTTTTCGATGTGTTGTTTTCCTAGTCTGTTGAGTCTTCTTATGCTTGGGTGTGGTTCGTACTCGTTGCTTGCGTTTATGAATAGTATTTTGCCTTTCCGTTCTGGTGGTTTGTTTTTGTTGAATATGATTATGACTCCGGGTGCTTGTGTATTGTAGAATAGTTTCTCGGGTAATAGTATGACTGCTTCTACTAGGTCAGCTTCTACTATTTTGCTTCTAATTGTCTTTTCTTTGCCTCCTCTGAATAGTGCTCCATTGTCTATTACGACCCCCACCTTTCCGCCTGATTTTGCTGCCGCCAACATTAGCTGTATCCATGCCCAATCAGCTGTCTGTGATGGAGTGTATCCGTACTTATATATTAGCCTGTATTTTTCATTTTTCCTTAAAACCTGCTCATTATATCCATCTTGGTTCCAAGGCGGATTAGCCAGTACTATATCATATTCGTCTAGACCAAATTTTGGATATAGAAGTGAGTCTCCTACAACTATTTCATGGTTTTGTATATTATGAATATACATATTCATTTTTGCTAAAGCCGCAGTCTTTGGATTAGCTTCTTGACCATATAAGAATAGCTTGTCAGCCTCTTCCTTTCCATATTTTTCTTCTACGTACTTGTAGGAGATTATCAGCATGCCGCCGCTTCCAGCTGCTGGATCTAGTATTTTATATCCGGGCTTTGGATCTAATATCTCGACCAGTAGTCTTATTACTTCTCTAGGTGTATAGACTTCGCCTTCCTTGGCTTTGACTGGAGCAAACATCATTAGCAACCATTCATAGGCGTCACCAAGTATATCTGGAGGCGTGTCAATTAATGGTACAGAGTCGAAGAGCTCAACCAATTGCCGTAGTATTTCGCTATTTTCTCTGCTTGTGGCAAATAAGTGAAAGTCAAAGTTATCAAAGATAGGTCTTAGCGGGGGGTTAAGCTCTCCTAATTTCCTTAGAGCTTCTGAGAAATACCTATGTAATTCTCCCTTATGTTTTACAATGTTATCCCATAGATATTCTTCTGGTATTTGGAATTCATGGAAATATTCTTCTTTTGCAAGTTTTCTGGCTTCCTCTGGAGAATAACCTTCTCCTATTAGCTCCCTATAAGTCTTCTCGAATTCTAGCTTCCATTGATCGCTAATCCTCTTATAGAAAAGAAGCACGAGAATAAATGAATAATCTACTCTCGTTCTTATCAAGTCAGCCGCCTTCTTAAGTATTCCCTCAAGATCTCCGCGAGTCACGGGTATAGGTCTAAGAGAATAAATTCTTTTCTTAGGATTTTCTGGATCAAGTCCTACATTAATTAAGTTGTGCCTTCTTAATATACTAAGAAGTGTATTAACACTATCAATAGGTCGTTCAAGAACATGTACAGCTTCTTCAACTCTAAAGGGTTTTTCTCCAAAATAAGCACGAAGCTTAATATAGTCATTTAAGATCCAATCAGGTAATCTATTCAATATAACACCTCCATTTAAAAATATGATACCTAAGTTCAAAAAGTTTCTGATTAGGTATCTAATTGAGGGGAAGTAAAATTGGACTGTACGTTATCCAACTACGTAGGTAAAGCATCATCTATTTTATATCAATACTTAAAAACCTCATTAAAATTCCTTTGAGATTACCTATTTTCATTAATGAACAAATATTGCTGACCACGTCTTTAAACTTTAGTAATTCTACGGGCATAATTTTATATTCTAGTATTGAAAGATAAGGTAATAATCCAGTTGAGCCGACATAGTGATGAGTAAAGAAGCTATATTGATTGTATAAATTTTGTATAGGTACACTATGATGAAGCTGTATATCAGAGTACTGTAGCATAAATTTGATTGACGGATATGGGATCGTGTGCCTATACTCTTTGTATAATTTATACAAAATGCCAAATATATTAGAATAAAGTGCATCATCTATTCTAATTTCTGTGCCTAGTAACTCTGCAATTCTTATAGCTGCTAATTTCAGTAATTCTCTTATGTATTCGTCCAAAAGATCTTGGTTAATAAATGGATTAACTTTGCTTAAGTTTATAGAATGTTTCCTAAAGGATCCAAGAGTTAATAATATAGACCATGATAAGTTCTTAGCAATTAATTTTTTCAACCTCATTCTACCAATATTGTACTTGCTCTTGATTTCTTCATGAAAACTATTAAAGACGTCTTTATCGATGATCTTATCAATTGAAGTGATGTATGCAACTGGCTCCTTTTCAATACATCCTGAATTTTTAGATCTTATATTTTTCTTCTCCCTAGCTTTAATAAAATATTCATTAGTATTCCATAAAGATAGAGCCCATGTAATTAGTGCTATGTAAGCATATGTTTCCTTAAGTGATAAAGATATGTTTCTTTTAGTCAGAGTCTGATAGTCTTTAATAAGCATGTTAACAATAAAGAGTGTATTAATAAGGTTCTCATGGATCCTCCTTAATTCTCTATAAAGAAGAGGCGTGTATTCAATGAGCTGTCCTCTAATTATATAGTCTATAGTTATACAGGAGCCTGATAACCAGTCATGTAGGTAATTTGTAAATTCATAGGCGAATATATAGTTGTTTGAGAAGAAGCTCTTAGCGTAGTGTTTTAGTTTAGTACTTTCCATTGATAGAATGGTATTAATATCATTTAAGATCTCCTCAGACTTTATCAAATCATTAGCAACATAGGATCTTACCATATCTTTAACTTGATTATATGTTTCTAAATCGATTAACGTATTATATATTGATTTATTAACATATATGTAATCATATCGATCACTTAAACTACCCCACTCACCATTAATGAATTTATTAACGAAGTCATAGAACTCATTATGTTTTATAATACATTTAACTATGTATCTCGATTTACTGTATTTAGGTGTCCTTGCTAGAACAACCTTAAACCAGCCAAGCCCAAGTATATTTAATACTTCATTAAAGTGTTGGACTGACTTCTTTGCATTTATAAAGAACTCTTTTAAGGCCTCATTTTTCTGAAGACTTATATAATATCCCGCTATATTTACTAAGTAATTAACCAATCTAAGGTATAACTCTATTGGAAAATCAATATAGAATACATTCCTTGTGCTGAATCTTATTACATTTCTTATGGCTTTATTCCTAATAACAAGGCTTAACGGCACATAGATCCAGTCAAATTTCTTTGAATACATTATAGTCCCTATTTTATAATATGAGGACGTATTAAATAAGTATGTTGTCAATTGAATAAAATAAAAATGAAAATTTCTCCTTTATACAGCCTTCAAATATCATTCAGAAA
>CAZCAU010000073.1:0-4255 GCA_964496855.1 uncultured Desulfurococcales archaeon
ATATTGGTGACCGCTGGGTTCCCGAGGGGAGCCAAAGAGGCTCCCGTAGGCGGCTCAGCGGAGACCGTGATGAGCCTAGCCGTATCTGATATAATTAATTTGATAGATGAAGATACGGTTTAGGTGAACGGCCATGGTTATCACATTAGGAAATATTTGTGCCTAGTATTCTTAATATGTTATGTTCATAAAACACAAGTGTTTCTCAAGCCTGATAATACCATTTACAAAACAAGATAATTCAATAAACAATGGTAATCATCATTATTCAGATCCTATACCCTTTGTTTTAGATCAATATAAATATTTATTAACTTGTGAAGCATAGGGGTTTACCTAGCCAAATACTCTAGGTAGAAGAAATGAAGCAAATATTCTTGATAGCAATATTAGGTGTAATAGTAGCAGTAATCGGGGGTTTAGCATATTATTATATGGCAGGCGAAGAAACCACTACGACAACAACTACCATGTCGCCGCTAACTACTACCGCTACGTCGACTTCTGGGCAAGAAACAACTACCACAACTCAGCAATCACAGCAAACTACTACCACAACTGCTGAAGCTGAGACTATTGAGGCACAATCATTAACTATTAACAAGATGCTCGAGCTATACTCTCATGCTATTATAGAGTACGAGTATTATAACGCAACTAGTGATACCACCGAGAAACACTGGCTCGGGTACACCATATCGCAAGACACGTTATACGGTGAGACCGTCAATAAGCTAACACTACAATATATGTCTGATACTGGGGAAAACACAACAGCTATCATATGGGCTAATCAGGATTATTCAAGTATTATCCAGGTAGAAGTAGACGACAACATATTCCCACAGCCGTATGCTGAACAAATAGGTAGACAACTATTTCAGACAATCGATAACATGCTGATAATATCATCATCGGTTACACTGAAATTCCAGGTACTAGAAGGGCAAGCAACATTGATGTCAGAAGGATGGAGCCTAACAGTATTTACACCAAAAACTATAGAGATAGGTAATCACGTGTACTCAGGTTATTACTTCAAAGCAGTTAATATAAACGACCAGGAAAATGATGCAAGTAGTGTTGAAGGAGAACTAGCTGAGCTAATTAAAGACTATTACTCGCTAGTAAACCTAAAAATAAATCTAAAGGATAACGACTACGCAGTACTCAGTCTAGTAGAACTAGAGCCTGTTAGTACATAGCCCCAATAATATCTCTGGTAGAAGCCATGCAGGAGAAGCCCTAGAGAACTTTTCTCTAGGGCCGAGTTTTTAATTTTATAAGATAAGAAACAATATCACTTGTAGAAAAGTAGCATCATTAAAATAGATGAACATCAATTATCCAGACTTGGCAGAGGTGCTATTGATGGTGATGCATAGGCATGGGAGAGGACCACCCTGGAGATGGTGCTGGGGCGGGGAAGGAGGACCTGGACGCCCCCCTAAGCCTAGACTTGTACACACGTATGTTGGTAGAGTGAGTTTTATACCATTCGACGAACATGGCATGCCTATTCAGAGCGAGCCAGTTAGTCTTACTCCTGACGAAGTTGAAGCTCTTAGACTTGTATATTTAGAGAAGTTGAGACAAGACGATGCCGCTGGCAAAATGGGTGTATCTCGCGGGACTTTGTGGAGAATCTTGGAGAGTGGAAGAAGAAAGCTTGTTCAGGCTATTATTGAGAAAAAACCAATAATCATAATTCCTCCCTCCGAGTAGCTTTCGTGCTATAACACAAAATTTATAAAGGTTTTTGTGCTATAGCACAAAATGGTGGGGAGAACCATGTGGGGCGGATTTGGCTGGAGAAGAGGATGGATGGGCCCATGGCCTGGAAGAGGACCATTCAGTTATCTACCGCCATGGCAGAGACCTGGATGGGTATTTGGTAGAGGGGCATGCTGGTGGCTTTACGGCTGGCCTTGGGGTGCAAGATGGCAATATCCATGGCTAGCATATCCACAGTACTTGTACTACTATCCGCCGGTGCAGTATCCAACTTATTGGTATTACCCATGGTTTAGACCACCATACCCATGGTGGTAGAGCCATGTACTGGTATCCATGGTATCCATACTATTATTCACCATACTACATGCCAATGCCAGACCCACTATACATGATGCAGTACTTGATGAGCTGGATACTCTATCCATACTATTTGAATTTATACCTGGACATATACAAAACTATGCTAGAGACCTGGAAGAAGACCCTCGAGGCCCTAACCCGTAGCATGAGCTCTACATAGATAATGGAGGGCAAGAAGACCATGTGGTGGCCTTTCAGAAGAAGAGCTTGGAGAGGCTGGTGGCAATACTATATGCCACCGCCACCATACCCCTATATGCAACCCTCTCAGCCTTCAGCTCAACAACAATCACAACAGTCTACACAGCAACCAGCATACCCATACTACATGCCCCCAATACCGCCGCCCCCACCAATGCCTCCTACGCCAGAAGAAGAGTTGGAGATGCTAGAAGACTATAAGAGAGCACTAGAGGAAGATTTACGGGAGTTAAAAGAGGAGCTAGAAGGCGTAGAGGAGAGGATCAAGGAGCTGAGAAGACGTCTTGGGAGAGAGTAGATGATTTAATTAAAACTCTTTTTTTCTCTACTCTAGTGTCACTGATATATTTAGCAATCTATGTATTTCTTCTTTGAATCTCGCTGAGTCCTCGATAAACATCTTGAGTAGTTCCTCTTCTTTATCTAGGCATTTAGCTTTAATAAGTAGTGGTCTTATAAAGAAGTACCTGAAAGTAAACCATGCAGAACCCTTATTCCCATTATAGTATCCTAATAATAACTCATACAATAGCTTGGGGTTGGATAATAAAAGTTCTTCGCACTTTTTACCAGTATTTTTTCTGCATACAAAGTCTCTCAGGGTATCATATAATGCTGGGCTTTTAGACCATATATAGTTCCTCACATGCGCATAAAGTTCTTCAACTGCTTCTCTAAGGAGATCAGGTTCTCCTCCTTTTACGACATCCTTTATCTCATCTTTTATCTCTTTGAGTTTTTTGGGGAGCTTCATTTCTGTATCATCTCCTTAATATTCTCATAAGCTTCTCTAATACAGCCAATAGTGTCTTCTGACGGTAGTACATGTTGCGTATCCCCGCCTTTTCTCCATATAAGCGTGTAACATTTGGCTGGTTCTTCTCCACAGCCTTTACGATAACTTACAATAATATCAGCTAGTATAGCGTTCAAGTTATAGTAGTTATCAGAGACGTTAGAGCCTAGGATTATTGTTGATACACCCTTGCTTCTGAGGTGATTTAGGTAATTAGATAGAAAACTCACATATCTGTCTGGGTTCTCTACTAAGTAGTGCAGCTCTGTGGCATGGAGAGCCAGTACATCTGCACCGCCAGCCTCACTAATAATTTCTGATACCCTGGCCATCAACTCTCCGATGCTGAAACTATAAGGATTTAATCCTCTAAATACTATGTGCTCATCGAACACCTTGGCTACAGTATTCCTATCAAATCCTAGTCTTGAAGCAATGATATCTGTATAAACATGCTTAATAGTACTACCAGGATACCTATAGCTTATGAACACCATTTTCAAATTATTTAGTCTCACGAATGATAGCAAGAGTGGAGCTATACCGAGTGCCTGCTCGGCTACACGTGCATCAGGCGGGTAGGAGAAGAATAATACTTCTCCGCGGCGTATAAAGTGTATGGTTTCTTCCAGCAGTCTACACGGCATTACAAATGCTTCTCTCTCCTCAGCAAGTTCTGGAACCATAGGAGCCCATACTTGTATACCCTTGCCACTAATTATGGAGAACGGGGCCTCAGCAATAGTAATAGGGGTTCCCCGGACTTTTCTAAACTCCATACTCCTAGCAATTAATCCTCTCTCAATATTATGCTTCAAGACAAGCACTATGTCTGCTATAAACTCTGCACTGCCGAGATCTAGTCTATCACTGCCTAATGGTAGCTCGGCTACTAGTATTATAAGACCCCCAGTCATACGCGATACGTTGTAGAAGAAGTTCTGTAAGATAGCTCTACTCCTACTACTCTCAACATGCATGAGCAGCGAGTTAAGCGAGTCCACGACCAGTATTTTAAAATCATGCTCGTGGAGAAGACTACTGATTTCTTTAACAGCATCCTCTACGTCAAGCATTGCAGGCATGTTAATGAAGTTTACCATGTTTTTTTGTTCTAGTTGTTTTATTTTTATTCCTAGTTTTTCCATGTTGTCTAAGAGC
>CAZCAU010000074.1:0-3804 GCA_964496855.1 uncultured Desulfurococcales archaeon
ACTATATATCAACCTTATTCTACTATAACCCCAGTGTGCGAATATGAGATACAATCCCATCTTCCTGCAATATTACTGTTATAGGAGAACTAAGAGATTTCAGGAGCTAGCAGACAAAATATCTCGTGCCGTAAGGATCTCTGGTGGTTTAGGCTTGCATGTAAGTTGTGAGATGCTCTGCGAAGCGTTCGAGATAAATTATAAAGAAATGAGAAGGAAAAGAATATTATGCAAATTGGTAAATGATTTAAGGAGATTAGGAGTTGTTGAGGCTTATAGGTATGTCAAAAGAGATCTCCAATACATAAGTATACATCAATCGGTTAATAAATACAGTGATGTCCTGTTTAAGTTTAAAGACGATCTGGCCTACATTATTAGAAAGGGTATCACTTCAAGAGATATCTTACGGCTGTATGCATCAACGAACCCTTATGTAAGGCGCTTCTTTACAGAAGCGTCATCTTTTACCAGTATAAGCTTTGATTCGATTAGAAGCATACTTGTCAGGGCTGTTAGGGAGATCCATCATGATGCGGAGCCACATAAAATACTAACACTAATAAATGTAGTACAAAATGATAAAGGGATAAAGGATAAGTTCTTACTGCCTTTGTGCGCTATGTGGGGCCATGGAATTAAGTTTGAAAATAATACTTTATACTTAGAAGAGATAGACTTAGAAGACATACTTCTTGATAAATATAGAATATTTTCCATTGCAAATTTCTATAAAGTTGTGAGGACATTATACTATAAAGCACTCAAAAGTCTGGGGTATACCTTTGGCGAGGTGCCCATTAAAAAGATATATGATATTGGGATTAGCGAGGGCATGCTACCTCAGGACTTAGACTTTAATACATTTGTAGAGTACTGTAAGCAGTTAAGTAAAGTTTATAGTCATGTTATATTGCATGTACACCCACGATTTGTGAATAGGCCAGACATAGGTTATGCTATAAGTATAGAGCGGTAGCGGTAAGAGACAAAAGATATCGATTATGTATTATTAGCGATAAAGCTTAAAATAGAGGTACAATTGAAAGTTTTAGAATGAGCAAGCCTAAGGTGAGGTGTTAAATGGAAACGGAAGAGGTTATTGACAGAACGTTGCTATATCATGATGTTTACTTAAGAGGCAATCCCTTTGAGCCAGCAATAGCTGATGCGAGGCCTGCGAGTGACATAGTTATTGAAGGAACGCACTACTTTAGGTATGTCTCACAGCTCAAGAGTGCCATTAAGGCTATGAATAAATCGACAAAGTCAGTTGTTGTGATAGCTGGTAACATAGGTTCCGGTAAAACTGCCATTATTAAGAGATCACTTTATGATCTGGGATATGACATAAAGTCTGAAGCCTCTCATGGCAAATTGATGGTAAACAATAAAGGGATATTAGTGACATACTTGCGTGTGCCTATTGATTCTACCATTACAAGTATAGTTAAAGTTGTGGCACAGTTAAATAAGGGAACAGCTGGAAATTTCAAAGAGCTAGCAGAATTAGTAAAGAAGCGTGTAAGTGACGAAGCAGCAATTGGCTACATACTAATCCTTGACCAGTTAGAGAGGCTCAGGAATCCCGGTGAAGCCCTTAATAAGCTCGTACCTGAGCTGAGAGAGTTATATAACATGTTAGGTGAGGAGGTCGGCTTCATGTTGATACTTTCTACGCTCAGAGGAGTTAAGGGGCTATCTGATGCCATCGATTTATTTAAGAAGTACATAGGTACCGTCCACCTTATTAACATTAGGGGGCTAACCCAAGACGAGGCAAAGATGATGGTTCGTGAATTGTTAGAGCATTACCGAGTTCCAGGAATTAGGGTAGAAAATCCATATTACCCATTTACTGAAGAAGGACTTGATGCCATACTCCAAGAATTATATCGCACCTCTGAGCGTCATGACCCCAGAGTCATTTATGAGCATCTCGGAAGAGCGCTAAGTATAGCAGTTAGCCATGGATTGGTTCCGCTAACGCGAGATAGGGCGCTAATGGTGTTGTCCCGCATGGGCCTCTTGATGATAGAATGGCTGAATGCCTTAAATATCCCTTACACAAACTTAAAAGACGCTCTTGAGTCATGTCTCAGAATAGCACGTTTCTTAGGCAGCATTGAGATAGGAGGCAAGAGGGTATCTATTGAGGCCTTAATAACTGATGCGCGACAGATGCAGAGTTTATTTGAGTTGAAGGATGAAAATAAGAGAGAGACATTTATAAAAGATTTAAGACGTGCTGTAACGTACCTATTAGTATTGCGTGATATTAGTGAACAGCGACCTTATATATATTTCATAAAGGCTTCTGTTAGACCTGATAAGAGACTTATAGAGTCGGCGAAAAGGGCTTTTGAGCTGACAAAGAGTGTAATTTACAAAGGCGGCGCTATTGTATGGCAGCAGGTCGTATACAAAGTCGTATGTATGGTCATTCCTAAGAGCGTACTGAACGGATTGGATCTGTTAGGGATGAAGTTTAATTTTAGAGTGGAACCACCGTTTGTGATGTCAACTGACGATCCGCAGACTTATGGTGCAATGATGTATGTATGGTCGATGTATCAGAGATACAAGAGAGACGTAGGAGTCCTAAGAAATGATCAGTACGTTTCACAAAGTGTGACAGCATTCCTAGACAAAATGTTTAAAGATGCCGTATTTGTTTCTCAATCAATAGAATGAATGTGACATCTTATAATAAAGATGAAAGGTCAAAGCTATTAAAGTTTATAGTTGAAGTTGAAATTGGGGTTAAAGATTTTTCAAACCTGGCACATATGGCGCTAAGAGAAGCAATCGTGCCAAGAAACTTCGATTTAGATAGAGAAAGTGGCATACTTAACACAATATTAATATTATCATGGGCATTATGTAAAATCCCTTTCACTTTTATTGAGGTTGAATTGACTAGGAACGAAGATAGAGGACGGAGAATACGACCAGATGCAGCGGTGTTAGCAGCAGACTTACTGATCGAAAATAATAGCAAATGGTATAAGGTGTTCCAACCCAGCGTAACTACGGGATTTGATCAAGACCTTAGTTGGATGGTGAGGGGAATAAAAGTAATTGAGTGTAAGCGCTTAAAAAGTTTTATTGAGTTTCACAGGAACAGCCTCTTAAGACTCAGAGCTTATGCCCCTCAGAGAATAGCCAGGCAATTAGCAAAGTATGTTGATGAATTTAAAGGGTTGGTTCCAGTGATTCTCGCTACCGCTCATTATCAGGGATGCAGGCCTCCTGCCGAGGTCGTGCAAGCAGTAGACAAGTTGATGGATCTTGTTATTGATGCATTAAAGCTTTATTACAATTATCGGTACAGCTATGACATCAATATAGGCTATATATTGATAAGTTCTAATACCAAATTTGCCCACTTTTGTAATAATCTTAATTTATTAGCGAAAAACATAATATACAAGGTAAATACTGACCAGTTAGTACGCGAATATAATATGAGGGTGGGGGAGGAAAGCCTAGCAAGATTGCTTGGTAAGGTAAAAGAGTGGATGAGACAAGTAAGAATGAATATACGTCGTCCATTGGAAATTGCTAATACCATGTTCTTGACACAGCCATCATGTTACCCTGTAGTCTTAACTGGAGAAACCGGCGGCAAGCTGCGTCCTATTATTGTGATTAGGAGCAAGCCTGAGTATTAAGTAGAAAAGTGAGACCCAGCGAAGTTTAAAGTGGGTAATTTACATGAACAATAACGGTTGTATAGACTTTTTGCCATCAGCTCGTCGCGAGCTCGTCACAGGTCCGACACCTGGGACGGCCTCATCATCG
>CAZCAU010000075.1:0-3672 GCA_964496855.1 uncultured Desulfurococcales archaeon
GGGAAGAGCTTAGAAGAAAGGGTGCTAAAGTCCGGGTGTACATCGAGATACCTGCGACCAGTAACGAAGCCAGCAAAGACGGTGATGACTATGGCTAGGAGATATAGTTACAAATACTATGGGTTCCGCCGAAGTCTCCGCTCCAGCATAGTAACTAAGATAGTAAAGCCGAGTTCAAATAATCCATATGTAGAGGCAAGCAAGGTATATGTGGGGACGGCGCCTGTTTTAAGACTTCATGTTAGGGCTATTGATGACCTCGTAGAGCTGTACGAGGTAATGAGGACAATACAGGAATTCTTTACTCTAGCACTAGAATCAGTAAGAACCTACATAACGGATATATTAGGCTATAGCGACCTATCCAAGGAGTTAGCTGATACTAGTCGTAGAATAGCTCTTAGATTTAACCAGCTCATAAAAAACGATAACATACTTGGTATAATAATAGGAAGCCATGGAGGCATAAAACCTAGTGGAAACCGGAGAGAAGCAAGAAGACTAAAGCCAGCAAGCGACCTAATAATAGATGATATAATTGAGCTCAGAACCCTAGAACTCGGAGTAGACATTATATTACAACCATCAAGAATGGTTAACAAGATGCTAAGAAACATAAATCATACAAAAATATATTGGACCAGACTATAACTAAGCACCAGTTATTTCACACTATACTTTAACTTTATATTACTACTCATTTACCGGCCGTATGGGGTGTTGCCTGCCTACACTAGTGGTGCATACTCTAGCGTGAGCAAGCTATAGCACCACGAACACTCTGCAGGCACACACCCCTACGCCGGAATATAATACTGAAATAAAAGTAGAGGTGAAGAATCATTTACTGAACCGGTAGTTGCGACTACCACTCATAGTTTTGAGTGTAGATGTCCGTATCATTATATTGGAGATAATAGCTCTCTATTTTGTACTGGGGCATCATGTAGGTGTGTCTTATGGTTGAAGGCGCACAGAGTATACAGGACATATGCATAGCTAGTTATGATGCATATAGCGAGATATGTAGTAAACTAATGAAGCTGTGTCCACGCCTAGTACCAAGCCCCCTCTGGGGATTAAGCTTAGCAAGCATAGCAAGAATGTCGCCACAAGCAGCCTTAGCAATATGTGATGACTGTGACAAGATTGTGGAGCAAGTCCACGAGTATTGGATGAACCTAAATAGGAATGGGGAGTGTGAAGTCTGTGGAGGAAAGGGAACCGATATTGACGAAGACTGGAGATACTGTACTTACTCAAAGGAAGGCAAGCTTGTATCTAGTGATGATATACTGCGTGGAATCTTACCAAATGAATTACACGGTATCGCCTATCTAGTAGGACTCAAGCTTCTTTGTGAGAAGTGTCACTTGGCGAAGCATTTAGGGTATTCTATGGTTCGTGGTATGTTAGGAGAAGCAGTAGAGCAACTAGCAAAGATTAATGGTATGGAAAGAGATGAGTTGAAACAATATACAAGATTGGCTTTTCGAATACATTTGAAATTAAGCCGGATAAAAGACTGGTCTATAAGAATAGGAAAGCTTACGGGTCTAGATGAGAATCTTCGAGATGAAATTGAGATGCTCCTGAATATGATGTATAGGAAAGGATTATACCTGTTTAGAGGGTGGCTTAACTATTGGAATGAAAAATATGAGGAAACAGTAAAACCTAGGATAGAGCGAGAGACTATTTCTATACTTCTTAGAGCTATAGAGGAACTTCATAAAGGCGAAACAGATGATACTAAAATAGAGGTTGTCAATGCTATTCTTAACATCATTGAAAAGAGATTCCAGCAACATGGTATCCTAGTCTACAAGGACGGACTTAATCTATTCATCACTCGAACACTTGGGATGGACTTACAGAGAACTTCTTTGGGAAGACTACGTGAATTAGTTACAGGTTTAATCGATAGAGAAGACCTGTCTGGTAAATGGATAGTATTTGTACCAGTACTTCAATACCCAAAGGTATTTAGTGAAATAGTGAATTCTTTAAAAGAGAAAAATCTAGCATATTCAGCTGCAATATTTGCTCGAAGAAAAGAGTATAAAAAGAGAAGAGAATTGCCAGTAATCATCGATGTTCCCTCTGCCTTAGCTATCGAGTATGTTGCAGGTGTGGCTAAAGTAGTGAAGAATGTATTGAAGATGTATGATATCAATAGAAAATTATATTTTAAGCCACTTATGTTTTCCAGGGTGAAATCATACGGAAAACAGACGTTACGCAAGCCATTCATTTACATATGTTAAGGCTAGTACTATAAAATATTCAAGAGCTAATAAGATTGTTTTCAGGTCTACTCGATGGTTTAGAGTTAAACTTTGTACATTTTCTCTAGTCTGTCAACAAAATGTTTAAGCGTCGACGAAATTATGTCGAATGCTTTCTGTGACTGGGTTCTATTCTTACTACCAGCTACTGTCCACATCTTTGAGAGTTCTAACGCCATTTCTAAGAAATTTGATAAAACTGTAACTACGCCAGGAAGCTCCTCGTTCAGTAGCCTTTCAAGGAATTTATGCCATTTACTATAGTTCCTTGCCCGTCGAAGCATTAAGATATACGCACCCACTAGAGGGCCAAGGTCCTCTCTTACCGCGTATATTCTCTTAGAATCCGTTATCTCTATCGGAATAATGCCGCCATAGCGGGATAGGAGATTTACCATGTTGTGGAATACTTTCTTTATACTCTTGCCTTTGAGCTTAATAATCATCGAGTCCTTGGCCTCTCCTCCTATGTTGAAGCTCATCTCAGCTATTTTCGAATACTCCTTGTAAATCATATAATATGTATACTTCTCCATATAGCTCACCTCTCAGGTGATACCTTTAGAAGGAAAGAGAATTTGCTAAAAAGGAGTAATGGACAATGATTTCCTTTTATGGGTTCCCTGAAACCGTGTGTAACATAGAGATAGTCATCATCGATGTCATATACTATGTCGTAGCCATGGTCAGCTGTTACCAGTACCACCTTATTTGATGCTTTATCTACTATCTCTTCCACTATACGTCTTATGTCGATTCTGTTAACATATTCCTCAATGCCAAGGAAACCATATTCGTGCACTTTTAAATCAATGTAAGCGCTTTTATAGTAGCCGTAAGCTCCTAACTCTCTAGCAAGTAGGTGTGCGAATTCTCTGAGAACAGCCTTGTAATCTAGACTTGTAAGCTGATGAGTTACATACCGCGTTAATCCTATTGGGTTAACAAAAACCATGTCAGGTATTATTGACTCTAAGTTATTGAGCCTCATTGAAGCAGCTATCACTAGAAACTCTATTAAAGACATACAATCATAAACCATAACGTATTCAATATTTCTAAAAACTGTCTTAGCCTCTTTAACTATTTTTTTGATATTTGCATCACTTACAATTACTAGCTCTTTGCTTTCCAGCTTCTTTTCAAGTATACATAGCATTTTTGCAAATATTGGAGTCAAGATTCTACGAGCCTGATAAACGAGAGGCCTAGGAATTTTCTCCTCCAATGGCTGTACAAGCCTCATGTCTAATCCTTTATTTCTCATTGCTACATAAGTAGCTGAGTAGAGTAAAGCTTTATGCAGGTTCTCAATGCTGTATCCCTCTAGTAGTTGTCTAGTTTTCTCTATAGTATCATCTATAATTGATGACAGATTCAATAT
>CAZCAU010000076.1:0-3666 GCA_964496855.1 uncultured Desulfurococcales archaeon
CTATAAGGTCTCTATCAAGTAGTGTAAGTAGGACTCGGTGTAGCCTCTTCTCATCCCATTCAAGTTCCTCGCTCAACTCTTCAAAACTTGCTTCGGACTTCTCTACTAGGAGTTTTAGTACTATTATAGCATCGTATTTAAGACTAGCTATATCGCCAAACCTACTGCCAACACTCAATGTACCATCATTATCGAAACTGGTTAGGCAACCTTTCTGTGTCTCGAAATACACGTTTATGACACGTATCTCTATATCCTCTTCACCAATTTTTCTCCAAGTAAGCTCTGCTGCGAGCTCGTAAAGAGGCAAATAGACAAGATCCGTCTTGACAAGTCGTTTTCTCTTAAGGAAAAGCCCTAATCCCTCATAGTGTTTTAGTATATCCTCAGCCGTATTTAGCGGGATACGGGGCTTGATATAGTACGTCTCTAACGCGACTTCTCTCTCCGGAAGCTTTACTCCAGCAAACAACTCGATTTTTCTAGAGTCCCACAGATCTATATTGAGGCGCTCTGCTATGTCGAGCACATCACCGGTGACTTTTGATACAACAACTATTGCTTTACTAGCTCTTAAATCATGTAGTTCGAAGCTTACTGCTTCGAGAAACTTCTTGTCTACATCTTTATCGTCGGGCACCACGTATAGTATTCCCTTAAACACCCCCATAGGCGTATCATACTCGAAATAAATGTCGATGTCATGCATTAAGCCGCTGATACCGCTAAGCCTTATTTTTTCTTGGACACGAAATCCACGTCTCTCTAAAGCTTCTACTAATGATTCTATAAGCTGATTTTTATCCAAGTGTATCACCATTTAGTATGTGAACACTAATTCCACTAATCAAGCACCAATAATATAGTGCTACCCCTCTGTTTCAATCTTAATTTCAAGTAGAAACTACTATAAAGATAACTATATAATTAATACCCTTAAGAGTGGAGAAAATGCTGGGAGCAGAAGGAGAGTGGAAAGAGACTGTAGTTGAGTATAGAGGAATGAAGATAAAAGCCTATGTTAATGAGAAGACCGGGTT
This sequence comes from uncultured Desulfurococcales archaeon, assembly GCA_964496855.1. Lineage (GTDB taxonomy): Archaea > Thermoproteota > Thermoprotei_A > Sulfolobales > CAZCAU01 > CAZCAU01. Next base: position 1,041 of record CAZCAU010000076.1, read on the forward strand.
ATATGCATGCCCCATATGTGGTCTAGGAGAAAGAGCATCATACTTCTTCTCTGAGAGAGACTTGTTGCAACACATAATAGCACATACCAGGGAAGAGTGGAGAAAGGAAAAGCTACATATCGCTAGAGAAGAGGAAGAAGAAGGTGAAGAGATCGAGTAATAGAGGTATAATGATAATTTCTAGCTTTACTCTAGATGACATTATTTATTCAGATTATACACAAGAGCGAAGACTTGGTGGACCAGCTTACTATGCATCAATTGCTGTTAGGAAAATGATGCTAAGACCCATAGTAGTAACTAGTGTGGGAAAAGAGTTAAAAACGCTTACTGACTCTCTCGGCATAACTTTGTGCGCGATTACTGATGAAGATACTTTTAGATTTGAAATTGTGTATCATGGAGAATCCCGGCTTATAAGGCTCCTGAGCAAGGGTAGGAGAATTCCATTATCACTTATAGCTTTTTGTATTGAAAAATACAAGGACAGCATAGATGCTATAATAATATCACCAGTTTATGATGAAGTAACTATAGAACACTTGTTGTACCTACACCAGGTTCTTTCAGAGAAAAGGCTAGATATTACCGTTGCTGGCGACCTACAAGGATTTCTACGTAGTAATGGTGTCCGTATTCTAGATGAGACACGGGGCCTAATTGACGTGATACATGTTGAGGAACAAGAAGCTCTTAGTAATCAGCTATGCCCATCCTACTACTCGGTTCCACAGTGCTCTACCTTAGTAGCGTCTAAGACGAAGTCACTAATACTTTACACTCGTGGCGAGAAAGGTTCCTCTATAGCATTGTATAATCGTGTTATAAGAGTACCTGTCTATGGTCCTTTTGAAGGAGATCCTACAGGTGCTGGTGATATCTATCTTGCAGGGTTTACGGCTGCAACTATTATTGGGCACGATATCATGGAATCAGCGCTAATAGCATCGGTACTTGCCGGGCTTAGTGTTAAGGGTGCGCTTGACGAAGTGAGCATAGACGAGATAATAAATACTGCTACTCGTTTACGTAGCTTTACTCTTTTATGACAATTATAGGGAGAAGTGTGAGAGGTTAGGCTTCTGCTAGAGAGACAAATCTTGGGGGATTCATTGATGCCACGATGCTACTCTCGGATGAAGCATTGCTATTCCTATCCATAAGGGCTATCACAGCATCAATAAAGCTCTCTAAGGATGGTGCTGTTCCCTTAAATACTGGAACACCATTAACAGCTACTTGTGGAATGTCTTCGCACCATTGAAGTAGCGGGTCATGCGACCATATCTGTGTTATATGTAGAGAAATCCAGATACCATACTCCTCTCTCAATATTTTCGAAGCCTCTCTAACAACCGCTAGAGCTTGCTCGCTTTCCTCGTTGAGTCCAAGCGCAAGACTAATATTGACAGCCATGTGTAGTCCCTCACATAATATCCTTGCCTTATGAACAGCTTATAAGCACCTAAGCCGTCACAAGGTGGAATATGTTCTATAACTATTAATGAAAAACTTAAAAACCGGTAGAATACCTTGTATGAGAGTATTATACTATTTTACAAGGTATTACGATAAAAACATTTTTAAATACTTTCAAGCTCTGTTACTACCCCTCTTCCCCATAATATAATTGTATGCTGAATATGCTGCTACAGCACCCATTGCTGCAGCTGTTATAACTTGGCGAAATCCTATCCATTTATTAGTACAATCTCCTGCAGCAAATACGCCTGGAATGTTAGTGTTCATCCATTCATCGACAATTATGTAGCCGTTGTCGTCTGTCTTTATCCCGTTTTTCTCAAGGAATTCTCTATGGGGCTCAAAGCCTATCTCTATAAATATGCCATCAACTTTTATCTCTCTGCTCTCTCCCGTTTTCAGGTTTCTCACAATTATTGATGTGACTCGCTTATCACCCTTTATCTCAGTGACTACTGTATTCATTAAACGCTCGATTTTGGGATTTACTAATATCTTGTTTACATAATAGGGCTGTGCCCTGTACTGGTCTCTCCTATGTATCAAGTATATCTTGTTTGCATACTCAGAAAGAATAAGCGCACCTTCTAGAGCAGCATCTCCGCCACCGACAACTGCTACAGTGGCATTCTTGAATAATGGTGCATCGCAGATAGAGCAATAACTTACTCCTCGACCACGGAACTCATCTTCTCCTGGTACACCAAGTTTTCTTCTTCTAGTACCTATTGCTAGGATTATGACCTTAGCATTAGTAGTTTGGCCTTTTAACGTCTTTACTATAAAACCATCACCATTTTTCCTAAACTCTGTAATCGTGTCTTCAATTATTTGAACACCATATTTCTCTACATGAGATCTGAACTTCGATATAACATTGCTAGCATGGGTATCAGGAAGCCCTGGGTAATCATCTATTATTCCCGCCTCATTAAGTAGGCCACCGAACTTCTCCGTTATAATCGCTGTTTTCAGACCAAATCTAACACCGTAAATAGCTGCAGCAACACCTGCTGGTCCTCCTCCAACAATTACTAGGTCATTGCTTGGCTCTAGCTTCTTTTTCTCTACGGGTCTGAGTCTTAGAGACATTATTTATCACCTATTACATGTGTATTAGTTATACTGTTCAAGTAATTTAAGG
>CAZCAU010000077.1:0-3595 GCA_964496855.1 uncultured Desulfurococcales archaeon
CCGTGGATTGCCCGAGCATGTTGTTGAGGAAGAGTTTAAGAACTACGTTGCTGAAATGGTTGAGCGTAATATCTCTGACAAGCTTAGTGAGAAGGGTATTAGCGGTAGTGCTGAGGTCTCTGGTGTAGAGATTGTTGAGGGTAGTGTTAGTAGGGCTATAGTGTATAATGAGCCTTTGAAGTACCGTGTATATGGTGTACTGTATATTGACTGTCCAGTCGCTGTAACAGTATTGGTCGCCGTACTAGTTGCTGTAATAGTTGGCTTTGTAGCTGCAACGCTTATATCGTATTTCTGGAGCCTAGGCGTTAGGGTATCGAGTTTCAACGAGGCAATAAAGACTATAGCACTTGCTGACAAGGCATACTGGAACACGGTTCACGATATATTCCAGTCATGCCTTGAACAACACGACTACGACTACTGTATAAAGGAGATAAACAAGTACGTGGAGGAAAATCCACCGCCATCAGAACAGACAAAGCCAGAGGTAACACCGCCAGAAGAAGACCAATGGGCATGGCTTAAGAACCTGGCATTCATAGCGGTAGCGGGAATACTGGCAATAGAGTTATTCAAGGCAATAAGGAAAAAGTAGTTCTTTTTGTTCAGTCTGCTACAAGCATTGAGTATAGTGCTATTGCTAGTGATCCGTACAGCATTATTACTATGATTGCCCCTAGTGGGTCTAGGTATTTTGTTGCTAGGTAGAATATTGTTAGCCATATTGCTGCTGGGGCTACCATGTACTTTATTAGTGCAAGTATCCCTGCCTTGACCAGCTCCGCTATATCCATTCCCTATCTACCGCTAACCTATTGGAACCACGTTGACGTCAACGTATATACTGTATGTTCCCTCGCTCGGGAATGTTAGTGTGAAGTTGAAGCTGAATGCACTGCTTCCCTCCTCGAACCTGAAGTATAGCGTGTCGTGTAGGCTATCGTTAATATATATCTTGCACTCCAGCTGGTAATTATCCGCCTGCTCAGGGGTTGGTGCTGACTCGAAGTCGCCGTATACGAAGAACGTTACGGACTCGCCTAGAGATATGCTTGTCCTATCTGGCTTGAGCTTTACACTTAGGATCTCGGGAGGAGTAATTATACTTACAACCTCTATGGTAACCGTATTAGACTTAACCATCTTTCCACCCAATACCTATATCTAGTAATAAGGAATAAATAAGTTTACTTCCTCCTCCTACGCCTAAGCCAGTCCCTAAGCTTCTTAAACAAACCAATCAAGAATAATATAACAATTGGTTCCCATATACCACACAAACTTGTTCACCGTTACAATATTTCCACTGTTTTATCAGTTATTTGTTTAACCAGTCCATGCTCCATGAATAGATTTAACCATTTCTTAACAGTCCTTGGATCTGTACCTATTGCCTGTTGTATTGCTATCTCTAGGTGTTTAAGTGGCACTATCCTACCTGTAAAGGTGCCTTTATAACGGTATTTATCCTTTAGAAACTCCTTCACTTTTTCAAATCTAGCGGAAACTTTATAAGAAGGGTTTGGTCTCCTAATCTGTGTGCGTGTGTAACCCTCGGAACCTATTCTGTGGTCAGCTATCCATGCCCTAAGAGCCTGCTCTACTTCATAGCTCAGTAAACCCTTTTCATATGTACCGTATTTCTCGCTTATAAGACGTCTAAACTCTTCAACTACTTTCTTATCTAGTGAAACATACAAGCCTACTTTATTCTTACCTAGCTTAGGCATTTTATCACCAAGAATTTCTATATCTCTAGAGATATAAATAGATTTCTAGAGATTCGTGCATAAAAAGTATGTTCTGATCTAGAGATGCACACGGAATTCTAGAGATCTATAGATACGTGATCTTAATGGTTCTGGATAACTCTGAGTAGAATTTTCTCTTTACACACACGCACAAAACTAGTAGTCTGTATACTGGTGTATACAGAAGGGGTAGGTGTTTAAAAAATGGTTTTGGTTATTTATTCTTGATTTTGTTTTGGAATATTGTTTCCATTAGGGTGGTTGTTTCCTTTATCTTTTCTATGGCTTCTTGTATGGCTCTTTTTAGTGCTTCGTCCTCGTATTCCATGGCAATCTTGTTTATCTCTTTTAGGCATTCTATTAGTTCCTCTGGTTTACATGCTTCTATGAAGAGTTTTTTAATTCTCTCATGGTGTTCCCTTATACTGTTCATAAGGCTTGATAGTTCCTCTACTATTTGCCTGAGCTTCTCGGTATCCAAACTTTTCACCCTGTAGAATAACTTATATAAGACTGGTATAAAAAGGTTTTGAATAATTTAAAAAATAGTTTGGCTTAGTTCCTTTATTAACTTGTGTATTTCGTGTTTGTGGTAGCTTTTTCCGTTTAGGTAGTATTTCTTACCTATTCGCTTGGGTATCCTACTGTGTATTTTTACTGCGTACTTGATTGTCTCCCTGAATAGTGATCCGCATCCGTTATAGCTTCTCGTTAGGTGTATGCGTAGGCTCCCGTGTCTACTGAACTGTCTGTGGCAGAAGGGGCATATGTTCCCCTCTATACACTTGATTATATCTGGATACAGTATCCTATATACTGTGTAAAGCAGTGGATAGCGTTCACGATAAACATGGTTGAATATGGCTAGCTCAAGATACCTATCCTTCATGTTCAACCCTGCCCCACCACCTCCTCCTCTTCCAATGATTGCATACATGGTATGGGGAGACTTCCTTACCGTGGAGCCTACAATAACCACCATAACGCCTACTATACGACTGATAATATATACAATCCTTACAGAAACGCCTAACCACTAAGTATCACCTTCTCCTTGATATATTTCCTGATATATTCTTTTGGATATAGTACGTGTACTCCAGAATATCCTATCTGGCAGTGAGAAAAGACTATTGCCCCATCATATCGTATGTATATTCGTGTAAGCATTCCACATCCACTAACCCATCTAGAGCTGATAAGCTTATGTTCCATATCATTAAATTGATCCCAATACTCATCATAACTGAAAGCCTCAATCTTATCAATGAATTTATTCCATTTATCATCAAACGTACACTCATCTTTGGGACTTATACATATGGCTTTAAACTCCCTAACAAAATCCCTAGTAAACACCTTACATAATAATCCATAATAGTTATTCATTATCTCTACATTATCAAACCATAGAATACATTCATTCATTTCAATACCTCCCCTCTAATTATCTTTGCCGATGCCTTTATGTCCCTGAAGAATAGCCAGTGTATGTATGCCTGATCGAATGCACCAGTAATAACATCATTATCACACTCATCGGTTCTGAAACAGTTATCGAGATAGCTGAATAACTCCCTATCATTATTCCTAAGGTATTCAATAAGTTCCTTCATAAACTTTTCAAACATTTTATCACTCATTACTTAACCACCCCAAGGTACCAGTCTATATGGGCTAGTTCTAGGTTACATTGGTCAATACAATCCCATCTACGGAATATAATACATATCCAACGCTTCACCACAAACCATACCTTCCATAGCCAAAGAGTAATCTTAATCATTACCTATCACCCTTTGTTATTGATATGTACATGACTTTTTCAGTTGATATTGCAA
>CAZCAU010000078.1:0-3595 GCA_964496855.1 uncultured Desulfurococcales archaeon
CGTAATTGTGTACTCACATATTGATTATCAGTCATAACATGTTTTGTAACGTGATACGTGAACATGATAATAAAAATTATGTGTTAAATTAAAGTATTGATTAAAATATATAGTCTTACGTATTAACCAAAAAGACCATAACCATTGTATTTTTGGTCTGTACATAAACAAAAACTTTATAAGTTATCGATGAGAGATATCGATCAGAGGAAAACTAGGTGTGCCTTTATGTCATTAGAGACTCCTTCTAGCGTTATCAATGCCGCATATTTGAACTCTTTAGGGAGGGTTGGAAGCGTCATTACAAGCAAGTTCATCAATCTTCACCAACAGACCTTCCAGTATGTAACAGTTCTAGAGAGAGCTCATAAAACGGGTCTAGGGATCGACGTAGAAATTATAGATATGTGTTTAGAGCCTGAGGTCAGGGAGCTTCTTGATAAGAGGATTCTGAAGAAAGGAGATCATGTGATACACCTTGTTGCTCAAACAGATGCATATTCTCTAAATAGTGTAAGAAAATTTGGAAGTTTTTACATGCCTAGGTTGCTCAAGTACTGGGCAATTATAAATGAGAACATAAGGGGTCTTTATCAAGGCAGCGGAGTTTTTAGGTATAGACCCTTAGCAAGGTATTTTATATATCATAGCACTTCCGGCGGCTATGAACACCCATTTCTTAGTGTGTTGTTCAGCGATATTAATAGCGATATGATTGATGATTTCAAGCCTCTAAACCCACAGTTCATAACCGAGCTATACGTGGTAAGCCTAGGTGGGGGATTCGGTAGTGGATCTTTCATAGATATTTCTAGTATTGTAGACTACATAATGAATGAGCATTTCTATGGTAAGCCACGCTTCAAGTTATTCTTTCTAGCACTACCCATAGGATTCGAGAAGAGACCTAGAAATGAGGATCTGGTCTTCGGGCATCTTGAAGAGAGCCAAGCATCTGCAGGTGCCGCGTTTCTCGAGTTGCTCTATATCCTCAATAAGTCGTTGGTAAATGGTTATGAAGATGCCTTCACGAAAATAGTCTCGGATGCTATGGGTCTCCCAAGAAGCTACAAGATGATGTTTGACATTAATGCCACTATAGGGCTGTTCTTATCATCATATAGACATATTAGCGGTACTGATATAGAGGATATCTATAACAACTTCGGTAATCAGGCTATAATTGCTTTAACGATCCTACTTCAGAGACTGCTTAGAGAGATATACGACGCTGATATACAGGGACGTAGAGCGTATTTCCCTAGCTATAGAGAAATAGCTGATAAACTTAGAATACCTCGAGAGCTACTGTATCCTATAACAACCTATGGAGTTGAGATAATAAAGCTTGATCTCGCACCGCTTCTCGGATCCAAGATCATCGAGCTAAATAATGAGAAGAAGTATAGAGAAAGCGACATAGAGACTCTAGAGCATGAACTAAAGCTCGAGCTTGAGGAGATAGAAGCTCTAAATAAATATAAAGATAAACTGACAAATGTTTATAATTCAATAGATATATGGAAAGGAGAAGGAGCCAGACTCGATGTTGATGCTGTCACCAAGCTAAACGAAGTCAGAGAGAAGATAAGGGAAATTCATATCTATGTAGAAAGCGCATGGACCTTAATAAACAATAAGCAGTATAGAGAAGCCCGGATACAGTTAAGCAGCGCTATTCAGTCATCAGCTGCGCTAGAAGGGGAGATTGAGTGGCTAATCAACGAAATACGTAAGATCTACGGAGATATTAAGAATGTTATTGAGAAGCATAGAAGGGTCATTGATCGAATCGAAAGCATTAACGCTGAGGGGGTTAGTGAGCTAAAGCTTAGAATCGATACGATTATTGATGACATCAACAGTATGAGAGATACCATAACTCGGCTAGGAAAACTCATAGCTTTACTAAACAGGCTAAACAATATAGGATCTTCGCTTGAGACTGTTAAAGCTTTACTAAGCAGAGTTATTGAGAAAACATCTAATGAATGTAGTTGGATCCCGCCTAGGAGGGCTCCTTGCAAAGTTAAAGATAATGGCGAACAACTAAGGGGCTCCCTATCACAACTAGGGAACAAAATAATTAGTACTTACGATAGTGTAAACGTTCTGAGGCGTAAATATGAAGACTTAGTGAGTAAGCTAAAGAACGAGATCAATAAGGCTATTGTGAGACTTGAATCTGCATTAACTAAGAGGAACCAAAGCGTGAGGAATAGAAACGCTGAGATTACTAAGGCTAAAGAGAAAGTGAGAGAGCTGAGTAATAATATAGTCGTTGAGCACACTAGAGTGCTATCGGAGCTGATCGCTAGGAACACATATCTACCGGAAAGGATAGCAAATTACATAATAGAGTTAGCTTTAGAGAAAGGCGTTGAAGCGGTCAAGGATCTGACTATATCTAAGTTATACACCGAGTTCCTAAAGATCGATGCAGGTATAGCTGAGCAACTACTAGACAACATCATTATGAGGCTCAGAGAGTTCCTAAATACTGGCAAATACAGAGTCTCGTTCATAGACCCAGAGATCCTGCCTAAGATCCTGGGCATAGACGATAAATTCAAAATAAGGCAACACAAGTACATTCTGCTCTCTAGCGATGAAGAAGAACTAGCAGAGCTTGTTAGGAAGCATCTTGCTAATGTAGAGGTATTTGTGTCTAAGACTATTAGAGGATCCTATATAGCAGCCGCGAATTTCATATTCGGGATACCATTGATTTCTGTAAATGAGTTTAGGGAGCTCATCCACAGTTATGCTACGCGCACGACTAGACGTGTTTGTAAAGTGGTTGAGAAAGCTAGAGGGGTATATGATATAGAGGGCGAAGAGTATGTTGATGAGTATAGAGGTGAGGCTTTCCATGTTCTTGAGCTAGACAAAGATAGTAGGAGTTATATTGACGAAATAATAAACGTTGTGCTAGACTTCGATAGAAAGATAAAGGAGTTAGGTATTGTCAGGTAGCGATGAAATGGGAACGGCGACGATGACAATATGCAGTCTCTTAATTGATTTTTCTGGGAGTCTCGAAGGCTTTGAAAACATTGTTTATAATATTTCTAGAACCATCTACAACAAGCTTATCCAATATTGTACTCCTCCCGTCATATTATACGTATTTCCTGGAGACCGCAATATCTATAAAGCTGTGAGTCCCTATGAGCTTGAGATGTATTTAAAGAATGGAGTTGCGGAGGGACCTTCACCTCTTGCTGAAGCTATCCTTAGATTGATAGACGATATGAAGAGAAGCTATAGCAAGATGCATATATTCGTGCTGACTGATGGGTATCAGTACGCAGAGCGATATATGGTCCCGTTAGAGGAGCTCGAGAATAGGGGTAAAGAGCTAAGGAGGGAGATTGGAATAGTCATCAACATATCTATATTCTTGCTATGGAGATCTGCAAGCATAAATGATATAGACCATCTAGGTTCACGCCGTGAGTTCGGTAGGAAACTTAGCGCCATATTGTTCGAATCGGGAAAAAATAGGGATCTGCTTATAGCGATGCTAACCTCAGGTATAGAGGGTAGAGTATGTGAAGGAAATATTACTGTAAGTGTATGGAGACTTCTACCA
>CAZCAU010000079.1:0-3558 GCA_964496855.1 uncultured Desulfurococcales archaeon
CTTGCTACAAAATCCTTTATAAAGATCTCTTCTTCTCAGCATGTAGAGGACTTTTGAGGTCTCTAGTATCTCACTAAACTCTTTATTTCTGATATTACCCACATTGATTGGTAGGAAAACGCATGGAGTTACGTCGCCATTAGGCTGGATTGCAACATATATTCTGCCAGCACCGCATCCTCCGATAAATTCGGCTAGCGATTTAGCGATGGGATCGCCTCCAACATAGAAATGAGTAGGCGCAACCTCTTTTTCACCGCTCATCTGCAATACTACTCTGCCGTATTGCGGGGCTGTAGACACTATTTCAATGCTTCTACGCTTCATCTCTCTATAAATTTTCCTTAGAAACTCCTCTCTCTCAATAGGGTCTAGATCCATACCGGCAATAGTCTCACCCCTTCCTACGGGGACAAAGTTGAAGAAAACAACTCTCTTCACACCTATGCTCTCGGCTAAGTCAAGTATTTCGTCAACTTCGTTAACATTCTGCTTCGTTATAGTAACTGCCATGGCATGGCTCATTCCAAGTCTCACAGCGTTTTCTAAAGCTTTTACAGATCTTTCCCAAGCTCCCTTAACTCCTCTAAACTCATCATGTTTATAAGGATACGCGCTATCTATTGAGACCTCAACATATCTAAGGCCTGCCTCCCTCGCTTTTTTTAAGAAATCTATGTTAGCAAACATCCAGCCATTAGTTGCAACAGCAGAGTACATTCCCTTGGATGAAATAGCTCTAACCGTTATTAGGAAATCTGGGTGAATAGTTGGTTCTCCGCCACTTAAGGCTACGGCTGCAACACCTGCTTTTTCAAGCTCTTCTACAAGCCTTAACTTCTCTTTTAGAGTTAGCTCATCCGGTAGAGGTCTTGAAGCTCTTTGATAGCAGTGCTTGCACCTCATATTACACATGTTAGTAAAATTCCATACGATAAGGAATGGTGCAGGAAGCTTTTGGGGGACAGTTACCCCATACCTAGCTATTCCTTCAAAAACCAGTGAGACCCCGCGTCTAATAGCAGGATCTTTTAAAGCATCTTTAACCTCTTCCATATTACCTCTTAAAAGCCCAATACCAGACTTTACTATGCCGTTTATAAGCTCAATTATGAAGTGTGAATAAAGCGGACAGTGAAGACTCTCTCCAGATAATGAAGTAAGTGCTAAATATATTAGCGGTTTCCTAATGGTATTACCATTATGTTTGCATGTACCCTCTTGAGATGCTAGTCTGAGAAGAGCTCTGGCTACTGGGTTACCCAGGAATATACGAATAGAGGTAAGTAATGAGCCTATGCCGCCTCGTTTACCCATTTTTTAACGACCTCCTTTAAAAGCTTCAGCCAATATTTGAGACACCTCCCTCATCAGGATAGAGGCTATATCCTTCAACCTACCTGCTCTGAGTTCCCTCCAGATAAACTTGAATCTTAGATAGAATCGTCTATAAGCATATTTTAACATTTTACCTAGATCAATATGTGTAAAGTTAAATCCTCTCATAACAGGCCTTATTGTAGTATAGTGCTCCCAGTTTCTATCAACAATCAGCCCAGATCTCTCAGCAAGCCTATAGAGTGGTGTCCCCGGATAAGGTGTTAATACGGTGAATTGTGCATAGTCGGGGTCAAGCTTTACCGCAAACTCTATGGTCTTCTTCATATCCTCCAATGATTCCCATGGAAATCCCAAGATGAAGCTTCCACTAGCTGCTCCTCCCACCTCTTTAACCCATTTAAAAGCCTTAATAGCTTGTTCCAAGGTTATTCTTTTACCTATCTTGTCTAAGGTACTCTGGGATGCTGATTCAACACCGAAATACAGCATAACACAGCCATTATCATAAAGCCTCTTAATAAGCTCCTTATTCACATGATCAACTCTAGAACCACATGCAAAAGTTATGTCGAGTCCTCGCTCCCTAATTTCCTTAATAAGCTCATCAATAAACCTTCTATTTAGTGTTAATTCGTCATCAGCAAAAACAATCGATTTTGCACCATATTTTTCGACCGTGTGCTCTATTTCATCAACTACTTTCTTAGCAGATCTAAATCTTACACGTCTCCCCCAAAAGTATGACGTAGTACAATAAATGCATCCATACGGGCACCCTCTACTCGCCATAACATGTACTACCTTAATAGGCTTGTTAAAAACAGTGTATTTATCCATGGGTAGCAAGTGCCTTGCAGGCCAGGGGAGCTCGTCAAGATCTGGTATAGAAGCCCTATTCTCTGTCACTACAAGCTCATTATCGGGTGTTTTATATGCTATCCCCTTAACATTTTTTAGCACAGTATAGTCAATACCGTATTTCTCTATCACCCTGGCTAGCTCTAATGCAGTATATTCTCCTTCAAACCTAACTACGATATCAGCGCCTTCGTCCAGGGCTTCTTTGTACATGAATGTTGGATGAGAACCGCCTACAATTATTGGTATTTCGCTTAGTTCTCTCTTTATCTCTTTTATTATCCTATACCCTTTAGGCGCAGTCGGCGTCATTAGGGATAGACCTATCATATCCGGTTTCCACGACTTGACTTCATGTAGAAACTCCTTAGCTGTCATTTTGAGTGTAGGTGAATCTATAATCCTAACTTTATGACCAGCCTTTTCAAGTAGCGAAGCAATATAAGCTAATCCTAATGGTGGAGCATTCATTCCCGCTACTTTATAGATCTCCAAGTCATGTATGTCTGGAGGAAGAGCTAAAAGAACTCTCATCTCTTATCAATATTATTTCATAGAATCTAAAAAGTTAGAAATCTTAGTGGTAAAGAAATTTACATCAAATATTATGAAGAAGGTAATAATTTCAGTTTTCTAGAAATTAAGGTTCTGAGCGCAGGTGAGACAAGTAAAAGGTCTTTCAAATTCATAGGTGTTTTAGGTAATACTATGGATACTATGTGCTTATAAGTGCTAATGATTTCAGATAAACGCTTAGTATTACCCAGTAATGCATGAGCATCTCTTCCTAGAAAACTAAGAATAATATTCATAACTGATTCATAGAATTCAGGCTTATGTCTCAAAAGTTCTTTCAACAGGAATACCACATTTATTTTTATGAAACTACCCTCTACAAAGCCTTCAACATAAATGTAGAGTTTATTACCATTTGGGGCTTCAATGCAGCGAGTTTCTTGGCAGTCAATGAAGTCTACGCAAACATTCTGAAACACAAGTATAGGTTCTCTCCTAACCTCTAATACTATGTGGAAATGAGCTTTTTCATATCTATAGATATTTATCGAGAACCCGGTAAGCTGCCTAGCTATTTTCCAGAATTTTTTAACTCTATAATCTGAAAAACCAAGAGATCTGAGTAGAGATGATGTAGCTACTGGTACATCGCGACAATTTAAGTCATATTTTAAACAACCCTTTACTTGCTTATCAATACACTTAATCAAGGTATAAACAAAGTCTTTAAGTGTTTTATTATGAAACCTCATATAGATCATATAGGTCACTTTCGTTTTTTATCACTACCCTGTTTAGTATATTGCATAGCTAGTAAATTAAAATAATTGCTAAAAATAATAT
>CAZCAU010000080.1:0-3509 GCA_964496855.1 uncultured Desulfurococcales archaeon
TATTGTTATGAGAGAACTTGCGGCATCATTTGAGCAAGGAGCTAGTATATCAACAGGTAGGATTAGAAGCGACGAGTTTGGTGTAGGAGATCTCTTATTTAGAGCAACCAGGAGCTTCTATGAGGTAACAGAGAGTAGGCCGCCAATAGGTATTCTACTAACTTACATATTATACTCGGGAGCAATGGGTATGGCTACTTCTAGAGCTCCTAGCGGGAATATTGTTGCTAATGCAAATAACTTTTACAACTTGATAACACATGCTTCGACTCCTTCTGATGCAGAGAAGGTCATAAAGATCATAAAGAGCTTTGGCACTATTAGAGAGATCAAAGTGTTAGAGGAGCAAGAGCTTACACCATCTAGGGTTATAACTATGGGTTACAACGTGGCTGACATACTTGAGTATTTTAACAATATATCGCCATGCTATGTCTCACCTAGAAGAGTACAACAAGCATATAATCATGCCCAAGAAATCACAGATACTTACAAGAATACAAGAGACATGAACTACTCAGTGGTATCACTATACTTGAAGTTATTGAAGGAGTATAAGCCATCGTATAGTTCTGAGATAGATAAATGTGTTAAAAACGGGGCTTTGTTATCAGGCAAGAGTATAAAGTGCTTACTGGAACTCGACTATGTTTTGAAAAAACAGAGTAGTGTTCATGAATATCTCGTAGATCTCTCATTATACCTGGCACTCCCAGTACTTATGTCCATGTATATCAGCATATCATAGAGAAAATATCAAGGCGATGAATATTGGCGACAAAACTAAGAGAGTTCATTAAACTAACCAAGCCTAAGCAAACCCTTTTATTAATGGTGAGCATGTACGGGGGGTATTTCGGCGCTAGAGGCGAGCTGAGCCTTGCAAACATTATACTACTTGGATTAGTTGGCTGGCTAGCAATAAGCGGGACTACAGCTATGAACATGGTTATAGAGCACGATATCGATTATATAATGAGGCGTACTAGGAACAGGCCATTGCCTTCTGGGAGATTATCTCGGGGAGAAGCCACTATTTTTTCCATAGCATTATTCATACTAGGGATAATACTTGCATACTCTGTATCTAAACAATTATTGTTAGCCGTTCTCCTCGGCTACTACTTTGACATACTAATATATACTAATCTCGTGAAACGATCTACGCCATTAAACGTGGTACTCGGCGGCATAGCTGGAGCCATGCCAGCTGCTGGTGGATGGGGGTTTGCAAAAGGATTTTTCGATGCAGGTGCATTTATTGTTGCAAGCATAGTATTTGCATGGATACCCATGCATATATGGTTTATAGCGGCGTATTATGACGAAGACTACAAGCTTGCTGGTATCCCTATGCTACCAGTAGTTTCCCCACCTGATAAGACAGCGAATTACATAATAGCTGGATTAGTATGGATGCTCTTATCCGTATGGGCTTTAGCATTATACACGGGTTACGGGTACATAACAGCAGTAGTATCCTTGATCACTATAGGTATCGCTATCAGGAAGACTATAGATTTCAAGAGAAGACCGTCTCGTATGAGCGCGTTAAAGTTGTTTAAAGCTGCTAGTCCTCTTCTAGGAATAGTGTTTCTCGGAATTTCCCTTGAAGCTTATCTAAACATATTGTGAGGCAGCTGCTATGATGTACTATATAGTGTTGTTATCATACAATGCATTCGCTTTCGTGACAACTGTATCAACTTACTGGTTTTTCAGCGGACTGTTAGGTTATAACCAGTTAGCATTGCTACTAGCTACGGGCCTACTCTATATAGTCATACTACCAGTATTGATGGCAATAACGAGTAGACTGTACAGGCATGAATTATTCGAGGAAAAGATTCTTAGTCTTCTAGTAATGCTTGTCTCTGCTCTATTATTATTCGAGACCTACCAGCTCGGAAAACACGGTTACTTCCTACATTCACCCGTATACGTGTCTATTCTCATACTCTTGCTTATCTGCATGTTCATTTATCTTAGACAAGGAAGAGAAATGCCTCGTAGAAAAAGTATTACGACAATCATAGTCTCAGTAATTATCCTATCATCACTCTTGGTGCTAGATGCATGGTGGTTCTACGAGCACGTGTTTAAGATTATGCTAGTTTCACTACTCGCTCTCGGAATATTATACTCTATAATCACCCTTCCCAGTAAAGCACTACATAGTGCTATAGAGCCCCTAGCTCTAGTTGTAGCACTAGTTCTACAAGTACTGTTACTAGAGAAGTTTTTTATAACAAGCATGTTGTTCGTACTATTTTCTTTATTATCACTAGCTTGGAGAAACCTCTTCACAAGTACTGGTTGCCCATTCACTAGGATGCCTCTCTTAATAAGGATAGGAGTTATGCTAGTACCCCTAGCTAGTATATCAGAGTTTATAAAGATTAGGGACATGGCTTTGATAATCTCCCTCATCTCTATATATCTCTTAATAACAGGAAATACTGTGCCGAAACAGAGATACACTAGTGATGGTGTTGATGCACTGTAATTACATAGCTGTTGCTCTGTATGATAAGAACAACAAGTATACAATGAATAGTATAACCGCCTTTCTAGATAAGAAGATGCCTAGAGAGGCTGTTAAAGTAGTCAATATTAGTAAGGATAGTGGCTTCTTGTCTATGATAAGTAGACTTGCTGAGAAAACTAGGTTGTTACTAGTTGTATCTAGTTTTATGACTATCGATGTGCCAAGATACATGGAGATTTTTGAAAGAATACGTGAGATCAAGAGTAACATTGTCATAATTGCTGGAGGACCTCATCCTTTTGGCGATCCATACGGTACTTTGAAGAATCTAGGAGTAGACTATGTAGGTCTGGGGGATGCCGAGCTTGTCCTTAACGACATACTATCATGCATAGAGGATTATGGCGAGATAATACCTGAATACGTTAAGGGGCTTGTCTATAAGGATGGAGATACAATATGCATCACTAGTTATCCACCGCCAAGACTAGATGATCTCGATGAGAGTAATCCGTTCCCCTACTGGAGAAGTATTTTTGGGCCTATAGAGCTGACTCGTGGATGCCCTTATGGATGTATGTATTGTGAGACACCATTCCTACATGGGTCGGTGATGAGGCATAGGAGTATAGAAAACACCTTGTTCTGGGCACAGGTATTCTGGAGGAGTGGGCGAAGAGATCTTCGATTTATCTCCCCCAACTCCTTGTCATATGGATCCCAGGAGCTTCAACCCAATATAGAGGCATTACAAGAACTATTGTTTGGGTTAAAGCGTGTGGCTAGGGATTATAAGGGTAGGATTTTCTATGGAACTTTTCCTAGCGAGGTTAGACCAGAATTTGTCACTGATGAAACTATGAGATTGTTAAGAGACACTGTATCGAATACAAGGATAATAATAGGTGTTCAAAGCGGGAGTAATAGAGTGTTAAGACTAATAAACAGGGGGCATACTAGTGAAGACGTTATAAGAGCCGTGGAAATAGCTAATAAATACGGGTTTACAGTAGATCTGGAC
>CAZCAU010000081.1:0-2350 GCA_964496855.1 uncultured Desulfurococcales archaeon
ATATAATCTAGCACTACATCTAGCTAAGCTAGGCATAGAAACCCACTACATATCTATGTTCAAGAAAATACCTCAGAACATACCCCCAAGTCTACATCTCATAAAAGCCAGCCTCTTACTTTACAGAGGAGGAAGAGAAGGAACCTTCTATTGGCTACTACACTATATAACAGGAGCTCTATTATATGTGAAAGCCTTTCTCAGAAGAGTCCCTAAGGATATAGATATAGTTCATGTAAATGATGGACTAACGGCCTTCCTCATGTCGAAGCTTAAGAATACCATGAACTTCAAGCTAGTATTAACACTTCATGCGCCTCCTCCATGGCTAGTGAGGTACGGAAAGCCGGAGATAGCGTACAAGATAGCATACATCACATTATACATACCAGGCATACTAGCATCGGACTTAGTCATATGTGTGGGGCAAAAGTATGCAGAGAACCTCAAGAAAACCTTCCCTAGACTATATGACAAAATAATATATCTCCCAAATGCCATAGACAGCACAATATTCAAACCAGCTACCAAAGAGGAGATAGAGAAAGTAAAGGCTAAGTATGACATAAAGAGAGACTATTTCCTCTTCATAGGACGTTTAGTAAAAGAAAAAGGAATAGACTTACTACTCAGAGTAGCACTACTCTTAGAAGAGAGAGGCTTCGATAAAAATGTGGTCATAGCTGGAACAGGGCCGCTCAAAAGCCTGGTAGAGAGGAGCTCCAAGAAGTGTAAAATAATAAAGTATCTAGGCTACGTACCAACAGAAGATTTAATACCACTCTACACAGGGGCTATAGCCCTCATAGTGCCATCATATGCAGAGGGACTACCACTTACAATACTTGAGGCAATGGCTTGTGGAACGCCTGTAATTGCTACAGGAGTGGGAGGAATTCCGGAAGTTGTAAGACATGGCTATAATGGGTTTTTAGTTGAGCCTATGAATGTTGAAAAAATAGCAAATTATATTGATGTATTGGTTGAAGATAAGAAGTTACGAGAAGAATTAAGTAAAAATGCTCATTACTTTGTAAGGAAAAATTATGATTGGAGAGTTATTGCTAACAGAATTTCCCTAGCGTACAAGAACGCTGTTAACAATTTGATAGTAAGTAGAAGGACTGAAAGTATTGATTATTAGGGTAATGGCTTACCCAGCTCAGGAGTACAGAGCAGTTCATAAAGTTTGATCATGTAATAGCTGTATCTAAATAAATATACAGAGAGCTCGTAGAGTGGATGAGAATACCTTAAGGAGCAAACCATATACATATCCAATAGCATTAAGTATGGGGTTCTTCGAGCCAGACAATATGAAGCAGTTAGCTCAGGCACTAGAACAGCTATTATCGGCTCCAAACCTAAGGAGAAGGCTATTCACCAACACACGAGAAGTAGTTATAAGAGGATTCGACTGGGATAGAATTGCTGAGAAAACAATAAAGGTCTGCGGGAAGGTATTGGAGGGAAGCAGGGCTAAGAGGAGATAGTATGTTGCACCCACATGGGAGCACAGCCCGGCACCGAACCAGAGATACAGGGATCCAAGTAGATCCCAAGAAAAAATCCTGAAGGAAACTCAAGAGATGGTCAAGAAACCATATGGGATGTTCCCAAAATGCGCCCTGGAATGAACATAAAACGACATGGGCGTATTCCCAAGAAACGAGCAGGACGATTTAGGACTTACCTAAGGTGAAGGGATTATGATAAAAAACAGCTTAAAACAAATCGCAACGTCTTTGGTAATAGTATTCGTAGCGGTAACAGCTGCATACTTCAAATTACTTGCCTTATGCAACGCGAAGGAATGTGTAGTGCTCGGAGGCGACACAATAACACAGATACTCAATTATGTGAAGCTCAGAATACCAGAACTATGGATCGCAGAAGCAAATTATGGAATTAATCCATCAACTCCATCACCAGGGGTGGTTATTTATGCTCTGATAATAAAGTTTTTCTATTTTGTCACCAATAACAGTATGGTACTAACATTTTATCTAATTCTACTTCTCTTCTTTTGGATCGGCAGTGTAGGTTTGGTAAGGTATTTAGTTGAACTATTTAATGATTCTGACAATACTGTGTTTAATCTTGCAATCGCATTATTAATATATGTATTAAATCCAGGGATATGGGTTAGTCTTCATCACGGAATAATGGACTTCCTAGTTTCATATTCAATGATATCTTGGGCGATATTCGCCCTTTATAGGATGCGTTCATGTTTCCTAGAAGGCGCTATAAAAAAACGTTCCAGTGCTATAGTGATAATTAGGTATCCAGTAATATTAGCTCTGCTTTCTCTCCTTTCGTTAGTACATGTAGTAGGGTTTGCTATTAC
>CAZCAU010000081.1:2360-3453 GCA_964496855.1 uncultured Desulfurococcales archaeon
TGCTATTACTGCGACACTGATAATAATGTATTTTCTTTTTACCATAATTCATGACTTATTATTTACAAGAAAACTTGGACTTAAAATCACAATAAGATATTTGTTAGTAATCGTTCTTGCACTGATAATAACCTTACTTCTTCTATTGCCGTATTACCTTGTTCTACAATCTTTTACTATGAAATTGACTCCCTCGAATAGTTATAATGAACTGATAAAATATAGTCATAGAACTCCTTTCATTATTTCATGGCGTTCATCAACACTACTAGAGGCTTTTGCGACCACTAAAACTAGATACTTACCCTTCAGTACGAATACGCTCTTAGCATTAACCACGATCTCAGGCATGATACTATTCGCTAGTATAATACTGTTGTCCAAGATACCAAGGAACACTACGAGAATTAGAGATGAGATCTTAGTCTGGATTGTGATATTCTTGGTTTCTGTCACTCTTTCTTTAGGTACGCAAGCGCCATTCCCCCTAAATGTTATAAATTTATGGATGTGGACATACAATCCATTGCTAGTAATTGTTGGAGGACCCTTTAGAATGTCTGAAAATACTGGTTTCTCCTTAGTTATTTTAACTTACTTCGTCCTAAGCTATTTCACAAAGAGACGGAAACGACTTAACTTTTCTAATAAGTTAGAGAAGGTTAACCTACTACGTCTCACGGCAATATTCATGGTAATATCTTTATTTATACTACCCGTCATAAGTGAGCTTATCACTTCGAGGAAAGCATTAACATTAAAGCAGGATTATTATTTAGTTACTGATTACATTAAGGAGACTTTAAATCGCGGAAATGGGATAAAGCAAAGCACTATTTATATTATACCCTCTACTGGATGGGTTATCCCCTATAAACTTATTGAAGTAGACAAAGAAACCCCAAGTCCACATAATCTTCTTGGCTATGTTCTTGCCTTAAACGGCGTTCCAGAAACTACAGGAGGCTATCTTAAACCTTATTTTGAGTACGTTATTCGGCACAATCTTACTGATTTGTTATCTATCCTTATGCACTATATGAATATTAAGTACGTAGCTGTGGATGGCTGTGTTAAGCCGACGATTCCTTGG
>CAZCAU010000082.1:0-3435 GCA_964496855.1 uncultured Desulfurococcales archaeon
CCCAATTCCAGTCCTCTATTAGATTATGCCTTAGAGCATAATAGTACAATGGAGTTCCTGGGTAAGGAGTTAAAACGGTGAACTGAGCATAGTTAGGTTGAAGCTTGATCGCAAAATCGACAGTTCTTTTCATATCTTCTATAGTCTCCCATGGAAAACCAAGTATAAAAGAACCAACGACAAATCCCCTGATCTCTCTAATCCACTTAAATACTTTTACCACCTGATCTAGTCTTATTCTCTTGCCGATCCTGTTTATAGTTTCTTGACTTGCTGATTCAACACCAAAATATATCGCCTCACACCCATTCTCGTAGAGAAAT
Organism: uncultured Desulfurococcales archaeon; assembly: GCA_964496855.1. Classification (GTDB taxonomy): domain Archaea; phylum Thermoproteota; class Thermoprotei_A; order Sulfolobales; family CAZCAU01; genus CAZCAU01. The sequence goes on from CAZCAU010000082.1 coordinate 324, forward strand.
TTCAAGAATTTTTTTGTCAACATGATCTACTCTAGAGCCGCATGAAAAAGAAATCTCTATTCCCCGTTCCTTCAGTTCTTCTATAAGGTCATAAACAAATCCTTTATTGGCTGTTAAATCATCATCTGAAAAAACTATATGCCTTACTTTGTATTTATCCACTAAATATTCGATTTCGCCTGCAACTGATTTTGCGCTTCTAAACCTAATTCTTCTGCCCCAAAAATAACTCGTCATGCAGTATGTGCACCCATAGGGACAACCTCTACTTGCCATAACGTGAGCGACTCTTATGGGTTTGCCTAGGAGAGTATACTTATCCATAGGGAGTAAGTGTCTAGCAGGCCATGGAAGTGAGTCTAGATCTTTGATGAAGGGCCTTATACCTGTTACGATAGTTCTTGAACCATCTTTGAATGCTAATCCTTTAACCACTCTTAACCTCTCCTTGTCTAGACCGTGTTTTTCAATAACATCAATAAGTTCAGCCGTCGTTATCTCCCCTTCACCTAAGACGACCACATCTATATGATTATTTAAGGCTTCCTCATACATCGGGGTGACATGGGCGCCTCCAGCAAGTATTGGGAAATCATCACCCAATTCCTCTTTAAGCATTTTAGCAGCCCTATACCCCTTAGGAGCTGTCGGAGTTAATATAGAGAACCCCACAACATCCGGATGCCAGCTTTTAACTTCCCTTAGCCATTCCTCCCATCCTAGCTCAAGTGTTGGCGAGTCAACTATCTTAACCTTATGACCTCTTTTTTCGAGAACAGCAGCGATCCATGCAAGACCTAAAGGAGGGGCTTTAATACCTGCGGTCTTATATATTTCTAGTTTATGTATTTCAGGCGGAAGAGTGAGTAAAACACGCATTTTAAGCACCTCCTATCGGATATACTTAAATCTCATCATACTACTAAAAGATTACTCTAGTCTAAATTGCTCATATTAACATCATTATTATTATCATTTCCAACAAAAACCTAAGAATACTTTTTGCGACCTTTTGTAAATCCAAGTATCATTACATGTATATTGAATAAACGCTTAGGCATATCCAACTTTTCAAGGTCACGGTTTTTACGGAGAAATAATTCTTAAGGTGTTATATTTGACCAATTGGTTTGACCAATCGGTAAGTTTATATATTTCGTTTAAATTCTCTATCTGGTGATCATTACGGTGAATATAGCGAAGATAGCTAATCACATGAGAAGGTTTCTATTACTTTATGTCTTTCTAGCAATTATATCTGCCCTTCCCTTAGGGTACCATTATGCCTATTACTTCAAGTCTCATAAAGAACTGGTTAAGAACGCTATAGTATGCCTTGCCATAGGAACTCTTTATCCGTCTATGATACAATTGAGGGCAGGAAAGATAGGTAGTGAGCTCCGCCTTAAGCTGAAGGAAACAATCGTGACCCTCTTTATAATATTCGTCATTACACCAGCAGTCGCCATGTTCTTCGCCAATCACATTGAGAATAGAGTTATAGGTATTGGTTATGTAGCTGCAAACGCTGTGCCTGCATCCAGTGCATCTATAGCGTATGTTATGCTAGCCGAGGGTAATATAGAGCTTGCAACACTCCTAGTGATTTTGAGTATACTTATAGCATCGATTGCAGCACCAGTCTATGTAGATCTGTATGCTAAGAGCGTCCATGTTAACCTACCTATAGTAACATTGGCTAAGTCAGTTACAATGGCACTCATCGTCCCCTTAGTTCTTGGACAGGCTACACGATACTATCTCGTAGTGAGGAAAGCTAGGAGGATGATGAATGATCCGAGAGTAAAACTTGACTGTAAGAATGTAATGATAAAGGATAGCGGTATGGGAAATATGTCCACTAAGAATGAGATGATTATAAGGTGTTTGGAGAATAGGATATCAGCGAGACTTAAACCGATCTTGTCTATATGGACAATGACTTTTATGCTAGTCTTAATCTTCCTCTTAATAGCGAATAAGGCAAGTTTACTCATATCAAAGCCCAACTTAGTACTTTATATTCTCTCTGCACAGATAGTAGTCTACGCAATAGTTATAATCTCTCTCCTAGTCGCCAGTAGAGCCTTGAACATAAGATATGAGGATCATATGGCAGCAGCCTTTATTGCACTCACTAAGAATCAGAGCGTGGCTGCAACTATGACAGCCTTAGCTACAGGGCCAACTGCAGCTATCCCAGCTGCACTAATACCAGCTATACAGCCTGCTGTAGCGATACTGTATATTTCAGCTTCATCAATAATTAAGAAAGCACTTAAAGCTTGAGGCGAATAATGATTAAGGGGAAAGAACTTATGAGGGAGAAAATAATATCTTCTGCAATGAAAGTTTTCTCTAGGTACGGTTATTTCAGGGCACCGGTCCAGCTAATCGCTAAAGAAGCTGGCGTCTCTAAGGGTCTCATATTCTGGTACTTTAGAAGTAAATACGAGCTGATAATGGAAATAGCTAGGAGAAATCTCCCCCTAGAAATAATTGACTCTTGCCTAGAAAAGGATCTGAAGGGCAGAAGTATGCTAGAGTGTATAGGCAGAAGCTATATAGATAAGTATAGAGATCCAGTCCAGCGGAACCTCCTTCTACACACATTAGCTTTGACAACGTCATTTCCAAAGATAGCTGAAGATATCAGGAGATTGTGTGAAGAGAAGACTAAGGTCATAGCTGAAAAAGTCTTCGGAGAGGCTTCTCCTAAAGCAAGGATTGCTATTAGAGCATTCTTTGGTGGACTGATGTGTTATATGCTTAGACCACTGGAAGGTATAGACGAACAGACTTTCCTAGAGAACCTAATAGATATAGTACTAGCTAATCGAAGAGCTAAAAAGCAACAGTAATTGATACCTTTTTAACCTCTTCTATAACACAAACTAGGATCTTAAGGGGCTCTATTAAGTTTGGTGGTTAGTAGATTTACTTTATATCTTCACTAAAGAGATCCTTACCGCCTCTTTATTCTAAGAGGTTAAACGGCCTAAAAATTCACAGGGAATGTAATCATATTGAGATACTTAATGGAAACGTCATTAGGGGTTAGTCATCCATGATAGTTTATAATGTTTGTTGTCCTTCATCCCCCCTACTTATC
>CAZCAU010000083.1:0-3427 GCA_964496855.1 uncultured Desulfurococcales archaeon
AGGAGAATGCTATATGAGCTTACCGATAGAGGAAAGATGCTACTTGCACTAACTGACAAGGATTAGCAATAATCAAGGCAGTAGGGATACCGATATGGGTCTTGGCTACTTGTTTGATCGTGCTGAGGGTTTTGTTGCTAGGCTTAGGCTGGCATTGTATTCTATGGAGGAGCTGGTTTTGCCTCCTTTTACTTCTCGGGTCTTGAAGCATGTTGCTAGTATTGATCCTGGTCTTTCTTTTATTATGAGGATTTATGAGGAGAGACGGATTTTTAGGCCTGTCACGTTTTCGCCTTTGTATGTTGATGGCAGGGCTTTGTATAAGGTTGAGGGTGATGGCTCTGGTCCTCTTGTTATGAGGCCTGGTAGGGTTTATCATGGTTTTATAAGTATTGTTTCTAGGGATTATAGGGTTGTTGATTCTCTGGCACTGTATTCTGGTGGTAGGCTCCGGACTAGGTATGGTGGCTTGGTTGTTGAGCCCTTGGAGGTTAGTGTTGAGAATCTTAGGGGTCTTAGTCTTGGCGTGGACAGGTTTTTTAAGATAAGGTTTTTGACACCAGTTGTTCTTACTAGTAAGCTCATGGCTCCTCCTAGTCTTGGTGGTAGGAGGATTATTAAGAAGACTCCTGAGAGGCACAAGTTGTTCCCTTCCTCGTCCTATATAATGGCTTCTGCTGCTAGGCTCTGGGTAGCACTAGCGCTTGGCGATGATCCCCGGGGGAGCTGGATCCCATACAAGATTGGCAGATTAGCTGATATCATGATCGTCGAGGTAGACCACAGCGTCAAGCCCGTGACAGCAGTGTATGGGAAGACTAGTGATAAAGAAAAACTAAGACTAGTCAGGGGCATCACTGGCTGGGCTGTCTACGAGATACTAAATCCCCGTATCAAGGTATTCGTAGACCGTATGCTAGCCCTAGCATCCAGGATGGGCTTGGGGAGAAGTAGAAGCATAGGATTCGGGCAAATAAACACAATACCATTAAGCAGAGCATCAGAAAAATAACTACATCTGCCCTCTATACCATATATTATGGGATTTCTGATAAGTGATATATTTTATGTAATGTCTCTAGAAATAATATAAGCTCTATATTTCACGAAAGATTTTTATATCTATTATGAGAAAAGAGTAGATGGTGTAAAAGATAATGCCACCATACTCATTATCCTCGCTTGTCAGTCCAAGTGATGATATTGAATATAACGAGTTGTCAGAGTCCCAGCGTAGAGCTTTTGACACCATAAAGTACGAGTTAGAATCATTACGTCAGGAAGGATGGACTCTTAAAGATGGTATTATAATAATAGGGGCTTGGGGTAGTGGCAAATCACAGCTTGTTCGTGTTCTTTTAAAAGAACGACTGGTTCATGATATGTGCGTTTATGAGCGTGGCAGGATTTTTCACTGGGTAACTAGGGATAAAGATCTCAAGAAAACTAAAACTTTAGAAAGACTTCTAGAAAGTTTAAAACCTGATTATTGTGAAATATGTGTTCTTGATAATCCTGATGTGCCTGTAGGCTCTATGGTTACACAACTTGGCGCACTTAATTTTACAAGATATGTGATTGAACAGGCTACTTTTGGAAAATTACCTTATCTCGTTGTAACATTAAATGAGGCTACATGGAGCCGTATTAGAAGAGAACCAATGGTTGCAGCTAAGATAGCACAACATTTTGATATAATTGAGTTAAAGTGGAAATCCGATGAGCTTGTTAAAGCTATAGAACATAAACTAAGAAGGAGGCAACAGAATATCGATATTAATAAAGCCAAGCATATAGCTAAGTTTTGTAAAACTCCTAGAGCAGCCATAGTCTTGTATCGTAAATTTGAACGCGAAGATCCTTCAAAATTCTTTAGAGTATTCATAGAAGAGGGTGTTATCAAAGCATTTGAGACTTATATAAAGATAATTTCTCAACCAGGTTATAAGTTGTCAAAAGTAAGATCGACTCCTCGATGGATTCACTTATGGAGAGATATACTTAGAAATATTGATGAGTATCATGATTACCTGGATAGGCTAATAAATGGTCATTTAAAGTCTCTAAGCGATGTACCTGCTCAAATAAGAAACTCGTATAATAGACCCCACTGGGCAACATATCCTCTATATAGATGGGGGATGCTAACAAAAGATATTGAAGGTTATAGGTTTAGCGATGAGTTTCTTGCAGTTGCAGCAGATTTCGTAGCTGGATTTAGTGAGGAGGCAAAACTTGTTCTGGTAGCTTTAGCAGACAATTATGCAAAATAATGGTGATATCTGCATGCTTGGGTATTCTGATACGACAGGGTTTATCAGGGATGTCTTAGATCGCTTTGTACGATAGTACTATTTCATAGAGAGTGCATTGTTATGTGCTTGAGTAGAAAATGCTACAGACTATGGAGGGTGTGCTATACTGAGGTGTTTGAGAAATATTTCGATAAGAAAAATTTATTGAACCATATAGAGATAAAATTAGGCGAACTTGTAAGAGATCTTAATGGTGATCCAGAAAGCATCTGGAGACTACTTAGTGAGCCCATAGTGGCTCGTTCCGGCAACATGGTGTTTCGTAGACATCGTTTTTATGTCAGAGGAGTAGCCTATAGGGCTATTTACGTTGTAGATGTTAGTAATTGTACTGTTGTCTTCCTAAGTGCTACTAAGAGGAGAGAAACTCGCGAGACCTATAGTGCCCTATTTCCAATAAGAATGAGAGAGAATGATATTGTTAAATGTATTGGCCCTTAGATTTATAGCGTTTGGCAAACGCTAGCATTGCAACTATTTCATCTCGTTGCATCTCTTCGTGGAGCTCTATTTCTGTATCCCCAATAATATACTTACCTGGCCCTAGTTTTTCTGGTAAATCCTCAATTCTGTCATAGATTTTAGCTCTGACCTCAACCAATATATAGGTACCCGTAGTTTTATGTTACAAAACGCGCTATATAAGGTTGTTTATAAAGTATAATGATTTGCCATACATGCCTTAAGCTTACTTACAAGCAAGTTGAGTCTAATTAGTTAGTATATTCCTACCTTTTTGTGCTTCTCCGCCTATTTCTTCTACTTCCTTAAGGCTTAACCCTAGTATTTGTGTATTCTAGAGTTTTCCAGAGTCTTCCTTATGTTCGCTGTTCCTATTTTCTAGTATTTTGTTCTTCTCTCACCATGTCCTGCAGTTGGGTTTCCTAGACATTATTCCTAGTATAGCATTGCTTTTAAGAGGTTTTCATCTATCTTCGAGTCAAGTACATTATGTAAAATATTACTGCTAATGCAAGTAGTAAGAGAGTAATTAATGCGTATACCTGGTTTTTCTCTCTCTCATAACCTGTGTTTTGGTTATGGTTGTGGCTTTAACTATGGTATTGGTTTTTGTCTCAGTGATTGTTATGTATTCTTTTTATGAATTGGTG
>CAZCAU010000084.1:0-3323 GCA_964496855.1 uncultured Desulfurococcales archaeon
TCTGTCACGAGCAGTCCGAGCGCTGAGAACACGCCTGGCATGGGTGGTATAATAATGTCCCTAACACCTATCTCCATAGCTATCTCGGCTGCATGCAACGGGCCTGCCCCGCCGAAGGCGAACATCATGAATTCTCTAGGATCATAGCCTCTCTCAATACTAACTAGTCTCAGGGCTTTTGCCATAATGGTATTAGCTATTCTTAGAATAGACCATGCTGTCTCCTCTAGACTCATGCCTAGCTTCTCAGAAATACTAGACAATGCTTTGACTGCCAGCTCTTTCTTTAATCGCAGCTTGCCCCCAGCTATGGTTTCCGGGAGCCTGCCCAGGACTAGGTTGGCATCAGTAATAGTGGGCTCAGTGCCTCCCCTGTCGTAGCAAGCAGGACCTGGATCAGCACCAGCGCTTACAGGGCCTACTCTCAGAGCGCCTCCTGGGTCAACCCATGCAATAGTACCGCCGCCAGCACTAACCTCGGCTAAGTCTATGTATGGGTATCTCACTGGGTAGCCACTGCCTCTTATGAGTCTGCCCATATGAACCCTGCCGCCTACCTCGTACATACTCGTAATCTCCGGCTCTCCCCCGATTATTGACGAAGCCTTAGCAGTTGTACCCCCCATGTCGAATCCCAGTGCTTTGTCTATCCCGAGCATCTTAGAGAAATAAGCAACAGCGACAGCACCAGCTGATGGCCCGCTCTCTATGAAAGCAGCTGGCTTCTCAAGAGCCTCTTCTACACCTGCTACACCTCCACTACTCTGCATAACTAGTATTTTCCCCGTGAAACCCTTCCCCGATAAAGAATCGACTAGTTTCTCCAAATACCTGGATATCACTGGTTTTAAGACAGCGTTTACTACAGTCGTACTTGTACGCTCATACTCTATTGGCTGGGGGTCAACATCACTACTAGTTACAACTATTGCTCCAGGACACGTTTCCTCAATTATCTTCTTAGCAGTCTCCTCATGGCTTGGATTAGCATAGCTGTGAAGAAGTGATACCGCATAGATCCTGTATCCTTTCCTACAGTATTCTCTAACTAGCTTTTCTAAACCCTTAGTATCAAGAGGCTCTACCTCGCTTCCATCTGCTGCTATCCTACCCCTAACCTCGAGTCTCCGGCTACGCGGAACGAGTGGTCTAGGTTTTTCAAAGAAGAGGTTGTAGAGCTCAGGCCTGTTCTGACGGCCTATCTCGAGTATGTCTCTAAACCCCTTATTAGTGATCAGTACTACGTCTGGCGGCTCGATGCCTGTTTGTCCGAAAAACATGTTTGTGCCAAGAGTAGTAGCGTGAACAAGTACGGCTATATCCTTGTACTCGAGACCAGCTAATTCTATAGCCTGGATCACGCCTGCCACGGGGTCTCTGGGCGTTGTTAATACTTTTACATGGACTAGGCTATTCTTGGATGAATCAAATGCTACTAGGTCCGTGAAAGTACCGCCTACATCAATGCCTACTCTCAGCATACTGGTCATCCGCTAGATCCTGGATACTGGTCTGAAGATTCTTTTGCCTTGATAATGGTATAGATGTTTTTCGCATACGATACAAGTCTATTTATAGAATAATAGTCATAATTCTTCATGGATGCTATATGCCTAGGAAATTCGGTGTATATGTCTCGGAGGATATAGCCAGGGAACTCGAGAAATGCATGGCTACTCTCGGCGTGAAGAGCAAGTCTAGGCTTGTCCAAGAAGCTCTTAGATACTTTATTGCTGAGCATAGGTGGCGGCTAGGCGGGAGAGTGGCGGGTGTGCTGGGAATACTCTATGATCACGAGATAGGGCATGCTGATGAAGAGCTTACTGATATACAGCACCACTACCTAGATGTTATAACAAGTGCTCTACACGTGCACCTTGATGAGAGGAGGTGTATGCTAATAATAGTTGTCAGGGGGGACTCTGATAGGATAAAGAAGTTGCTGGCAGAGATAGAGCGTGTGAGAGGAGTATTAGCAGCCAAGCCTATGCTTATAAGTGGCTAGGAGGAAGCAGGATTAGTTGAGCCAAGTACATCTCAGAGATGCTGAGCCCAGGGACATAGCCGAGAGAGTAATAGCTACTGGTTGTCCTGACAGGGCTAGGCTACTAGCTGGAGAACTCTTAGAGAATCCTAGAGTAGTGAATACTTATAGAGGCTACCTAGCATATACTGGCTCTTATAAAGACAAGAATGTGACAATAATATCTCACGGCATAGGAGCATCATCCTCACTAATAGTTTTTGAAGAACTCTGGAGACTAGGGGCAAGAATCATTATAAGACTAGGGACTTGTGGAGCACTACACAAAGATATAGGTATTGGAGACATAGTAGTGCCTACAACAGCTGCACACTACCCGGGTGGCGCATATTACCAGTACTATGGCGAACATGCTTGTCCACCATCTGCTCCCAGTTACGAAGTACTAGACAAGCTCGTTAAGAAACTTAAGTCTACTAATGATAGGAGGGTATGGGTTGGTCCAGTGCTTAGTAGTGATGCCTTTTATGCCGAGACACCAGGTTTTGCAGAGAGGTGGAGGTCTAGAGGAGCACTATGTGTCGAGATGGAGTGCTCGGCGCTTTTCATGCTTAGCGCGTTGAGAGGCTTCATGTCTGGAGCAGTGCTAGTTGTAAGCAATTCTCTTGTTAGACCTACTAGGCATGCCAGGTTAGGGGAATTAAGAAAACCTATTCTCGAAACAGCTATAGCTGTTCTTGATGTACTCGTAGAGTTGTAAAGTGCAAGTACACGTGACACCCGCTAGAAGTGGAGGAGTTGCTTATGAGTGGTTATCATTCGAAGATAATCTTTGTAGACTTATCCCGCGGGAAAACTGTTTCTTGGAGCCCGTTTCAAGACTTTTACGAGAAATACATAGGTGGGAGAGGATTAGGCGTAAAACTATTGCTAGAGCTAACTAGTCAAGATACTGATCCTCTCAGCCCGGAGAACACGCTTATATTTGCAGCAGGTCCTTTGACAGGTACGCCAGTGCCAATGTCTTCTAGGCTACACGTAGTCTTCAAGAGCCCTGCTACCAGGGCACTAGGAGAATCTGGTATGGGTGGAAGCTTTCCCCACTATTTCAGGCATGCAGGCATAGATGCCCTTGTAATTAGAGGCAGGGCTTCTAAGCCAGTATATGTAAGGATAGAGGATAGCAGAGCCGAGATCAGGAGCGCTAGACACGTATGGGGTCTTGATGCATATGAAGCCGAAAGGATCTTGGTAGAAGAAAATGGTGGCAAGAGCATGGCTAGAGCAGCTGTTATAGGGCCTGCCGGCGAAAACATGGTATACTATGCTTGTATAACAC
>CAZCAU010000085.1:0-3269 GCA_964496855.1 uncultured Desulfurococcales archaeon
GAGCCTAGACACATACTCCCCTACATACTAGTATTGCTATGTATAGGCTTGGCAGGATATGCTGATGATCTCAGAGTCCTTGATGCGAGAACGAAGACCTTGTTACCAGTTGTCGCTGGTCTCCCGATAATAGTGTTCTCAGCATACGTGCCCAGGCCTTATGTCCCATTAATAGGTCCTACTAGGCTCACAATACTATACCCCGTATTAATGCTTGCATTACTAGCTGTCGTGACAAACGCCACGAACATGGCTGATACCCATAACGGCGTAGTTCCATCCACTAGTCTCATAATAGGATCCGCAATGCTCGTAGCAGCACTATACGCGTACAGTAAGGGTGTTAACGAGTACTGGAGCCTACTATTATACGCTCCAGTACTAGGAAGTATTGCTGGTTACTTGCCGTACAACTGGTATCCTGCTAGGACATTTAACGGTGATACTGGGAGCCTGTATATCGGGGCAGCACTAGGAATACTAGCAATTGCTTCTAGGACAGAAGTAGTACTTGTAACAGCTATGATGCCATACATAGTCAACGGATTCCATAGTCTCCTAAGCATAGGCGGGCTACTCGAGAGGAGAGAGATAAAGATACGCCCAGTAATACTTGATGAAAACAATGAGACAATCATTGCTAATAAGGATCCACAAGCACCAATGACTATGGTTAATCTCCTCACACTAAAAACGCCTTTGAGAGAAAAAGAGATACTTGTAGCCTACATCCTATTGACACTAATCTCGAGCATACTAGCAATAATCACTGCTATGATAACATACTAGTCCTCGAGGATAAACAATATAGGTTTTCGGAGTAAAGATGACATTATGCTGATGAGGAGGACACACCCTTAGCCCGATTGATGAGAGAAGTGGCCAGGGCCGAGGCTTTGCAGCCTCTGCGTTATCCCTTGTGTCTCCAAGTATGCTTCTAGGTACTTGGCTATCATTAACCCGTATATCTGGGCAGTGGCGGGATCAGTATTTATATTGAATTCTACTAGCTGGGACCCCCTCTGTAGAGACTTGAACCTTATCTCTCTCAGGCTATCTTCTTCAACCATTGTCGAGAACAATACTATTAGTTCGCCACTGCTTATCCTCTCAGCGAGAGCTGATACCGGGTATACTGGTGTCTTCTTGCCGAGCATCCCGGTGCATATTTGTTCTAGAAGCCATGCTGGTGCCTCCATAGTGGGCGTATATGCTAAAACTATGGTCTCAGTCTTCATCAGCTTATCTATTGCCTGAAGTATCTTGTCTCTATAATGCTCGTATAAGTCATGAGCAACTATGCTTATATCATCTACCTCTACTGATAACCTAGAGACCCTCTTATCACTCCTACCACTAGTCTTTAGAGACTGGCTAAACCCTGCTTTTAATGCTAGCATTGATGATGCAATCACGTAGTCTAGGTCTCCAGGCACGATTATTGTTTTAAAACCATGTAGTTTCTCCACTAGCCTCTTATGTAGCGGTGGCGATACGACTACTAGTTCTGAGCCAGTCAGGTATGCTGTGTCAAGCATGCGTGGAAGAGTTGACTCGTCTCCTCGGGAAGCAAAATGTATTATCACGGTCTTCTCGATGTAGGGTAGTAGGTGATAAGTTATCAAGTTTGACTCATATATGCTCGGGGGCTTGCCTAACACTAGGCTTTTAATCCATGAGAATACTAGTGCAGGTATTCTCCCACGGCCTGAAAAAGATATGATATAGTCTCTACTAGATAAGAACTCCTCGATAATACTAGTATTATTCCTAGCCCATTCCTCTGCTTCTCGGAAAGTCTTCTCCACCCTTTCTACTATAATAGCGCTGTCTTTAACGCCTCGCAGCAGCTACACCTCTCCTTATCTGGTTTTTCTGGGAGGCTAGGTATTACCTGGTATAACACCTTCTTCGCTCTCTCAACATTCTGCTTCATGATCTTCTCCACCTCCTCGGCAGTCACAGGATGCTCGGCCCACACGTCATAATCGGTTATCATTGCTAGCGTTGCATAACACATCTCTGCCTCGCATGCCAGGTTGACTTCTGGTACTAGTGTCATACCTATAATGTCTGCTTTGAACACGTTTTTCCAAACCCAGCTCTCGGCTCGTGTTGAGAATCTTGGCCCCTCTATACATACATAGACTCCCTTGTCGTGCACAGGGTACCCCAGCTCCTTGGCTTTCTCAACTATTATTCCTCTCAAATGGTCGCAGAAGGGGTCAGCCATACTCACATGTGCTACTACTGGTCCATCGTAAAACGTGTACTCGCGCTTCTTAGTCATATCGATAAACTGGTGTGGCACCACGAAGTCTCCAGGCTTATAGTCTTCTCTAAGACTACCAACTGCTGAGACACTTATAACCCATTTCACGCCGAGCTCTTTTAACGCGTAGATGTTTGCTCTATAGTTTATCTTATGAGGAGGAATCCTATGCCTCCTGCCATGCCTCGGCAGGAACGCTACGCTTCTACCAGATACCTTGCCTACTATTATGAAATCGCTCGGCTCACCATACGGCGTGTATATCTTGTACTCCCGGGGCTCCTCAAATATGCCTGGATCATATAGTCCGGAACCACCTATAACAGCTATTTCTGCCCTGGGCTTCTCAAGCATAGATTACCCCCTAATACTGAATATGCCTGGGAGGCTATAAAGGATAAGATTTAGAAACCAGAGTATTACTATGCTGGAACTACGCGTGTCAGCGGCAATTAATTAATTAGTCTTCTCAGCCGTAACTATTATGGTGAGAGCCTGTGCCCAGGGTCCCCGTTAAGCTTGTATCCTGGGATGATATCGTTGAGTGGAGCTACGGGTTATCCCGCATAATAGAAGAGTCGGGATGGATGCCAGACCTAGTAGTAGCAGTTGCCCGTGGCGGATACGTGCCGGCCAGGCTCTTATGCGACTTCCTAGACATAAACGATCTTGTTAGTATACAGAGCCAGCACTGGGTAGAAGCAGCGCGAGCCGCGGAGAAAGCTATACTCAAGTTCCCGTACAAGATTGATGCAAGCAACATGAATGTCCTGATAGTAGACGATATCGTTGATACCGGAGACACAATGCTATTAGCAAGAGATTTTATAGAGAAAGAATGGAAGCCTAAATCACTAAAACTAGCAGCGCTTCAATGGATAAGCCCGGTAGCCAAGTTCAAGCCCGACTACTACTATATCGAGGTAAAAGAATGGATATGGTTCCAATACCCCTGGACACGGCTCGAAGACACAATGCAGTTCATACTAAGAATCTT
>CAZCAU010000086.1:0-3193 GCA_964496855.1 uncultured Desulfurococcales archaeon
GCCCAGTATGAATAAAAGCAAACTCAAGTCCACGTTTCTCAAGTTCTTTTATAACAGGAGCCATCTTAATGATCTCCGGTCGAGTACCGACAACTACTACTATGCTCATAGCTTGTACACCTTTCCATAGCCAATACCGTAGTACCTAAACCCATGCTTAACAGCCTGATGAGGCTCTACGACCCTCCTACCATCAACTATTATCTTATGCCTTACGAGCTTAGCAATGTTCTCTAGGCTCAAATTCTTGAACTCTGGATGATCAGTAACTATCACAACAACATCTGCATCCTTAACAGCATCTTCTAAAGTATCGGCCCTCTCAGCATCAAAGCTCTCCCCTGTATACGGGTCGTAGATAACTACCTTAGCGCCTTTCCCAAGTAGCTCCTTCACTATGTATTTAGCTGGGCTCTCTCTAGTATCGTCAACACCACCCTTATACGCAGCACCAAACACAGCTATTCTAGCACCCTCGATGCTCAGACTAACGTCCTTAAGGGCTCTCTCGATGATCTCGACTGTGTGCCTAGGCATATACTCGTTTATCTTCCTAGCTAACTCAATCAGCCGAGTACCCCAGAATTCCTTGAATAACGAAGCAAGCATGTATGGATCCTTAGTTAGGCAGGGACCACCAACACCAGCTCCTGGCAAATGTATATTTACACGTGGATGAGTGTTCGCAAGCCTAATCGCTTCATAGACATCTATACCGAGCTTCTCAGCCATCAAAGCAAGCAGGTTGGTAAACGCTATATTGAGATCCCTAAACGCATTCTCAATCAACTTAACAAACTCAGCAGTAGTAGCATCAGTTGGATAAAGATTCGGGTTCACCCTCCTGTACAGCTCAAGAGCCTTCTCAGTAGACCTCGGACCAACACCACCAACAACCCGAGGCTCATGCAACAACTCATGAATAGCCTTTCCCGGAGCAATCCTCTCAGGAGCATGGGCAAGATAGAAATCCTCTTCAACCCTAAGCCCAGATTCTTCGAGGAGGGGTTTGGCAAAATCAACAGTTGTTCCAGGTGGTATTGTAGACTCTATAATAACAAGCATACCTTTATGTATTACCTTCTTAATAACCTCAAGAGCATCCTTAAGATAGGAAAGATCTGCAACATCATTCTTAACAGGTGTTGGAACCGCAATAATAACCGCATTACATTGCTTAACAGCTTTAATAGCATCTGTGGTAGCCCTCAATAATCCCTTAGAGACAGAGTCGCGTAGAATAATATCGAGATCGGGTTCTTTGATGTAACACTTAGCGTTGTTTAAAGCTTCGACTTTGTCCTTATCAATGTCAACTCCAATAACGTTGAAGCCTTTAAAAGCAAAGGCTACAGCCGTAGGAAGACCGACATAACCCAGCCCAATTATACATACTTTGTTCATGTATTTTACCCTCCATAGTGTGGCTAATTACTCTTATCATAACTTAGTACTTTCATATTTTATGACCTCGAATTCTTAATAGATGCTATGACGAGATTTGTACACAGAGTTAAATGAACTTAGTTCCCTATGTATATGAGACTTGTTTAATCGTTAATATTCTAAGAGTCTCCATGACTCGTACAATGACTCTACTGAGATTTTGAGTAAAAGCTAAAGACAAATATAAACTATACATGCTGGACAGATTATCGATATATTTGATTATCTACAATTACTTTAACAATTTAACCAGTCTGTCTATTATAGGATTTAGTCCGAGTCTTTCAGATACATTATTTATTATGTTTCCTGTCATCTTATTAGCAATGTAAAGTAAAGATAGCCTTAATATTCTTTTTCTTCTTGCCAACAATTTCTCAAAATTGATTGAAGCTAAGAATGAATACTCATTATGAAGTCTTGAGAGTTCTTTTATCTCATACCAAAATATCAAATCTATGAGATCAAGTAAGAGTCTGCGATTTTTGAGAACATTTTTAACGTAATACTTATAAGAACTAGTGTTTATATTGAATCCGTGCTTTGAAGGATCTATTCCGGCGAAAGTTAATTCAAGAATAGTTCTCATGCATTTTTCGCAATAACCGCAATTAAGATCGGCACTTGATGCAAGACATGACCTAAAAACGGGTCTAACACCTTTCTTTTCTAACAAGTGTATATTGTTCTTAATGTATATCACTTTTTGGAATCTAGTCAGACGGTCATCGTCACAGACCACTCTAACTCCAGCAAATCTGGTTATCTCATAGACATCGCATCTATCAGACCACGGGTAACGGATGCTTGATGGTATACCTGAAGCTATATAAATGGATGATACTCCTAGTCCCACTAAAGGAGCGGCTAAAGCCGGATAAAATATTCCAGCAAAGATTCCTCCCCATGTATCATTTCCATATAATTTCCGAAAGAAATATGCATCTACGAGCCTTCGGTTTACTGTGTCATAAAAGGTTATAAAGTTGAACTTTAAACCTAAGTGGTTTGCTAAATATCTAACATAATTCAAAAACTTACGAAGTCTACTATACTCACTTAGCTTAATATCAGCGCCCCAGATCGTTATTAGTAAAGGTTTCTCATGTAAATGTCTAAGTAACATGTGAGTAGAGTCTATACCTCCACTAAAAAACAGAGCCTTACGATAACCTCTTTTAGTGGGTTTGTATTTTACGATCCTTTTTGCTTCTATCTTAAACTTGTTCAGGGGTAGCTTAGGATAATATTTCCCTACCTTTTTAAGTAAAGTACTTGTAACTGACGTATAGTACTCTTGATCAATTGTATCTATGTATATCTTAGCTCCAGAAACAAGTGCTAGGGGTAGCACATAACCTACTGCGGGTATAAGAAGTATACTCTCGGGTAAGTCATGTATTTCAAAGCTGTATTTTATGAAGAATTTCTTATTGTCAAAATATTTTCTAAGGTCAGAGCTACACTCAACTTCATAAACAATTGTATTCATCTTAACTTTAGAAATCCTTAATACAATAATTTTCTCATTCATGTTGGCATCGCCTCAAACTAACTGACGTTTACCAAATCTTTATAAGGATTATGAAGCGAACTTCATACTATGACCATCGAAGTTTCGTTAGGGGTTTCTTAAGACCATCTCAATCATCATTATTATTTTTTAAAAATGATTCAACTGTTCTAATAAGTTTTATCTTTAGCCTCAGTAAATCGTCATAGTTATTTGACTGGTACTCTATACATT
>CAZCAU010000087.1:0-769 GCA_964496855.1 uncultured Desulfurococcales archaeon
GATCTGTCCCAGATTAATATCAGCTCTTGGGACATTCGTTTATAAAGGCCGGCCTCCGGAGCCGGAGGTCCCGGGTTCAAATCCCGGCAGGCCCGCCAATATATACCCCCCAAGCCTTGCTATTTCGCTTCGAGAAAGATTGCAACCCCGATTCAGACAGGAGACAGTATCGGTCCTTCTTCACAATGGATAATCATAGAGGTGCTGATAATCTTGAAGGGCTAGGGAACAGCCTTAAGCCATGGAACTCGCTTGAAGTCCTCATCAAAGGTTAGGATGGTATCTATGCCGTAATGCTTACATGTTAAAGCTATGATTGTGTCGCTTGGCAGGAGCTTTAGGCTACTAGCGGTTTCTATCATATCCTGATAACCTACGTTTTCTATCAATACTTCTACTTCAAGGTCTCTCAGTAGCCTTCGTATACCGTTGACTATTAGCTCAGGGTATCCCTTACTAGCTATCAGTCTTCGTAGGCTATAGGGTCCGCTGATTTCTCCCGTGGTTTGGTAGTACTTTCTTGTGAAGATGTAGAGTAGCTCGTTCACCACAGTTAGACTTGTATGGAACTTGCTTTCTTCAAAATCTTCTAATAACTTTCGGGCTACCTGGGTGAGACTGGTCTCGAATAATATGTTGTAAAATACATTGGTGTCTATGAATATCTTGTTCACTGTGCCTGAGCCTCCTCCTCGTACTTCCTTAGTTCCTCTATATCGGCCCTACCAAACATTCCAACATATTCCTTAAGGACCTCACTCACCCTGCG
>CAZCAU010000087.1:779-3130 GCA_964496855.1 uncultured Desulfurococcales archaeon
TCCTCGCCTTCCCTAAGCTCCACTGGCTCTAACGGCTTTAACACACCTTTCTCATATTTGACCCTAATTACCTTGGACAATCCCTAGCCACCGCTTATACAATACGTGTCTCAGAGCAATTAGTCTTTTCTAGCCAAGCGTTTCCATATTATCAGCAATGATACCCAAGGGGTAACCATTGGTGAAGAGTGTTTCCAACTGATGGTTTCTTCTGGAAACATCATTTATAAGTCTCGGGCCTCCGGAGCCGGAGGTCCCGGGTTCAAATCCCGGCAGGCCCCAGGTTAAGAGAAGCAAAGACAGCTGTTTAGCTGTTTAATATCGAATGCGTATATGCAAATAGATATTGAAAGAAGCCACTGAGAACTTAATATGTAAGAAGCTAGAGGATTCAAAGAAACAAAGTAGTTAATACTAGAATATGCATCAGACTAAGTACGTACTTTATGAGAATAGGAAGCGGTCCAAAACCTAGTTATTTTTCCAAAGAGTTCTTTACTATAATAAAGATGAAATAATTAGAAGAATACTTACGCTTGCAATGCGAAGAGGTTGAGATAACCTTAAATACAATATTATAAATTACCACCGTAACAATACACGATATCGATTACTACGTAAATATCCATATAATTAATAAACTATTTTTGACAACTATATTGCATAGATAAAGAACTATAAGAGAGGCGAAAATTAATATGGATAAAATTATAGGAAAAGACATATTAGGAAGACCAATTAGGGATTTCTCAAATACAGAATGGTATGGCATACCCAGAAAAGAGATTAAATGGTATCCTCAAATAGACTATGAAAGATGCATTGGGTGTGGATTATGCTTCCTAACATGTAGTGGTAGAGTAGTATATGACTGGGACTTTGAACAAATGAAGCCAATAGTGGCTAGACCATACAATTGCATGGTTGGATGTGATACATGTGCTAAACTATGCCCACGGGATGCAATACTCTTCCCACCACTAGGGCATCTAAGAAAGATAAGAGATAAAGCCCAAGCGATCATAAAATCAAAGAGAAAAATACTACAGATCAAGGAAAGAACCTTGAAAGCAGTAAAATAAGCTGGTCATAACTAAACTATATAGTATTTGTGATAATTATAGTTTATATTGAACTCGTAACAAATCTAATCATAAAACAATAGTCTCAACACGAACTACCACACAAGGCTCCTCGGAATACTTCCAGTCCAGAATACTTAAAATACTTAATATTGTTTAACTATTTTTCGAATTCCTCTTTTTAACAAAAATACCTAGAAGAATACAGGGAACAGCCATGTTAACAACACATACTTCAAACATAATTATGATCTCCCGTATAGAGGTGTAGTGAATAGATTATCGCCTAACCTACTAATTTCTGGACAATATAAATAGGCAACTATTATCTAGAATCTTCACTGACCGGCCACCACGCATGGCCATGACAGTGACCTATAGGTTTTCCCCAGGCCCTGTAGGGGTACTCTTGAGAAGGAAGTCTAATCAATATCTCAACAGGTACACCTTCCAAAACCCCTGACCAGCTTAAACCGTTTCTCAACTCTTTAAAGCTGTTTTCGATGAAGTCAAGGTTATTAGGCTTCAAAAACCAGAGAAAATCAGCATACTTCTCTCCACCACTGATCCATATCTTTCCATAAACCTTAAATGTCAGTAACACAGAGCCGCTGCTGAGGCACTCAAACGTTATAGAAGAGTGATTCAGCCTTTCTAAGTATTTTCTCTGCAAATCTTCTAAGAGAGACATCTTAATTGTGTTTAACACCTCCATGCAGGCTGTCTTAGAAGTAATATCTGTATAGTTTATGATTTCCTGAAAGATTATATCTTCTTCATGTACAAAGAGCGTTATGACTATCTTCTTAGGAACAGGCTTAGCTGCTGAGGATGTAGTTAAGGAATGGGGAGTTGAGGTGCTAGCTTCTAAACTTTCAGATTTGCTACTTGGCGTATGTGATCCTTGATGAACAAGAATGCAAATAGCTAGAGAGCACACAATTACTAAGATAGACACAACCAGAAGTATCCTATTCATCACTTCTCATAATACTAAGTGTTCAATGCAAGGAGTATAAAAATATTATTAATATTTCTTCATTACCATCCTCATAAAATGATAACAGAAAGTATACAGACCGCTCCCAGGAGACATAAAGAGGAATATAAGTTTCATAGGCAACAATCCTTACACTAAAAAGGCAGACACATGAAGTATTCATTTATCAAGCTTTAATACTTCGAGATAAAACTTATGCCATAGTCCAGAGGAAAACGAATTAGCTGTAGGGACCATCAATTATAATGTATGAATAGTATATCTATAAT
>CAZCAU010000088.1:0-3105 GCA_964496855.1 uncultured Desulfurococcales archaeon
GAGTTTGACAGAGTACCTATGGTAAAAAGGCTTTGGATAAGCTGATAAAACATCTGGTTTTAGTATTAGATGTATCTTGCTAGGCTTGCCACATAATTATATAAGTATATTGTGATTTTTGTGTGATTAAGTTTTTATACTGGTACACTTTTATCCATTGAATGGTGTACTATTTGGGGTTGTGGAGGCAACTTGTACCCGGCATAGTCTTACTTGTAATAATGTTATCCTCTCTGAATGCTATGGGTGCAACAGCTACGACGATGCAGGAGAAGCCTATCGTGGTGTGTACGACTAGTGTCTTAGCTAGTATAGTCAAGGATCTTGCCGGGGACATGGTTGAGGTAGAGGTTATTGCTTCTCCTAGTATTTGCCCTGCACATTATGATATCAAGCCTAGTGATATTGAGAAGATCAGGCATGCTAGCCTGGTACTGTATCATGGTATGGAGGCGTGGGTCAACAACTTAGTTAGTGCGGCTGGTGTTGACGTGCCTGTTGTGAAGATACCTGGGCCTTGGAATACCCCGGCTGTGCTTAAGGATAGATACAATGCTGTAGCAAGGGCTCTCGAGGATAACCTTGGAATAGATCTAAGCGAGAGGCTTGATAAGTGTCTTAGAGCAATTGATGATACAGCGGAGTGGCTGGGAGATTATGCTGAGAAACACGGTTTTAGTAATACACCAGTAGTGGTCATGGCTTGGCAGAAGCCCTTCGTATCATTTCTAGGCTTCAAGATAGTAGCGGTATTCAAGCCCCCGGAGATGGTTTCTGCCAAGGAGTATGAGGAGATAATAAGTAATGCTACCCGGGAGGGAGCATTATTAGTTATCGATAACTTGCAGAGCGGTGTAGAGCTTGGCAGAAAGATTGCTGGCGAGATCGGCGCCGTAGAGGTAGCACTGACCAATTTCCCCGAGACAGCTCCTGGCCTAAACAATATGACAGAGGTCATGAAGTATAATGCAGAGCTACTAGGCACAGCACTCGGTGAGGCGAAGATGTTGAGAGATTACGGGCTCAGAGTACAGAGTCTCGAAGAAAAAGTATCATCATACAAGTCCGGGCTCATAGTCTCGGTACTAGTCAATATAATACTATTAGTCATAGTAATAGTGCAAGCCCGGAGGATGAGAGGATGAAGGTGTTCGGGATAAGCCTAGATGAGGCAGCTAGGCTTCACGGGCATAAGGGTCCCTGGCTCATAATAGGATACCGTGCCGGTACTAGGGCTAGAGAAGTCTTGAAGCCGGAGACCGAGCACGACATGGTGTGTATAGCTATGATGCCTACTAGGACTCCCTACACGTGTGCTCTCGACGGTGTACAGGCTGCTACTAGTTGTACAATAGGTAAGCTCTCTCTAGGACTAGTCGATTCTAGGGGCCCGGTAAGCTTCATCTTTATTGATAGACGAGACAAGAGAATACTAGTACTGAGCCTCAGAGAAGAAGTTGCTAGACGAGTAGAGGATATTGGTGAGAAGAAAGGCCTGGAAGAAGCTGCGAGGTGGGTGGAGGAGGCAGAGTTTTGGAGCTTGTTCGAGGAGAAGATGTTGTCGTAACTAGTAATGTATGGGTATCATACTCTGGCGCAGACAAGCCCGCGTTACGCGGAGTCACGGTGAGTCTTGGTCTAGGCAAGCTAGTACTGGTTACAGGGCCCAATGGCGCTGGGAAGACTACTCTCCTAGAAACATTCCTGGGCTTGCTAAGACCGTTTTATGGGGAGGCCCGCCTCTTCGGTATCGATACTAGGTCTAGGAGGATTCTCAGGGCTAGGAGGCTGTGTAGCTATGTGCCGCAAGACTTTATGAGGCCACCCTATGACTCGTATACTGTGAGACAAGTAGTTGCCATGGGCTTGGCTTCTCATAAGACAGTATTAGAGCCGTTGACCGGGGAAGAGGAGGCACGAATAACTAGTGTCGCAGAGGCTCTTGGCATAGAGAAGCTAATGGATAAGCCAGTCGGGCATCTGAGTAGTGGTCAGCAGCAGAGAGTATTCATAGCTAGGGCTCTCGTGAGGAAACCCAGAGCATTATTTCTCGATGAGCCATTCTCAAGCCTAGACCAGGATTCACGCCGCCTCGTAGCAGACTTGTTGAGAGAATACGTTGACGAGACAAGAGCATTAGCAGTTGTTGTAAGCCATGACTTCACGTACATACACGGCTTAGCCGATAAGGTGCTAGTAGTAGAGGATGGAAGGATAACGCGTGTTGAGGCATGCTAGTAGAACCACTACTCGCAGCGATAATCGGGGGCGGGCTCCTCGGGGTAATAGGGGTACACATGATGCGCTTCCAGTTAATGACGATAAGCTTCACCATGGCTCACGCCGCGCTCGCAGGCGGTGCCCTGGGGATGCTGTTTGGATTAGACATAAACTTGGCGGCCATGATACTAGCTATTACTACGGGGCTCTTACTAGGATTCATTGTGGCTGGCCGAGAGTATTTGAGAGAAACACTCTCATTAACACTCTTCTCGACATACAGCGCCGTAGCATTGCTAGCAATATATTATTCTAATACACGGGTACTAGCAACAACGTCTCTCTCACAAATACTCTGGGGCAGCATACTAACAGTAACGCGGAGCAAACTAGTACTACTAGCCGGGACAACAATCCTTTTCACACTCTACGCGCTTGCTTTTAGGAGACACATAGACACGATAATGTTCAACCCCAAGCTAGCAGAAGCAGAAGGCATCGATACACAGCTACACACACTAGTACTAGTAGGATTCATAGGAGCCGCGGTATCCCTAATGCTAACCATAATAGGCGGTTTCCTGATATTCTCACTCCTCTATATACCAACACTAATAGCAGCAAACACTACAAGCCACGCACAGAAACAAGTAGCTATGGGAGGCTTATCAGGAGCACTCTCGGCAACACTAGGCCTCACAGCAAGCTATCTCCTAGACACCCCGGTAGGGGTAACAATAACACTCACAGCAGCAACACTCCTAGCAATAACATTACCGGTATCAGTAATACGTAGCAGGCGTGCTGGAAGAAAAACTACCCGTATGCTCTAAAGAGTAGACATACATAATAGGAGGCTCTACAACAGCAATAATCTTTATTTAC
>CAZCAU010000089.1:0-3007 GCA_964496855.1 uncultured Desulfurococcales archaeon
TTCTTAGCCCGTCGGAACTTACTATCTCGAAGCACGCGTGTCCATGCCATATTATCGTCGTCAAAAACTTCACCATTCTATACTATTTATTTAGAGAAAGAAATAGTTTTTACATAAAGACGACTTATGCTATAATTAGTCATCGGATTAACCTCTTCTAGAACGATTGTGGGGAAGAAGGATAATGTCTGAACTTAGGATTCCACGGGTACCTACTCTTGACGATCTAAGACCCTCAGGCAAGAAGGTACTAGTACGCGTGGATTTCAATAGCCCCGTAGATCCTGAAAGTGGTGCAATACTTGATGATACACGTATAAAATCGCATGTAGAGACTATAAATGAGTTAGCTGAGGATAATGCGGTAGTACTCATCTCACACCAGGGAAGGCCAGGTGAGAAAGACTTTATAAGTTTAGAGCAACATGCACACATCTTATCAAAAGTTCTTGATAAGGATGTCATGTTCATAGATGACGTTATAGGACCCGCTGCACGACAACTTATAAAGAACTTGAAGAAAGGCGATATACTTCTACTTGACAATACCCGTCTCGTATCAGAAGAGATACTGGAGGCTCTACCAGAGAAACACGCTAAAACTTTCTTCGTACGCAGGCTAGCACCATTATTTGATGTTTTCGTCAATGACGCATTTGCGACTGCTCATAGGAGTCAGCCAAGCATAGTTGGCTTTCCCATGGTTTTACCATCCGCAGCGGGTAGGCTGATGCAGAAGGAAGTAGAAGCGCTAGCACGAGCATTTAACCCTAAAGAGTCGCCGAAAGTCTTTGTACTGGGAGGAGGAAAAGTCCATGATAGTATAAGGATTATAGAGCATCTGGTTAGGAACAAGGTTGCTGATAGAATACTGACTACAGGGTTATTATCAGAGCTATTCTTAGCTGCTAAGGGTATACATCTAGGAGATAAGAATATGAAAGTCTTAGAAGAGAAGGGATTATTGTCACTACTTCCACGAGTACGTAGATTACTACTAGCAGGCGCACCGATAGAGACACCTATTGACTTCAGGGTATTAAAGAACGAGCATGTAGAGAATGAGCCAGTATACCAGATAACGGGCTTAATAAGAGATATAGGGCCTAATACTGTGAAGATGTATTCTGAGTTACTAAGAGACGCAAGGATAATTGTTATGAGGGGTCCTGCAGGCGTTATAGAGGATAAAAGGTTTAGGGAGGGAACATGTAGTTTAGCTAAAGTAGCTGTTGAGTCAAGAGCTTTTGTCATATTTGGTGGAGGACACTTTACAGCTATAGCTAGTGAGCTTGGTTTAAAAGCAGAAAATACACATTTAAGTACTGGGGGAGGTGCATTACTAATATTCCTAGCCGGAGAACCCCTACCCGCTCTCGAAGCCCTTAGCCTTTCGGCTAAAAAATTCCTTGGGTGGTGAGTCAGTTCATGCGTGTAAAAGTAGGAGTAAATGGATATGGTACTATTGGTAAGAGAGTCGCAGATGCTATTGCACTTCAAGATGATATGGAGCTTGTAGGAGTTATAAAGACTAGACCTGACTACTTAGCATTACTAGCATTAAGAAAAGGATACGATCTTTATGCACCAGCTGATAGGATCGAGGTATTTGAGAAAAATGGTGTAAAGGTCAAAGGAGCTATAGAGGATCTACTAGGCAAAATTGACGTAATTGTTGATGCAACACCAGCTAAGATAGGTGCTAAGTACAAGCCATTATATGTCGAGAGAGGTGTGAAAGCAATATTCCAGGGTGGAGAGAAAGCCGAGGTAGCTGAGGTATCTTTTAGCACTTTATGTAATTATAGCGAAGCTCTTGGGAAGAACTATGTTAGAGTAGTATCTTGTAACACTACTGGGCTTCTTAGATCAATATGTGTTCTGAACAAGTCTGTAGGAGTTGAAAAAGTAAGAGCAACGATTGTTAGGAGAGGCGCCGATCCTAAAGAAGTTAAGAAGGGGCCAATAAACGCTATCGTTGCTGATCCACCTACACTACCAAGTCATCATGGTATAGATGTTAAAAGCGTGTTGCCATGGCTTGACATAGAGACAGCTGCTGTCGCTGTTCCCACTACATTAATGCACTTACATGTTGTTAACATGAAGTTAAAGAGTAATGTCACACGTGAGGATGTTATAAGAGTATTTGAAAATGCTCCTAGGATCATGCTTGTAAGCACAGAGTCTCTAGGAGTGAAGTCGACAGCAGAAGTCATAGAGATGGCTAGAGATGCAGGGAGACAACGCTATGATATACCAGAACTCGTAGTTCTTGAGGATAGTATTTATGTTAAAGGAGACGAGCTAATATACTTCCAAATGGTACACCAGGAATCTATCGTTGTGCCGGAAAACATAGATGCTATTAGAGCAGTATATAGTCTAGCAGGTACTGCCGAAGAAACGATAAAGAAAACCGATAGATCGCTCGGTATAAGTAAAAAGCTGTGGTGAGAAAATGCAAAGCACGTTTTTATCACCAACCTATGAGATAAGCTATAGGTTTAGAAGAATTCTAGTACCAGTTGATGGTTCAGAAAACAGTCTTAGAGCCCTAGACGTAGCAATAGATTTTGCCAAGAGATACGGGTCAAGAATAACAGTACTCGTGGCATTTTATAGCGGGCAAAAAGACTTTGTGGAAAAAGCATTGCTTCGAGCAAAAGCTAGGAGTGAGAACAAGGGTATACCAATAGAACTAAAATCGGAAGAAGTTGACCCAAAGACCTCTAGTATATCAAATACTATAATAAATGAAATCATACGAGGGAGTTATGATCTAGTAGTAATGGGTGCGCGAGGGAACACAATTTCTGAGGACATACATATCGGTAGCGTAGCTGCTGCTGTTATAATGAATTCTCCAGTAAGTGTGTTGATAATAAGATGAATAAAAACAATTAATTAATCTTAGTATTATCATTATTTTTTATATCCACGAATAACTCATATCAGACACGGATAAATAGTTATGATTAGAAAGGATGTTTGCAATGGTTGATAT
>CAZCAU010000090.1:0-2776 GCA_964496855.1 uncultured Desulfurococcales archaeon
TCCCCGCGACGAGGAAATAGCAGAACTCTTACGAAACGTTGGCCTAGCACCAGAGATAATGGATAGACTTCCCCACCAGCTGCGCGGTGGGCAGAAGCAGAGAGTAGCTATAGCGAGGGCCCTGGCTGCTAAGCCCAGGTTTATACTATTAGATGAGCCTACCAGCGCGTTAGATGTTAGCGTACAAGCACAGATACTAAACCTACTACTAAGTCTTCAGAGACAATATAAGCTTACATACTTGTTCATATCACACAACCTAGCAATAGTCCACTACCTCAGTGATAGAATAGGAGTAATGTATCTAGGCGAGATAGTTGAGGAAGGAGATGCTAGGAGCATCTATAAAGAACCCTATCATCCATACACTAGGGCACTAATATCCTCAACACCGGCAATTTACCGTGAGAAAGCAGGTATAAGGATAGAACCAGTAAAACTAGTAGGAGAACCGCCGAGCCCTGTTAACCCGCCTAAGGGGTGCAGGCTCCACCCACGATGCCCGTTCGCGACGTCTAGGTGTAGAGAAGAAAAACCAGAACTCGTGGAAGTTGATGGTAGAAAAATCAGATGCTGGCTTTATGCCAAGAGATAACAAGCTATGCTTCCTGGATAATAATACCAGTTTCTACCGTGAATACTCCATGACCAGGCCTATAAACTTCTAGTCTTACCCTGCCCTTATCCACGTTATCCTCTATCATCCTTCTCAAAACACTAGGCTTATCAACTTCTACTCCCTCTACTCTTACTATTACATCCCCTGTCCTAATCCCTGCTTTCTCTGCCAGAGTTCCAGGCTCTACTCCTACTACTAGTAAGCCCTTAGATACTGGTAGATCATAATATGATGCTACTTGGCGAGACAACGGCATAGTATACACTCCTATCCATGCCCTGACAGGTCTCCCAAACCTCTTTAAAGACTCCAAGAATCTCTTGACAGTATTAATTGGTATAGCAAATCCTATGCCCTGGGCATATAGTATCATAGCTGTTACAACACCTACTGCCTCGCCCCTGATATTGACTAGTGATCCACCACTATTACTAGGATTAATAGACGCGTCCTAGCGGGCTACCAATAGCAAAGACTATTTCTCCAACCCGTAGCTTATCAGAATCTCCGAGCCCTGAAGGATACCCATACTCGTTTTACAAGTAATAAGTGCAAGATCCCCGTAGGGATCAACTGCGCTGATAAACCCTCGTCCTTCTCCTCGTCAGCTAACACGATGGTAACACTACCAGCAGCGCTTGAGGTAACATGAGCATTAGTAACTACGTGCCTCTCATCGATATAGAAGCTTGAGCCAAAACCTCCTACAACCTCTCTCAACAAGCATATCATAGACTACTCTCGTCAACGCTATGGGTACAACACTCTTTGACACCGAGCTTAGTAGTCTAGAGATCTCCTCATTAAGCTCATTAAGCATAAACACGCCTCTATGACATGTTAAATAGGAAAATAGCATAAATAGTACCTAGTTAGGAATTACAAGCCTAATACTCTGAGCCCTAAGACTTTTTCTATAACACTACTCTTATTATTCAAGTCTTTATCAAAAGACAAGATTATCTCAGAGCCCGACAAATAAGCTGAGACTACGTGTAGTAGATCTAAAGTCTTTAATTTAAGCTTGTTAGCATAGCTCAATGACTGATTATATAGCTCATCTAAATCAATATCAATTACCTCTACACCGCATTTTATCACAGTATAGTTTACTAGAGCTTTAAGCTCGCTGTCATCAAGATTCATTGTCCGGCTAAAAACACTATAGAGCTCTAACAAGACTATTGGTGAAATTACGATCTTATCTCCACGGTGTTTTGATACCAGATAAATAGCTTTGTTATGGAGCTTATCCTTAGGATTAATATATGCTACTAGTACATTAGTATCAAGATATATCATCGCTTTCGAGACTCCTCGACATCCTCTACTGTCGGCAGATTCTCATAAGGTATTCCTTCGCGAAGAAATTTCTCCGTAAGCTTCTTAACTTCCTCCTCGCGCTTGATGAGCTCTAATGCTTTTGGAAGACCAGCTCTGATGATAATATTGTATGCATGATTACGGCTTCTAGCGATCCCCATTTTTACCATTTTTTCGACTATCTTTGCGATCTCATCATCTACTTTGATAGTAACAGTTTGCACAGTGTTGACACCTATGTAGATGTGTGCTAATGTCATGTTATATCTATTACTATAATGGTATACTCACGGTATACCTTTTAGTAATCAGCCTTATGGAGAGAATATTTAATTACACTAGTTATAACCATGTCTAGGACTGGTTGATGAATAGTGCTTATCAATAGCATGCTAATGCTATGCAGCTATACAGCTGTACTAGCAGTAGCGCTCCCGTACTCTCTATTAGCGTACACTTATCTCTCCAGCCAACACAAGGATTTACCGAGCTAAAGATCCAAAAACCATGCTCTTATAAAGAGGCCAGATCTCGAATTAACAGATGAGGAAGGATTGATCTCTCAGAAGCTGTTCGTACAGGTAGGTTAGAACTTGCTGATGATGAGAGGATGCTCGTAGCTCACAGCTAAGGCACATTATGATGGGCTCTTTGATGATCATGGCTTTTCATAATTGTTATTAGCTTTTTAAGAATATTACTTTCAGACACTGCGTTTTCATGCTTTATCAGCTCCCAATACCTTAAGTTGTATATACATCCGGGGTCAGGCGCTAGAATATCCTTAAAGTAGCCATATGCTCTTGCCCGGCATCCACCGCATATGTTCTTATA
>CAZCAU010000091.1:0-2619 GCA_964496855.1 uncultured Desulfurococcales archaeon
CAATAATATTGCTGAAATTTTATTGCTTTCTTGGTCTCCTTTTCGGTAAGCTCGATATCGCATAACTCTTTCCTTCCTTTCACTTCAACATAGATGCTCTCACCAGACTTCTCTACTAAAAGATCATAGCCTTCTCCTTTAAGCTCCTTTATATTATACCCTCTGTTTTGCAGCTGACCTATAGTGTACCAGATAGCAAACCTCTCTACATCCTCCCTTGAGGCCTTCTCCTTTACTCCAAGTGCTTTTACTAAGAACTTGCGCCATGTAGAAGGATCATCATGTTCACTTAGGTATTCCGGGCTTATGAAGGGGCCTATTTTGAACCCCTTATTCCTCCACTTAACCCACTTTTCATCAGGGCCATAAACATCATGAAGTAGACATTCGGTAGAATACACTACTCTGCCATCATCTGTAAATACCTTTACACTTACAGGTTTGTTCCAGCAATAGCTTAGGATCTGGTATAGCTGTTTTAGAGTGTTCAGGTACCTTATATTAGTGTCTTTATCTTTAGTAGAATCGAGTAATTCCTTCACTTTGTTTATTATCTCAACATAATCCTTATGTATTTCTAAACTGCCATAGGCATACTCACATGTTTTAAACCCTCTAACTAATGCATGCCTAAAGAAGTTCTCCCAGCCCTCCTCATCACTATCATATTTGAGATATTCTTGTAGATTAAGGAATTCTATACCTAGCTCTTTAAATAACTCTACGGGTTCGAAATGTCGCATTGGATAATAAACATCGTTAGACTTTCGTATATCTCCTCTCGAGGATATTACCCATATAGGCCTATCCCTAGGTAATATATTAGCCTGCTTAACTATGGCTGTGATTGTAAGTAACTCTTCTTTTGCTGGAGGGGTGCTTTCGATGTATATCTTTGGGAGCAATATATTCTCACAAATCTCCTTGAAGTTGATCTTCTTTACTTCTATCCACTTTATGAGATCTTCTCCTAGATACTCAGCTAGTTTCTCATGGAGAAAGTCCATTTTTTCAATATACTCTTTCACCTCAGGGAACTTTTCCATCAGATTGTATACTTCTCTAGGTATCTTGCTGTAATACACCTCTGATGCTGTCTTAATTTCATTAGATGTTGTTATTACGAATCTTTGGTATGAGGGAATGTACATACCCTTATCATGCGCTAATCGATAGACTTCTGCAAGTAATTTTAATGCAATATACAAGTCCTCGTTCATTTTAGCGACAATGAACTCTTTATTAAGCAGTTTGAGAAGGTCAAGTTTCTCAACTCTCTTTTCATCTCTTGGACGTAGTTTAACGCTAGGATCTAAGAAATGTTTCTCGCTACCATAAATGTACTTCAAGTCCCCCTCATCTATCAATCCTTGTTTAATAAGCTCAGACACAGTTTCATCGAATTTTACTACAGAGCTTAGTCTAACAACCTCACCCCTGATGCATAGTACCTCTGGATCCTCAAGTACACTATCCATAGTCTTCACTATAGTTGGCTTAACTAATCTGTGAAAGAATAAGTCATCAACCTCCTTATATTCAAAGACTTCGAGATAGTATCTTTTAAATCTCTGTGCTAAGTATTTTATTGCAGCCTCGACAACTTTCGCTATACACTGCACGAGCCAGTAATTCCATTTAGCTTCGTAGTTAATGTATCTCCTACCTGGATGAACTATGAAATCCGCTTGAATTAAGAAACGTAATCCGCTTCTAACCTCATGGAGAGGTAAGAACGAATATACTCCCCAGAATTGTCCTTCTTCAATTGGTTTAATTCTTTCCCCACGTGGATCTAAAGCAAAAGCTACTGCAACTTCTCTCTTGACTACATCACCTCTTTCAGCATCTATAGTAATAGGATCCTCTCTAATATTTTCGGGAACATCAAACATTTTCTTAAATACTATGAACTTCTCAACCCTCGACTGATTATCTTCATAGCAGTTAACAACCACTTCTTGAACATTAATATCATTAAATTGCTCCTCTCGCACAACAAACCACTCTATAACTCTACTCTTGTTTTTAACATGATCTATTATCTCGATCTTATTAATATGCTCTAAGAATAAGAATATGTGGGGTTTAAGCTCGTCAACACTGCGAGCTATCTCATTGTAGTATGATGGATTATCGAGGTAAATTACAAATTTAGTTATTTCATGTGGAATGTGCTCTATGGGTCTTATGGGTATAGGAATTACCTGCCATGGTATTTCACTTGGCTTAAGTCCATATTTCTCCTCTAATTCCTTTGCATGTTTAAACCAATAATCCTTTGAGAACATAAAGTAATATCCGTTAGAGTACACCTCAACCTTGCTTGATACCTTAAATACAGACTTCCAGCCAATACCGATATATCCCTTATAACCCATGCTAGGCTTTTTAGATCTAGAAATAGAACATAGATTTCTAACATCTCTCTCGTCAAAGGGTTTACCGTCATGCGCTATAACTATTTTATCCTTCCAAAGCTCGATTCGAAAGAAACCACCTCTTTTACCAAGCTCAAATCTTGCATCCTCAGCGTTCTGTAAGAACTCTAGTATGAACTGACCAGGCTCTATAAACATGAGCTTTGAGAATATGTCAAGCGCTCGCTTAGCGCTTAGA
>CAZCAU010000092.1:0-2540 GCA_964496855.1 uncultured Desulfurococcales archaeon
GTTTTTAAACGTACACGTTACGGTAAGTATTATTTTCAATAACTCTTCCTAGTTATCTTGTAGAATATCATCCTTCCGCTGTTGCGCACTAAAATTATGTATTTCAATATATTCAGCATGGTTGTACGAAAAACCGGATCATGTAACGCTTTATCTAGGTATACCCGAAATAGTATACTTTGCTCCAGCTTGTATGGTGCTTCAACGAGTCCAGATCTCAAAAGGTTACAGACGTGTAAAAGCGTTTGTAAAGCCCTCTCAACGCCGAATTCAATTGCTATATCCCAAGCTTTTCTATTCATCCATTTCCATGCAACTAGACAGTCCATTAGCAGGATTATATGCTCCTTGTATACTGCATGAGCGGCGGCGACAACAGTTTCAGCCTCCCTGCAAAGTCCTCTCGCGGGAACATCTCCAACTACAATATCCTCGGTATACTCCTTCAGCAGTCGCTTGCCATCCATGTAGACGATCCAAGCAAAAGCAGGTTCAGTATATAAATCAACGATGAAGCCTTTTCTCTGTAACGTAATTGTATAGGGCTCTGGGACAACAACCCTAAAACCACGGTTTCTTAGCACATTCACTGCTCTGGGAATATCCCTTTTCTCAACGAGTATGTCCAAGTCTACAGAGATATGATCTACAGGCTTCCTGTACTTATATAAAGCATAGTTGACCCCCCTAAGAGCCTCCACAACTTCCACAACATTTTCCACGAACCATTTATACCTAGCCTCCACGCGGAGGAGCTCATCCCCGATCAAGCCAGCAACAGCACGGAGATAAGCAAGATACAGCTTATTTATCCTCGCAAGCTCAGCAAGTTCCCATATTTCTCCTGACTTCGGGTCGTAGGAGTTCTGAAGAACCCCTAGGAGCTTTAACGTCTTAGTATCTTTAGGCATCTAAGAACACCCCTAAGAGAGCTTAATGGACCCTTGATACCAGTATCGATTTTGCAAGGGGAAACATATTTAGTTAAGACATTGTATACAATGAGCTCTTTAACTAAATAATCTTTGGAAACATCTGTTCTCTCAAAAAGAATATTGAGACTAGCATATAGATAAACGGGTTTCTCCATAACAGTAAGTCTTATAAGAAATCTACCATAAATCGTTTGAAGAAATTCAGGAAAATCAAGAGTTGTAATAACCCATATAATAAAATCAAGAAACCCCCGATCACAAACAAGAAAACCACATAGCCTTCTAAATATTATCCTAATAAAAACATGTGGCAGTAGAGACCAAAACTCGAGGTGAATCCAGAGATTCCTAAGTTTCTTAGGGACACAGATCTTGTAGTAGGGGTTACAATTCCCACGAAAAACCTTGAAATGGGAGAGAATTCTAGCAAAAACAGAGGCGAGTAGATGTGAACCTCTGAACCAGTGTACACAGACAAACTTTCCTTTAGAATGAAGATATAGAATCAAGAGTTTAGAAATAGTTGTTTTACCTGAACCATCAGCACCAGACAAAACAATATTTTTGGTCATTTTTTGCATGCAATATTTAGAAAAACTTAAGTTTATACTTATCGATTCTAATTCAATACGTACTTTGGAATAAGGTGTTTGTGCTCAAGAACCCATTCTAAGGTCTCTCGAAGCCCTTGTTCGAACGGTCTTGGTTCAAGTTTCAAGAGCTTCTTCATTTTTGTTGTATCAGCATAACCTCCTAGAGGGTCACCTTTAGGTCTTGGTCCATATTTAATTTGAACATCTATTCCAAGCTTTTCTTTTACTAGGTTCTTTACCATTAT
This sequence comes from uncultured Desulfurococcales archaeon, assembly GCA_964496855.1. Lineage (GTDB taxonomy): Archaea > Thermoproteota > Thermoprotei_A > Sulfolobales > CAZCAU01 > CAZCAU01. Next base: position 1,774 of record CAZCAU010000092.1, read on the forward strand.
GGCAAGATCATCGATTCTTGTAGGTTTACCAGTACCGATATTGATTACTTCTCCTTCAATACCATTTCTTTCAGCCGCTCTTACAGTTCCTTCAGCAACATCTTCGACATGGATGAAATCCCTAACTTGTCCACCTCCAAATATCACTAATGGTCTACCATTTACAGCCCTCATTAAAAAAATCGCGACAACCCAACTATGGCTTCGCGGTTTTGGTATTTGTAGTGGACCATATACGCTAAAATACCTCAGAGATACTGTTGGAAGACCATAAAGCTTGTAGAATAGGATAGCCTCATTCTCTCCCCATAGCTTAGAATTAGCATATGTTGATAGCGGATTAGGCCTCGTGTCCTCTCTGAAGATAGGTGGTTGACTTGGTTGCGGTGCGGGCTGATTTCCGTAAATAGCAGCGGATGATGCAAAGACGTATCTCTCAACACCAGCTTCAAGAGAAGCCTTTAACACATTATAAGTTCCTATAACATTTGTTTTAAAATCTTCATCTGGATTATATATAGTAGCCGCAACATCAGCATACGCTGCAAGATGAAATACTATGTCTACATCATTAACGGATTTTTTTACAGTTTCTATATCTACTATATCCCCTTTAACTAATTCTACACGTTCATTGACTATTATATCTTTACAATATACATCAAGCTGATTAAACGGATATGCTGAGAGATTGTCCAGTATTCTAATTTCTGTCGTACCCCGTTCTAGTAGTTTTCTAATCACAAAACTACCGATATGTCCGCAAC
>CAZCAU010000093.1:0-2536 GCA_964496855.1 uncultured Desulfurococcales archaeon
CGATGTGTTGTTTTCCTAGTCTGTTGAGTCTTCTTATGCTTGGGTGTGGTTCGTAGTCGTTGCTTGCGTTTATGAATATTATTTTGCCTTTCCGTTCTGTTGGTTTGTTCTTGTTGAATATGATTATGACTCCTGGTGCTTGCGTATTGTAGAAGAGTTTCTCGGGTAATAGTATGACGGCTTCTACTAGGTCTGCTTCCACTATTTTGCTTCTTATGGTTTTCTCTTTGCCTCCTCTGAATAGTGCTCCATTGTCTATTACTATCCCTACTTTGCCCGTGGGTTTGGCTGCTGCTAGCATGAGCTGCATCCATGCCCAGTCAGCTGTCTGGGATGGTGTGTATCCGTACTTGTATATCAGGCGGTATTTCTCGTTCTTCTTTAGTACCTGCTCGTTGTAGCCGTCTTGGTTCCATGGTGGGTTGGCTATTACTATGTCCCATTCTCCTAGGCCGAACTTGGGGTATAGGAGGGAGTCACCGACTTCTATCTTGTGGTTTTGTATGTTGTGTATGTACATGTTCATTTTGGCTAGTGCTGCTGTCTTTGCATTGGCTTCTTGACCAAATAGGAAGAGTTTATCTGCTTCCTCTCTTCCATGTTTTTCTTCAACGTATTTGTAGCTTATTATGAGCATGCCCCCGCTTCCAGCTGCCGGGTCTAGTATCTTGTAGCCGGGCTTAGGGTCTAGTATCTCTACTAGGAGCTTGATTACTTCTCTAGGCGTATAGACTTCGCCTTCCTTGGCTTTCTCTGGAGCAAACATCATTAAGAGCCACTCGTAGGCATCTCCAAGAATATCTGGCGGTGTATCTATGAGGGGGACTGAGTCGAATAGCTCTACTAGTTGGCGGAGTATCTCGCTGTTCTCCCTGCTGGAGGCGAAGATGTGGAAGTCGAAGTTATCGAATATGGGGCGTAGCTCTGGGTTTAGTTCGCCTAGCTTCTTTAGTGCTTGTGAGAAGTATACGTGTAGTTCTCCCTTGTGCTTAACTATGTTGTCCCACAGATATTCTTCAGGTATTTTGAATTGGTGGAAGTATTCTTCTTTGGCTAACTCCTTGGCTTCTTCTGGGCTGTATCCTTCGTCTATTAGTTCTTTGTATGTTTTCTGGAACTCTAGCTTCCACTGGTCACTTATCTTCTTATAAAAGAGGAGCACAAGGATGAATGAATAGTCTACACGTGTTCTTATCAGGTCGGCTGCTTTCTTGAGAATTGATTCTAGGTCGCCCCTTGTTACTGGTATTGGGCGGAGCGAGTATATTTTCTTCTTGGGGTTCTCAGGGTCTACAGCAACTACTACTAGGTTATTCCGCCTCAGGGTACTTAGAAGCGTTATAACGCTATCGATGGGGCGTTCAAGCACCTTAGAAGCATCCTCGACTGTGAATGGTTTTTCACCGAAATAAGCACGGAGACGTATGTAATCATTAAGCACCCAAGAAGGGAGGGTATTTGTCACCTAACTCTCACCAATTTTTAGTTAGGTATCTAAGTATAAAAACTTATCGGATAGGTATCCATTCTTATAATCCGTAGAATCCACGTGGTCTTATGAAATAAGTATTATCATTTGGCTTATATACGTGTTCTTCAGGAAATGCGGTGTAGTATTCTGTTTTTCGTGGAGGTTCTTCTCTCACGTTTTCTGAATATAATAGTTCTTCTCTATTGTTGTCCCATATCCTTATTCCTACTGTGTTATCGTCATAGTATAGTATTTCAATTACGAATATCTCGTTTTTCTCGTTCTTTATTAATTTATATTGTTTTAACATGTAGTGTAGTCTTCGTGCTAGTGAATGGGTCTTGTAATATTTTCTAATATATTTGCTGGCTATTCTTTGTGCTCTCATGTAATTCTCCGTTAAACTATACATTATTCCTTGCTTTGCTCCAAGTGTTCTGAAGTACCAGTCTAGGAGTTGGGAGTAGAAGTGGTGGCAGAAGCCTGTCTTTTGTTCACAATATAGGAACCATTCGTTAAGCCATAGGAGTAGAAAACCTGTTTCTCTAGCTCCTACTAGTGTATGAGCTAGAAAGCATATAGCTGGTAAGAGACCGTGTCTTTTCTTAATCTTGAGTGCTCTCTGGAAGGCTATAGATATTTGTCTTGGTGCTAGTTGGCTTGGTTTTTGTTTTGTTTCCTTCCTACTTGCTCGTTTGTTTGCTAAGCGTATTCTAGAGGTATCTATTCTTGTGACCAATACCTCGGGTTTTGTTACCAGTAATTTATATTGTCCGTCATCTCTACGGATAATTCCCTTCTTTATCATTCTCTGGAGAATATTGCCGATGGTGCCTTTGCTAATATCTTTACCAACTATTTGCTCGTATATGCTTTTTATCCGCGTGAATGACGCTCCTTCGGGATAGATGTGTTTGAGTATATACCATACTAAGCCATTGCTACCATATTTGTTGAATATTACTATTAGGCGGTTATAGTGGTTAGCAAGCGTTTTTGGAACGCCCTTTCTGAGTACGATTAAAGATACCTTCTCTTTTGCTAATTGGAAGCTCTTCTCAGTAT
>CAZCAU010000094.1:0-2505 GCA_964496855.1 uncultured Desulfurococcales archaeon
CAAAAATACTTATGCATAGGTCTTGTTTCCTCAATTTTCTTAAATACTTCTTTTCTTTATGAATTTTTGACCTAGCATAACATACTAGTGGTGCGCTGGTAGTGTCAGAGTACTACCTAGGAATACTAGCAGGACTAGTAGCAAGTCTATTATGGAGCATAAACCCTGGATTAATAAGCCTCCTCGGTAAAAAAGAGTCTACACTACTCCTAAATGCCTTAAGAGGCTTGTTTGCAGCCCTCGTATTACTAGTTCCTGTGTCTCTATGGAGTAGTTTTTATATTGGTGGATATACTGGTTTCGCAATAATATACCTGAGCGCGTTCTTCGGGCCCCTGCTAGGCGATTTATTCTACATTCATAGCATTAAGAGTATAGGAGGAGGCAATGCAGTAGCTATTAGCTACTCGTACATATTCTTTGCACAATTCTTCTCTCACTTCTTTTATGGCGAGAAGGTATCTGTAAGACTAATAGTCGGCACCGTACTAGCCCTAATAGGTATACAACTAGTATATTACGGCGAGAAAAGCAGGTTCGGACTCCTAGGATTCGCATTAGCATTATCAGCGGCCATATCCTGGGGTCTCGGAGCTACGTTGAGCAAACTAGCTCTAAGATACGGTGATCCGCTTGTAATAGCATTCTATAGGAATTTATCAGTATTTATCTCACTATTACCCTTTACCCTGGGTAACAAGTATAACTGGTTTAGCAAAAATGCGCTGATTATAGGCTTGGTAAGCGGAGGACTAGGTTTCGGAGTGGGTATGACAATGTTTCTCTACGGTATAGAGAAAGTTGGTGTATCTCTTACAACATTGGTTACAAGCTTAACACCGGTATTGGGCAGAGTTATTGCTGAACATATGGCTGGAGAAGCAGCATCTCCACAAGCCTACTTGGGCACACTACTTAGTTCCATAGGGATAGTTATTGGAGTTAGCAAGTGAGTGTTTTAATCAAGAAGACTTAAAGACTATAAATTTCTTTTAATAAAGTGGTGATCCGTATGACACGCATCATAATACCAGTAGTTAGAAGCGGCGACAAGCTTCTCGTTAGTCCTCATTTTGGCAGAACACCAGAGTTTGCACTAGTTGAGATAACTGGTGACAGCTACAGAATCATAGAAGTAACTAGAAACCCGTTTATGGAGCACGAGCATGGGAGAGGACAAGCAGTAATACAGTTTGTTTACTCTAGAGGAGCCGATGCAATAATTGTAGGAGGTATTGGACCTAGAGCAGTTGCTGCGCTGAAAAGCATCGGTGTCAGAGTATATGCTGTACCAAGAGAAGGCATAGAGCTTGATGAAGCTATAAAATTATTTATGAAAGGCATGCTTACAGAAGTATCGGGAGAAGAATATCCTCGACATCATGAAAAGCATAGCTATTATTAACAACCATCTCGCATGGTAGCTGGCCTAGGCTTGTAGTATGGCAAGACTATCACCTCCATTTTGCTTTTCTTGATAAACTCTAGCATTGCTCTCATAGTATCAGTAAGTTTTAGATTCATGGCCTCGTCTAGACTAAACCACTCAGCTCTAGAAGCATCGCTGGAAGCACGTACCTCTAGACTGCAAGGTTCGACAAGCATATCTATTATAACGTAATGATACTTTACTCTGCCATTCTCGTACTCTATGACTTCATCAACCCATATAGTGCCCTCCACTCTGCCAGTTATACCAGTCTCCTCCTCTAATTCTCTCAAAACAGCTTCTTCTAGAGTTTCTCCTACTCTCTGAACACCCCCAGGAACAGTCCAATACCCCTTATAAGGCTCTCTTGCTCTCTCAACTAATAGTATTTTACCATCATGTATGACTACAGCGCCTACTCCTATTATTGGCCTACTAGGATAGATCCTAGAAGATTCTTTTCCCAAAGGTCTGCACCAGTAAACTGGTATCAAAAACATGATATAAGAATTCAATTCTCACCTTGTCTCAACGATATCATATGCTAGTATACGCTTAGGGGTTAGTACCAGTAGTTTACTATCAATATGCCCAGCGTCTACAACAAGCTCTTCTATATCAAGATTCATGCTCGTAATAGTCTTATTATATGCTACATCATAGAATAATGCCTCATAGCCTAAGCCAAGGGATCTTCTAAAAACTACTAGTATTGACGAGCTAAGCCAGAAACTACGTATGTCTTCTTGTTTTGAGACATAGAGGTATCCAGCTGGCATGACTGATATAGGGTATACAAAGGTCCCCCTATACACTATTGTTGATACGACATATCGTGAACCAGGGCTTAGCTCGACTCTATTAAGACCCTCTATAGGCAGACTAGCATTTGATACCGGGGCTAAGTCGCTAGAGTCTACTACTAGCACACTCTTGCTAAAACCAATTGCTAGTAGCCCAGAACAGTAATCTAGGGAGGTTATTGGGTACATGTACACCTGCTTATCAAGAACAACCCCATCCATACCTATGGAGTACAAATAACCTCTATCAAGCCCAGAAGCTGCTAAGAATAC
>CAZCAU010000095.1:0-2303 GCA_964496855.1 uncultured Desulfurococcales archaeon
GTCTAGAGATAATCGGATACTTTATTGATGAAATGATTAGTGGTGCTGCACCTCAACGAGAGAGACCAAGATATAGAATGATGCTTGAATTTGCCGGAATGAACAACATTAAGACAATAGTCTTCTATGATATGTCTAGGCTTGGCAGAAACCTTGAGGAGACACTATATGAGTTAAAGAAACTGCTTGAGGAAGGTTACGATATATACGTTGTTTACTCGGAGTTCTTGAATGAACTTAAGGATCCTATGAAGAAGATGATAATAAGTATACTCGCTTGGTTCGCGGAGCTTTATAGATATGATGTAATTCAAAGGACGAGAGCAAGGCTAAAGAGAGCTAAGGCGGAAGGGAAAAATCATAGGAAGACCTCCGCTTCCATTTCCAAAAGATTATGTAAAGAAACTACTTAGGAAAGGGCTGTCTATAGCGCAGATACATAGATTATTAGTGCAAGAGAGAAAAATATGTAGAAAAATTGGGAAGACAGGAAAAATAGAATGTATGAAGTATGAGGCTTTCAGACGCAAGGTTAAGTCTCTAAAATAATCTTTTTCTACTTACTGGATTTTTCTGTTCTGCCCCATAGTTAAGTGTCTACTTAGTAGACGGGATTTATAAGGAAACTAGACAGAATTTTTCGTACCGGGCGCCTTGGATTTTTGGACCTAATATATAAGAGAATCCAAATATTGTTATTGGGAGAGTATGAAAAATTACGACAGAATATATAAGCGAGTCGTAAAAGTTGATGGAGAAGTGTCGTAAAAATTTTCTGGAGTGTAGCTTTTTCACGCTAGGCGGCTCAGGGGCGCTCCTCCGCGCGCCGGGGCCCCTGATGCGTATTGTGTGGCTTGGTGGCGTAATGGTGGCATCTGATAGTGTGCTGGTAGCATAATAGACCAAAAATGTAGCGTTGTAGGCCAAACCGGTGACATGCATAACCGAACTTGTGGCATGTGTATCCAAGGCGGCGTCGTGAGTAGCATTTAGGTGTCAACAATGGGCTGGGATGAACCAACCATGGAACCAGTTGAAGCAAGAGAACATGCAGTTACTAGGAGTAGGAAGAGAAGCGGATCCAAAAACTGGAGGAACATCAAGGTAAAGGAGCATGTCTATGAGTACGCCGGTAAACTGGCTGAGATGCTGGGAGTTAAGAAGTACAAGCTCATTGAAATATCTCTAGTTATACTCTCTCCCCTCATCAGAGAAAAGGTAGTGATTAGCCAGGAGATGCTTACTGAAGAACTAATTGAATGTAAGGTCAAGTATGGATACGATGAAGAAACAGGCTTTGCATGGGCAGAGCTGGACCCGAAGTGTGTATTGAAAAAAGTAATACTACCATTCTACAGGAAACACAAGCTCCTCGAAAATCTCGTCCAGAACATAGAGGATCTAGTCCAATCCTAAATCTTTCCCCCCAAATACCTTAGGTGCAAAAAAAGTGTACAGAGCGAGGAAACTATCTACAACCATTTACTCACCAGCATCACTACAAAAGGATAAGCAGGTAGCACTAGTACACTAACATACTCGTTAAGACGCGCGGAGATGGTATAGGTGAAGATCCTGGTTATCAGTGATCTACACTATGAGAGAAGGGTCTTCAAGGGTGTTGACGAGTCTAGGGCCTGGGAGTGGCTATTATCCATCGTGGACTACCATAGACCCGATGTTCCGCTCTCGTGTGGTGACTGGGGTACAGGTGTTAGCTTGGAGGAGTTCAACAAGTTGCTTGAGAAGACATTGATCCTGAGTATTAACGGTAACCACGAAAACATGGATGTCCTAACCAAGCTCCACAACGTTAAGGGTGATCAGAATCCGCCTGTAGTTATGGAGGATAGGAGAGTATACGAGCTCGGTGGCTGAGGATAGCATGCATAAACGGGATTATTGCTGGTAAGAGGAAGGTGAAGAAAGGTGTACCCCGTAGAACACCAGAGGAATTTCTGGAAGAGGCTGAGAAGCTCAGAGACAGAGATGTGGATTTACTGCTTATACACGAGACACAGTAACTCCCAGACCTATTCCCGTTTATACGTAAAGACTTCAGATCCGAGGCCGTGTTGAAAGCAATTGAAATAATTAGACCAAAGATAGTGGTGAACGGACAATATGCATTACGGTAGATACAGTTACATAGTTTTTCCTGTGGAACAACATATATACATAGACTCTTCACAACAAAACAAGTACTACTTATTACTACGCTATGAAAGTGGTTGTATAGAGGTCGAGGTATGGAACAACTATGAGCTCCAATCCAAGGTATGTAGGATAAAAGTGTATTGAGG
>CAZCAU010000096.1:0-2225 GCA_964496855.1 uncultured Desulfurococcales archaeon
CTAAGAAAATTCAGGTGTTTAGCGTGAAAACTATAGTTACTGCTTTGGCTTTAATAGTTCTTATGATGGGGTTCGTGACAGTATTTATGGTGCTTAAGCCTGGAGGTTGGGGATGGGTAACGTACCATGTAGGTAATGTAGAAGGTTCACGTCCAACAATACTTGCATACCTTATTGGAGCAGGGGGTATATGTATGATAGTACTATCGCTAACTGCTTTACTAAGAAGAAGTGGAAGTAGATAAGAGAAGAATCTTACCTAACATAAGTATACTGTCTAAAAACTAAGAAGTAAACCTAATCAAAATATAGTTTCTAGACTATGTAATTACCATGTGGAAAGATGATGAAAAGAAAACTGAATGGCCCCCTGAAACTCCTAGCCTACCTCCTAACAGCAAACGAGGAAGTAACAATATTCAGGATAAGAAAAGAATCAGGACTAAACGTGCAAACAATCTATAATGCAATAAAACTACTCAAAAATCTAGGACTAATAAATGAAAGGTATGAGGAAGGTCCTCCTCCTAGAAGGCTAATCAGCTTAACAGAGAAAGGCCGTAGAGCTGCAGAGCATGCGAGAAGACTTTTAGAGATTGTTGGAGAAGGAGGCGGTTAGGTGTGAAAGCTAGGAGAATAGAGGATGCAAGTGAGAGACTTTATGCTGCGGAAAGCCGTCTTAGGGAGTTTGACTATGCTGGGGCTATGCTTGAAGCTCAAAGATGTATAGAGATTTCGGTGAAATCTCTTCTCGATAAACTGAACATAGAATATAAGATGAAAGATGGAAGAATTCCTCATGATGTTAGCGATAAAATCCCTAAAGCATTTGAAAAAATTAAGCCATTCTTGGAAGACTGGGAAATTAATAATGTTAGAATAGAACTAGCAAGATCCGCTGTTCTTTTGCGGTTTTTAACTTCGATTAGGGGATATCTTGAGTATGGAGTAAATGATTTAGCTGGTTCTAAGGAAACGTTTAGCTCTATCTTTGCTGAAAAGCTAGCTAAAATAATTGTTGATCTGGTGAAAACAGCACATTGGAGAATAAGCGACTTAATTACTAAAATAGATTAACACTGACTTAGGCAAGAAATAAAGACTAAGCGGCTTTTCTTTACTCTTAACTTAAAAGTAGAGAAGAACATGGGATGGTGATTGGGGTTTGTTTTATGGTTTTTGAGTGATGCTTGATGGGTAATGCCAGCTGGCAGATACTTGTTGTGGGATGCGGTTCACCGCCCTTTTCGAGCGGTACATCCCGTTCCTAATTCCAGGAATCAAGGTTTACTACTTATAAGATTTTCCTAACAAGGAAGATGTTCGAGCAAGGCCTAAGTCTTGTCGTATTATTTATTTAGGTGTTAGGTAGCCTACTCCTCTGAAACCTACCTAACACTTTTCCTTAATAAGAGAACTGCTCCAGCATTGTTCTTATTTTGTCTACTCTCCGCTCCAGGATCCACGTATAATACTGCCTTATTTTATCTCTTAGCTGCTTACATTCTTCCGATTTACATTCTAGTTCATCTATTAAGTTTAACACTACTAGGAACGCGTCCTCTAAGCCTTTGACATATATTTCGTTCACACCTATCACTCACAAGTAATACCTGAACTTTAAAAAGCAGACCGTGGCGAAAGTTTTACTTAAACATTATTAATAACTTATCTTAAACATTCAAAGACCTGGCTAAACGCTGATAACATAATTAACACTGCAATTCATTATACCATAAAATGGTTCAAAAAGGGTGTTAGGTATATTTTTGCCCTCCCAGCTACCTAACACCACTATGTCTGCTCATATAGCCATTTTATGAACTCATAGATGTTCATGTTCAGTATTTTGTATTCTTTATGGTTGAAGACCGCGTAGACTTTGTCGAAATAGTATCCTTGTTCTCTCCATTCTCTGATGTAGTTTGTTATTGCCTCATAGATGTCCTTGGGTTCAACTATTTTGTAGATCCAGAGGTCTAAGCCTGTTATTTGTGATCCTGCAGGGTCCAGGATTATTATTTTTCCGCCTTGGATAGGTATTATTGTGAAAGCATGTGCTGCCGCGGGTCCTGTGATTAGGACAACCCATATAGCGTATGTCGTATTGTACTTTATTAGCCAGTAGTTTAGAACCATGGCTGCAACAAGTATTGCCTGATCCTCGCAGTCACCATATCCATCCTCAAGAGTTTCACTAGCTTTCTTCCAGTAGTCTGCAAACC
>CAZCAU010000097.1:0-2110 GCA_964496855.1 uncultured Desulfurococcales archaeon
GTGAGTTTATTTGGTGGGGCCGCGGGGATTTGAACCCCGGACCACGGGGGCCCAAGCCCCGCATCCTAGTCCAGGCTAGACGACGGCCCCTTGTAGCCCTAGAGCGTGTAAAGCCTAGCTACTATGTAGTATTTCGGCAGGTACCCTATTATAGAGTTTACTCTTCTATCAGTTATTGGTATTGACGTGCCGCTCTTATATATTCTGAGAGATTCTTCGTCTATTATCATTATTGGGTTTACTATGACATAGTAATTTCTACTTGTGCTCTTGAGTTCTTCTAGAACCTCTTCTAGTTTTCTAGAATATTGTTCCTCTAGATACGGATTATCAGTGAAGCTGCTAAGATCAAGAACCAGTTTTGGTCCTTTGCGGAACAGGTATCTTTTCGCTAGTTCACTTGTCTTCTTATCACAGTTGTCTCCAGGTGATTTAGCACATCTCACTATATGACTGTGTAACCAGTTATCATCCCAATAAGCGTATTCACCGTTATCTATGAGTTCTCTTATGTATGAAGGATCCGAGTAGGGTCTTAGTTCATCGACTTCTTCTACTAGTCTACTATATATTTCTTCTAACAATAATTCGTAAGCTGTTATGGTTTTATGGTAGTATACTGCTTGATACATGTGTAGTCTAGCTATGTAAAAACTTTCTACGCTTTGCAATCCCTTATCTAGTATTGCTATATTGTTTTCTTTGTCAACAATCATTGTATCAATAAGCCTATCTATATCTATCAGTCCATACGCAACGCCTGTATGAGCAGAGTCTCTTCTCAGATAATCCATACGGTCTACATCTAGATCGCTGCTCAAGAGATAATTGTATAGTGGATTCTTATGTCTCCCTCTTATAAGACTGGTTATTTCCTTGGGGTCGACACCATGCTTCTCCAATATAGATGGTATGTATGGGTCATTAAGTAGTAGGTAACTAGTTAGCTCTTCATGGCTCACGTTCTTTTTTGTATAATATGCCTCTATAGTATGACTATAAGGTGGGTGCCCTATATCGTGGAGAAGAGCTGCTATCCGAAGTATCTCTATGTCTCCCTGATCATCTATGTATCCTAGTCTATAAAGATGCGTTGATATCCTACCCATTAGATACATTGTGCCTAAGCTATGACTAAACCTCGTGTGTGTCGCAGCAGGATATACAAGATATGCTACGCTTAACTGTTTTATTCTTCTAAGTCTCTGAAAACTAGGTGTATCTATTATCTCTAACTCTACATTGTTTAATTCTATGAACCCGTGTATCTCGTCGTATACTCTTTTCCGTTGCTTCTGGAGCATCTGTACTCCTCGATTCTTTTTAGCATACGAGAAATACTAGGCTACTCTAAACTCTGGTCTTGGACCCGAGAAATATTTTTCTATGATTCTCAAAGCTGTTTTTGCATCATCTACACTAAACTTGCTCTTCTTAAGTTTTAACAACTCGTCTACAACATCTACTGCTCTAGGATAGGTATTGTACCTGAGCATATGTAGTGATGATACTAGCTCCAACCAGTAAGACAAGCTTTTGCCACTAACAATGCTCTTCTCTTTTAACTCGCTCAGTAATTGTTTCATAGTAGCTAAATCGTATCCCATGGTTGCTTGGCACTCTCCGATCCGTACTTGTAGTATCTTACCAATGTCCAACGCTAATTTACGACTATATGGGCCATATGCATACCATTTAAACCTATAACCCAATTGTATACCGCTTTCTTGTGCTAGATACACTATTTTCTGGATAATCAATCGTGTCTCAAAATCGTTTCTGCCTATATTGGTGTCTATACCTAGTAAACTCCTCAGTAGAGTAGCTATTATACACTCTCTATCCATACTCATACCAGTCAACGCCTAAGATAATACTAGTAGTGCTCCGTATCTAGAAGAATTATGGTAATCAAGATAAAGCGTAACTGGTAATAAGATAGTAATACTTTTAGGCTTAAGGAAATAATATCTTCAAGACAGGGAAGCCGGGTCGTCTAGCGGCCAAGGATGCGGGGCTTTGGAGCCTCACGCGGCGGAGAACCCCCGTGACCGGGGTTCGAATCCCCGCCCGGCTACTACTCCACAACTTCTCTACACTATAATACTAG
>CAZCAU010000098.1:0-2092 GCA_964496855.1 uncultured Desulfurococcales archaeon
CCAGGGAGGCGTCCAGCACTAGAGGCCACGAATTCCGTATACACCCTACCAGAGCTCATGTACGAGGAAGCACGGTCCGAGAACCAGATAAGCTTCTCATGAAGCCCAGCAACGAGCAAGATGAAATGAAGGCTAGGCCATGCCGTCCACGGATAGCGGAGGGCTGAGAATCTCTCCGGGTCGGTGTTTTAGCGGAGGCGTGGGTTTCGCAGTAGTATCTAGGATCCGCCTCTATTCTAGCTTCTTCGATATGGTTTTTCCGAGAACACAGCTTGCGTGTTATCAGGAATTCGAGACTCAATCCTTTTATAGACCTATATTTTCTCCACAGAGGACCATATAGACAAACACCAAGATGCTATGAGAGAATAAAGATTGCGAGTGCGAATAGTTTTATTTTCTCACACACTAGTTTATACTCCGGAGGCGTCTTCTCTGTGAGTAAAGCAGTTAAAGCACGCATAGTCTTCTTAGCAGATGATTACGCTGGGTACGAATCACGCGGATTACTTGGACAGCACGGTTTATCGGTGTTCATTGAAGTTATTGACAAGGATGGTAAAGTCCATAGAGTATTATTCGATACGGGTCAGTATGCTGATGGAATAATACATAATGCTAATTTGCTTGGCGTGGATCTGCATAGCATAGATGCTATAGTATTATCTCACAACCACTATGATCATACAGGTGGATTATTAGGAATATTGAAGAATATCGGGAAACGAGTCCCCGTAGTCGCACACCCAGATGTCTTTAAACCGTCAATATACATTGCTAGAACAAGCGTCAGGCTCAACATAGGAGTACCATTCAGAAGAGTTGAACTCGAAGAAGCTGGAGCAGACTTTGTCTTAGTGAAAACACCTCTAGAAGTAGCTCCTGGAGTATTCTTCTTGGGCGAAATAGAAAGAAAGCATCCCGATCTAGCACCAGTTCTCAGAGAAAACTATACGATTGTCAACGGAGCTCTTACAAGGCATGAGCTTAGAGATGATACAGGCATAGCGGTTGTTGTCAATGATGTAGGAGCCATAGTCATCGGGGGATGCAGCCACTCAGGCATAATAAACATAGTCAAGACAGCCGAGAAAATCACAGGCGAGAAACCCTACGCTGTAATGGGAGGCTTCCACCTCCTCGGCTTCACAGAGGAGAAGATAAACAATATTATAAAACTATTTAGAGAAGAAGGCGTCGAAGAAGTCCATGCGGGCCACTGCACGGGCCTACGAGCAGAATACTTGTTCCTCAAAGAATACAGAGAAAAATTTGCAAAACTACACTCAGGCCATACAGCAGTATTCGGTGGAAAATAAACTTGATGCCCGTAGACTTTTTCTACTAGCATTTTTCAAGCTCCTATATAACACTAAAATCATTATATAGCTAGCACTCAAATATGACATTCGTGGCTAGAAGATTCCCTTGATCGAGCCAAGGAACATTACCCATAGTACCTATACCTTGAAGAAGATACGGTTAGGACACCGGAGTTGCTTGAGCTCCAAGCAGGGCTTCAAGCCCTGAGATGTTGGAGCGGAACTTTAAACCCCAGTGGTTCTAGAGACACCGTGTTTTTCGGAATTCTAGCTATATCCTTAGTTTCTTTTTCTCCTCTTTCTCAATTACTATTAAGCACTCGAGAAACAAACGAGCTTTCTTAATGAAGAGATGCTTTATCCAATTACCAGCATCCCGCATAGCCACGCCCTTTTAATTCTATCACAGTCATTTCACTCTATTTATATTTAGAGAAAAGCATGGATTGTTATGCTATTGTTTATCCTTTGTTTCTTCGATTCTATTTTTGTAGATACACAGTAACCACTACTACTTGATTGGATATAACCCTGAGACCTTTCAATTCTATTTTTGTAGATACTAGGAGTCCTAAGTAGGCGTTAAGCTGCATAACATGGTGGCTTTCAATTCTATTTTTGTAGATACGTGGAAACAAGAATGCTAGCAGTACTGGTTATGAGATAAAAATAATCTTTCAATTCTATTTTTGTAGATACCTCTATGCTCCGGGTGCTTAAACCTAATATAATCCTTCACTAACAACTTTCAATTCTATTTTTGTAGATAC
>CAZCAU010000099.1:0-1879 GCA_964496855.1 uncultured Desulfurococcales archaeon
GACATGTATTATCACCTTCTCCCCCCTGAACTTCTCAAGCTTTCTAGCGACATCTTTCGGTATGTAAATACCTAGGTAACCAGCACCCACATTTGTTAAGGTAGCTTCGAAAATGTAGATCTCGTAGCTCACACACATCTCCTACAGTAGTCATACTTGTAAGCTACTGTATATAAAATTTACCACGAAGAGCCGCCTACCCACTCCAGCCCTGTAGGAGCCAATATAACGTAAAGGTGCCTGTGGGATGCTGAGTGGGTAGGCGTGATGAGCCATCTGCCGTGATTGAGAATATATTAAAGTAATTAGAAGTAACGGCAGATAGGGATGCTAACCATTAAATAGCTAGGCATATAAAATTAGTCTTTAGATTAAGAGAGGGGTACTTGGATGTCAATGATTATCAGTTGTAGAGAAGACTATGATTTGGGAGAGAGACTAGCAGAGACCCTGGGTGTAGAACATAGCATAGCTTCTAGGAAAACCTTCCCCGACGGCGAGATATACGTTAGAGTACCTGATAAATTACCTAGTACTGTAGCTATAGTTCAGACCCTATATCCTGATCAAAACACGAGGTTTCTAGAACTACTCTTGGCAATAAATGCTGTTAAAAACCAGGGTGTTGAGAGAATAATAGCTATTGTACCATATCTTGCATACAGTAGACAAGACAAGGTATTTCTCAAGGGAGAGCCCATAAGCGTGCGCGTAGTTTTAGAAATGATACATAATGCTGGTGCAGACATCCTGATGACCGTTGAGATTCACAACTCGGAGAGTCTCTCATGGTTTAAAGGAGTAGCAGTAAATATAAGACCGTTTCAACATATAGCTGAGCACCTTAAGAATATGCCTAGCGGAGAGACTATAGTAGTAGCACCGGACATAGGTGCTATATGGAGAGCTAAGAGCCTGGCATCTGTTCTTGGCACAGAATATGATTATCTTGTAAAACATAGGGACAGGATTACAGGTGAAATCAGCATAGAGCCTAAATCAATAAATGTACGTGACAAGCATGTAGTAATAGTAGACGATATAATAAGTACTGGAGGCACTATAGCCAAGGCTTCTGAGGCTCTAAAGAAACTAGGAGCTGCAAGTATAAGTGTGGCTGCTGTTCACGGATTATTTGTGAGTAACGCTATAGAGAAAATCAAGAAAGCTGGGGTAGATAGAGTGATTGTTACAAATACTACTACGCCGCCTAGCAATGTAGAAGTCGTCGATATAACTAGTCTCTTAGCAACCCATCTAAAGCAATTCATAACAGTATAAGCTGATCATACATTGACACTATATTATGTACTATTATCAGGTCTTCACGCTTCGCTCCCCTTCGCTGAGCTAGAAGCACTACTAGATTGTTATGCAAATGACTATGAGATTCTCTCTACCCATGACCTGGTAGTGCTATTCTCATCCAGCGATCTAAGGGTAGATGATGCTAGGAAAATAGTCTTGGACTCTGGCATGATTAATGAAATAGGCTTCCTACTATTCCATTCAGAGGCAGAGCCTAGGAGATTCTTGGAAAAACTTGAAGCCGCAGATCTCGCCAAGAAGCTGAGGAGATATGGTTTTACAGATCCCTTTGCTATAAGGTTTACAAGAGTAAAAAATCATGGAAGAAAACTGGATGCTAGATCCTTTATCGACGCATTAGCGGAGAAACTATTATCTGAGCTAGAATGGCGTGTAGATTTGGATAATCCGTCAACCATATTGAGGCTAATAGCTACTGAGGGAATGATAATTGCTGGTGTTAAAATCATAGATAAAAAAGAGCGGAGACTCTATGAGCGAAGGCCTAGGGCACGGCCTTTTTTCAAACCAGGTGCTTTGAGCCCACAGCTTTCTAGAGTTTTTGTTAACT
>CAZCAU010000100.1:0-207 GCA_964496855.1 uncultured Desulfurococcales archaeon
TCATTGTATAGTTAGGTATGAGAATGTTTCAGAATGGGTACCTCCAGGGCCTCTTAGGGTTGCATGTATTAAGGATAATGAGTTGATAGTTAAGCCTTATGGTTATCGAAGTATTAGAGAATTGAAGAGATATGGTAATGTTGTCTTTAAGATCTATCCATCCTCAACGTTGAAATCAGTTTTACCAAGGAAGAGGAGAAGGACGTT
>CAZCAU010000100.1:217-1832 GCA_964496855.1 uncultured Desulfurococcales archaeon
TAGGCGGGTTCTATCTCTGATTAGGAATCCTACTAAGAGGCTTGTCTATAACTTTATAGTGGAGGTTGAGAGGAGGATTAAATGTGAGCAATGAGGAGTTTGATGTGATAGTTATATATGATGTTCATGAAGAGTTTAGGGAGGTTAGGGATGAGTTGAAGGAGGTTTTGAAGGATTATGGTGCGAGGAGGCTTCAGTATAGTGTGTACTATTTGAGGTTAACTAGGAGGCAACTTTCGAGGCTTATTCGCGAGATTAGGAGGGTTATTAGGAGGTCTAAGGCGAGGGTTGATATTGTTTTACCTTGTGCTAAGTGTTTTAGGGAGCTTAAGTGTCATGAGCCTCTTTGAGTTTTCTTTCCTGTATGTTATTTACTGTGTAGGTTATATTAGTGGCTTGTACCTGTAGGGTCTGTATGGTTTTCTATTTAGTAGTGAGTCTGCTAGGCTTTTTGCTTGACTATATATTATGTCTATTAGTCTTCTTTCTTTCTCTACTGTGGCGTACAATTTTTGTCTTATTGCTCTTCTGATTTTAGTTTTACCTCTTTTTGTGAGTTTAATGGTGTTGTCTTCTAGTTGTTTGTAGTCTCTTTGGGGTGTTATTAGTTTGTTTCTGAATAGGCTTATTATGGGTTCCTCTATTAGTGGCTGTCTAAATTGTTCTGCGAAGTCTAAGGTTAGGGATTCTCTGTTGTATTGTATTTCGTGGAGGTATCCTATGTATGGGTTTAGCTTGTATGTTCTTAGTGCCATGCTGCATGTTGGATATAGAATTGCTATGTTAAAGTAGCTTATTGCTGCACTTACTGGATCTGTTGGTGGCATTCTTGTTCTCTTTTCGAATTCGTATTCTTCTGGGATTATGGTTTTTAATGCGTCGTAGTATGTTTTTGCTATGGCTGCTTCATGGGACATTAATTCTTGAATGCTTTTGGCTTCAAATACCTCGCTTATCTCATCTAGTATTTTATCCTCTGCCTCGCTGAGTTCCTTTGGTGGGACGTCTAGTTTTCTAAGTATCGTTAGTCTGTTGTAGGAGGCTGAGAGAATAAATTGTTTGGCGTAGTGTAGCCTTTTACTGTAATTTAGGTATGCTTCTACTTGTGCTTTAAGTAGTTTTATATTTTCTGCATCTAGGTCGAGTATAGGTTTTCTTTCAGGTAGTACTATTATCTGTATGTTGCTTTCTTTAAGTTTTAGTAGGGCTCTAACTGTTAATGCACCCTTGCCTGATAGGAGAATTGCTTTCTTTCCGCTTATTACTTCAGATAGATTTTTTAGTCTGTATATTATCTTGTTTTTCTTCCTTGAGTAGTATATTGTGTAGCCATATCCTGAGTATTCTTGGACGTCTTCATAGGAACCAGTATTTTCCCAGGAGTTTTTCATGCGGTATTACCCCTGCGTTTGCAAAGCTTGAGATTCTATGTGAATATAGGGTTGTTATGGGTAGTTTTGGTGTTCTGAACGCTGATGCATAATGCAGATGTGTTAGCCAGTATACTTCTCTAGCGAATTCTTTGAAGTTTATTTCCCAATTATTTGTTTCAACAAGTTCTACTATTATTGGTCTTGGGGGAGATTGTAATATTGTGAGGGGCATGTCCGGGTAT
>CAZCAU010000101.1:0-1789 GCA_964496855.1 uncultured Desulfurococcales archaeon
GGAGGTATACTCTCAAACACTATAACAATAACATTAGCACTCATAGGGCTAATGTCGCTCTAGGGGCTATAACAATAGTCTTTGACAGCTACATCAATAGAAATCTTGCTATTGGACAAGTCTTCTTCAATCATCTTCCTATCCCGGCTACACGGGTCACCGTATCCTCCCCCGCCAGCAGTCTTGATGTACAGTATATCGCCTTTATTGAGTACCGTCTCATCTTTGCTTCGGAGCCTTTCTACTCTTCCATTACTCCTAACTACCAGGTACTCGGCTGGTGCACCGTTCTTGCCGCCTTCTAAGCCCCAAGGCCTGGTCTTGACTCTCTCGCCAGTCACTACTACTCTGACACCATTTTCTAACACCATGAAGGCTCTGATAATACCGTTCCCGCCCCTATACTTGCCCGGGCCTCCACTATCAGGTCTTATAGAGTACTCGATGAAGAACACAGGGTATTCTCGTTCAAGGATCTCTATCGGGGTATTAAGAGTATTAGTCATATTAGTATGGACAGCATCTACCCCGTCACAGCATGGTCTACCCCCGGATCCACAGCCTATTGTCTCGTAGAAAGCCCATGTCTTACCATTACTGCGGACTCCTCCTACAGCAACATTATTCATACTACCACAAGAAGCTGCTGGGACACGGCCTGGTAGAGCACTGGCTAGTGCTTTTAATACCACATCTGCTATGCGCTGCGAGGTCTCAACATTACCAGCAGAGACGGGTGCTGGTTTAACAGGGTTGACAATAGTGCCTTGTGGAGCCTTTATATCTACTACTCTGAAAAATCCATGATTCATAGGCATCTCTGGGTCTAATACACTCTTTAGCGCGAAGCTGGTGCTCGCTACTGTTACACCATAAACAGCATTTATGGGTGCATCTACTTGCTTGTGAGAACCAATAAAATCAACAACCACGTTGTCCTCACCAAGGGATAAGGATACCCTTATCCCTACTAGCCTGTCATCATACTCTAGATAGTCTTCCGCAGTATATGTCCCCCTCACACCTAGCTTCCTGATTATGCTCCTCGTGTACCTCTCAGTATAGGATAATATCTCGTCCCAGGATTCTAGAAGTGTTTTAACACCATACCTAGATACAAGCTCTAATACTCTCTTCTCACCAGTATTAAGAGCCGCGAGCTGTGCCTTCAAATCGCCTCTGAAATACTCGGGAGTCCTGATATTAGACTCGAGGATGCTTAAGACGTCTTTGTTTAGAGAGCCTTTGACTACTATCTTGACTGGAGGGATTATCAAGCCCTCTTGTACGAGCTCTACTACTCTGCCACCCAGGCTCCCAGGCACTGATCCACCTATATCTACGTGGTGCGCCTTATTAGCAACATATGCTATTAGTATGTCTCTATAGTAGACAGGCTTTACTACTGTGAGATCGTTTAGATGAGTACCAGCTATATAAGGGTCGTTAACTAGTATCACGTCTCCAGGCTCTAGTTTTTCTCCATGCTTCTCGAGTTCTCTAATAGTATTCTGTACTCCTACACTCATACTGCCTAGATGAACCGGTATATGCTCTGCTTGTGCAACAAGTTCTCCTCTGGGAGATAATACTGCGCAGCTATAGTCTAGCCTATCCTTGATATTAGGGCTATAAGCAGTATTCTTTAGAACTACGCCCATCTCCTCAGATGCAAATATAGCAGCGTTACGTATTATCTCAACTACTAGTTTATCCACCAAGCCTATACACCTAGAATACCCTAATACGTATGATGCCTGTTTCCTCAAGCCATGCCCTGGATCCTGGG
>CAZCAU010000102.1:0-1763 GCA_964496855.1 uncultured Desulfurococcales archaeon
GTATATAACCAGGAGCTCCGGAACTAGTATCATCTACTATACTAGTAGAAAACAACCGGGTATTATTGTAGCACACAGTAACAGAGCCTAGTCTATTCTCACCCAGTATCTTGACACTTCTCTATAGAAGGCTTTCTTCTTCTTTTCTTCAAACTCTTCCGGCGTTAGCGCGATCATGTCAAAACCCTTGTCTTCTGGCAATAGTCTTCTAACCATAACGATTCTGTCTACGAGGTTTAATCCACGAAACTCTTCTGAAACCACTATTATATCTACATCGCTATCAATTGTATGAGTGCCCTTAGCATAACTGCCAAACAAGTATACCTCGGCACAAAGCTCTTTCTTAACCCTTCTAAGAGCCTCTACTATTTCTCTACGGGTCTCTAATAATCTTCGAGACCTCATCTAGGATTCTCCTCGCAATCATTAATGCTTCTACTGCTTGCTCCCTCATTATCTCCTTTGATGGTCTCTCAATACCAGCATTCAGGTACCTAGCCTGAGTATAGTATGCTGAGAGCCTGGAGAGATCAGCGATATCTAGGTCTATTCCTGCCTGGTCTTTAACCATACTACATAGTTTGACTAGATCATGGCCTCTAGCATATTCTCCCAGCACGTGTAGTATTAGAGCATTGAGCGCTTTCTCAGCAGCCTGGTGCGCGGCAAAGCATGACCAGTTGTAGTCACCAAGACTAATACTAGCCTCGCTATGTCTCAGATCAGCTCTTGCTGTAGCACTTTTTATATAAAAGCATATTATTTTATATGATTCTATGGCTGTTCTTCTTCTATTACTGCTATGACTTTGATTTTCTTCCCATGGTGTTTCTTCAGCTTCTCTTGGTATTCTTTTGGCGGGTATATGATGTATCTTCCCCTTCCATAGCTTATTATCTTTACTTCGAAGACATAGACAATACTCATACTCCTACCGATACAGTAAAGTAGCGAAATGAATATATAAAACTGACTCCAAAATATACTTGGGCGAAAAGCTCCGATGAGGGGGAGCACCACTCATAAGACTTGGGTGGTTCCCCGAGGAGAATACATGCTGACCCTTAAAGCAAGAGGAGTACTAGTAGATGGTTCTCTTAACGAATTGAGAGAGGAACTCTATCTCACACGTAAAGCTATCCAATACGTTGCGGACACTCTATGGGAACTGGACAAGTTACCTACACTAAATCAACTCCACCAGATGTTCTACAAGATACTCAGGAATCAAGGATTTCGTGCTCACCAAGCTAAGCAGATATACAAGTACGCTCTAGCATTAGTCAAAGCGACTAAGAAGAATAGGGAAAAGAAGCCTATTCTAAGAAAACTAACAACTAGGATAGACCAGTATGACGCAAGAGTAGACCTAGAGAACCAGCTTGTTGTTGTAAAGCTTAGGAATAAGATATTCAAGATAAAGCTACTACATAACAGGGACTATATCAGGAAGTTCTTTGGTAGAAAGTGGTACGAGGTAATAGTTAGCATCGATGAGCAGGGTAGGATATGGTTATCAATACCTTTTAGATGGGGGTATAGCCCATACAAGCCGAAGAGACTAGTTTCTCTGGATCCGAACTTGAAGAAGTTGGTTGTTTATAATGGTAGACGTGTTAGGAGGATAAACACTAGGTTTACTGAAGCTCTTCATCTCAAGCATCTTGCTGAAGATGTTCAGAAGCGTCATAGTTATGCTTGGAGGAGGAACGGGAAGTGGCTAGAGATTATCAGAGCACTTCATAGGAGAAGCAAAAACA
>CAZCAU010000103.1:0-1714 GCA_964496855.1 uncultured Desulfurococcales archaeon
CTTCATAATAGCCGGCGACATAGTAGCCAAGGGTAACGTACATGCCGCATCACATGTATTCTCTCTAATAAGGAAAGTATATAACGGTAGGATAATTGCAGTCTTCGGAAATGAAGACTATGAGGAGTTATCGGATAAATTCAGGAATCTCTATCCTGATGTGATATGGCTAGATGACGACTACATAGATATCGATCTATCAATAGGCAAAGTCCGTATCATAGGTAGCAGAGGTGTCTTAGACACGCCAACATCTTGGCAGATGAAACACATTCCAGATATAGTAGAGAGATATAATAAACGTATAAAAATACTAGAGAGACTATTGAGCTCATCAAAGTATCCTACTCTACTAGTTACCCATTACGCTCCAACATATACTACGCTCAAAGGTGAGCCTAGCAGAATATGGCCACAATTAGGCTCTAGGAAGCTAGAAAGCGTAATAAAAAGATATAAGCCGTTAGCTGTAATCCATGGTCATGCTCATAACGGGAAGATAGATCATATAATAATAGATGGTGTCCCTATTTACAACGTAAGCTTACCTGCATTTAAGAGGTTATTCAAAATAAGTCTTAAGAAGCGGGATACGTTGATGGAGTACTTCTAGGTTATATTACGTAAGTTTCTCCAATGATGTTACAGCGTAATGTACTCTCTAACGTAGATATATCCCGTTTAGATACCCTTCTGAATACCCCATCGCCATCCTGGCAATTCATAACATATGCCTCGTGTGCTTCTCTATATTGGCTTCTTTATGAATGTACTTAACGTCATAATGTCATGATAGAAATTATTCACTTGCCAGATCCCTAATTTTTAAGATATCTTAAAAAACACGAATTCAGTAATGGAAATCGAAAGCTATGGTGCTCTTCATGAAGAAGAGGGATGCAGAAGAGCTAGTAAATAGCCTTAAAGGCGAGCTGAAAATATATCTAAATGAGCTTACTGATTCGCTTACCCAACTCATAACCACCTCAAACTCAAGCCTAATAGCCTCAATAGGCACGCTTCAGGATGAAGTAGTAAGATTAAGTAAAATGACAAAGAGTATTATGGATGAGCTGACGGACTTATTTAGAGCACAAAAAGACTCCTTAAGGGCTCTTTCAAAAGCCTTAGATACTATAACAAAGCACGTTCAAGAGAGACTAAGAGATTTAGAGGATAAGGAAAGTCGATTCAAAATACTCGTGGATCAACTCGAAGCTAAGATATCACATTACTCATCAGAGTACAATAAACTCATAGGGCGATTTGATGATGACTTAAGTAAATGGAGCAAAATGCTATCCTCTCATGTAGCAGAACTAAATAAAATCCTTCAAGAACTAAAAGCACAGAGATCCGAGATAAGATCTGCTCTAGACAATATAGAGATAACTATAGCTAAAGGTCTATCAGAGCTTTACACAAAGATTGAGACATTCATTGAGAGAAGCGAATCATCATTTAATAGAATAAGCAAGACAATGGAGATGTATGAAGATAACGTAAAGAAATTCAGCGTGTTAAACGAAAATCTCACAAAAACGTTGAATGATCTCATAAACCTTGAAAATACCGCTAACTCCCGACTTTCCGACTTAAGAAAACTATTAGAGCGACTAAATGTAGCCTTAATAAACATCGCTGATCTTGCCCTTGCCCTCGAAAACACTAGTAAGATCCTAGTCAAAGCGAAACGGGATATCGACAATAGCAG
>CAZCAU010000104.1:0-1674 GCA_964496855.1 uncultured Desulfurococcales archaeon
CTAATATGATACACTTGAGCTTCTATCTAGGGGCTAGTGCCGTGGATGGTGTTGCATGGAGAAATGCTGCACGTAGGAAGGAGATCATAGTACCTGGAGTAGGAGTTAGAGCACTCAATAATTCTAAGAGGAAGAAGCTTACCAATGAAGACCTTATGGTCCTGAAGAGCTGGTGGAGCCATGAGCTAAACCCTTTCAAGGATATGAGGATAAATGAGTTCCTTAAATATGCCCTAAAGGACTTCAAGACTCTTGCTCTATGGAATGCAGCTGCTATGAAGATCGAGGAGGAAATAGCAAACGAATTCTCTAACGATCATGATAGATACTACATGTATTTACAGAGGAGATGGAGTAATAACAGCTTCTGGAGAAACATACTCAAGATTGCTAAGTCCGATTATATTCAGTCTAAGCTTACCATTTACTTAAGATCTTCTGTTGAGCTTAATTGAAAATCAATAATTATTAATAATGTAAAAATTGGCAGATCACTACTGAGAAGCTACTTAATACTTTTTTGCTACTATCAATACTTAAATATATTAGGTGATTTATAATCGAAATTGACATGTTTAAGCTATTGGACGAACTTGGTAAGAAGAGACTTATTTTTCATTCTGAGGCTGATTTCCAGCATGCATTAGCTTGGAAGATACATAAAGAATATGAAAAAAGTGGTATAAAAATTAGGCTAGAAAAGAGGATAAAGATTGACAGTAAACCTATATATGTTGATATATTCTTTGAAGATAATGATGGTAATAAGTGGATTGTTGAATTAAAATATAAAACTAAGGCTCTTCAAGTAGAAATAGATGGAGAAGAATACGCCTTAAAAGATCAAGGTGCACATTATACCAATAGATATGATTTCATTAAAGATTTATTAAGACTTGAGAAATGTGTTGAGATATTTACTAAAGCTACTGGCTATGCTATATTCCTTACTAATGATCCACAATATTGGAATAAACCGAGAAAAGACTCTCCTAAAGATAAGGATTTTAGAATACATGAAGGGCGAACTTTATACGGTACCCTAAAATGGGCAGAAAATACCTCGGAAGGAACCAAGAAAGGTAGAGAAGAAGAAATTACTTTAAAGGGCACATATAATTTAGAGTGGAGGCTATATTCGGCTCCGAAGGAGGGGGCGAAGTATGGTGTCTTTAAGTACTTACTAATAGTAATTAAAAATAATAATTCTAAAGACATTAATATTTAGTTGTATTGACTATACTTAGGTTGTTTCGTATGGTATATTGTGGTATGTGTCCCTATTGTGGTTGGGTTTATGAGGACGAGATCTATGATATAGTTAAGTTTGAGTTGAAGCAGCATATGAAAAAGGAGCATTACGAGGAACTACTGAGTGAAGTTAAGAAGACGAGGTATGGAGAATTATTCGGTTCTCAAGTAGCTATAGAATGGTATTCAGGAATAAAGGCGTACCGTAACATTAAGTATGGGAGTTGCTGTCCTAGTTTTTATTCTCATGAGTAATTTTTGATGTGTGGTTTCCAGTGTTGTTTGTATGCTTGTATGGCTCTTCTACTACGACAAAATAAAGAACAATGACTCCGTAGGGTTCATTCAACGTTATAGCTTTAAATAGATGTTTATACAGAGTTATTCAAGTATATATTTGGTCGTAGTTAATAGGAGCAATAT
>CAZCAU010000105.1:0-248 GCA_964496855.1 uncultured Desulfurococcales archaeon
CTATGTAATACATTATCCGTAATACAAATAAATATTACTACTGCACCACACTACTATCAGTAATCAAGGACACTCCTATATCGTTACAGTATACTAACTAGTTTCCCGACAAGCCCTCTCAAGATCTTTATCATAGTCTTCAGATGACTTAGATACTCTGGTTTTTCTATAGAAGCTATATCAGCAGCTAAAGCCGTGTAGAATGCTGCATATACGTCCTCTCCTAATTCTTTACCCATTTCTTCTAC
>CAZCAU010000105.1:258-1518 GCA_964496855.1 uncultured Desulfurococcales archaeon
CTTCTACAGTCTTCCACATCTCTTCTAGGCTGCGAGGTGCTTCTACTCCTTTCTTTAATGAATATGCTTTCAAAACTAGTGTCATAGCAGACCATACTCTCTTATAACCGTCTATGATTTTCCCCTCATCGCCGAGCTTCTCAGCATTTACTAGGCAGGTATTTGCAGAGTCTAGGAGTACGCTTGGTTTTTTCTCATCTGGTACTAGTACTAGTAAGAGTTCTGAGAGGACAGCTTCTGGTGATGTCTTTTGTTTCTGAGCCTCTTCTTCTAATATCTTTATGAGAGACCCGGGTATGAGACTTGAAACCACTTTTAACCCTCTATTTAAGACTACTATAGGTTTAGCGTAAAATATTGTTTTTGCGGTAATGAGCTAGTAATGGGTTTAGAAGAACTATTACAGTTAGTTATTACCCTATTAGATCAGCTATTGTGCTCAATATATCGGTACGCGTGATAACGCCTATTAAATCGCCTCGTTCATCTACCACGAATAATCGACCTATATTGTACTTCCTCATAAGCTTGACAGCACTCGCTATGCTCTCATCGCGTTTAACAGTATAGTATCTAGCAGTCATTACTTTGGACACAGGCTCATCTGCTCGTCCATTAAGTAGTGCTTCGAATACTTGTTTTGTCATAACTACGCCTATGATCTTCTTATCTCTCACAACAGGTATTGCTCTATACCCGTGCTCTAGCATTATCTCAGCTACTTTTCTAACCTTGGTCCTAGGACCCACGCTTACCGGGTTAGAGGTCATAACTTCTTCTATCTTTATCGGAGGCAAACCGAGGAGCCGAGTTATCTCTACAAGTATTTCTCCAGAGTCTTTGTTAACCTCGTTGACTATGCCTTCTATAACAATACCAGTATGTGGTAACGGGCCTATGCGTATCTTGTCTCTCTCCCTTATATCCTGGAGCATGCCATATGCTTTAAGAATAGCCTTGGCACCACGCGGGTCATTCAAGCTCAAGATCTCTATATCAGCTAGGTATAAGCCCATGGGTACATTATTAATTTTAATCAATGGTATCCTGGGTAACTCTGTATAGCCTGCTGCCTCGCCCATACTATTAACAACTTCATAAGCTTTAACAGTAGGAGAGTAGCCGCCGTCAGGGCCACTCCTAGCCTCTATCAATCCTAAAACACTAAGTGTTCTCAAGATATTCCTAAGCGTGACCTCGTGCTTCCCAAGCCTTTGAGCCAGCTCTTTACTCGTAATCCTCTTCTTTTTCTCCTCATAG